>JAOAAA010000064.1 GCA_026419115.1 Gemmataceae bacterium
GATGTGTATAAGAGACAGACTCATTACATGGAAGAGGCCGAGCGGCTGTGCGATCGGGTTGCGATTATCGATCATGGGAAGATTCTTGCTTTGGACACGGTGGAAGCACTTCGCAACCAATATGGGGGCCATTCGCGTGTGCAAGCCGAGTTGCTCGATCTCCCGACCGATCTGACCGGTTTTCCGGGAAAAATTGAGCAGAACGCTTGGAGTTTCGAGAGCCTCAATCCGTTTGAAGAGGCCCTTCACTGGCAAAAACTAGGGGTCCGCTTTCGGAATTTTCGAGTCGAGCCACCCAGCCTTGAAACGGTGTTTCTCAATCTCACAGGAAGGGGATTACGCGATTCATGAAAACCATTTGGTATTTGGCACTGAAAGACCTGAAAATTCTCTTTCGCGATCGATTGGGTACCTTCTGGTTCTTTGGCTTCCCGTTGTTGATTGCCCTCTTTTTTGGTTCGATTTTCAGTACCTCGCGGAGTTCAGCCGCCTCACTCAAGCTCGCCGTGATTGATGAGGATCGATCGTTTGAATCTCAACAATTTCTCGAAGTGTTAGGCCAAGTCCCCTCGCTGCAATTGAAATCCCTGCCCTTAGATCAAGCCCAAGATCAAGTTCGTCGTGGCGAGCTAACGGCCTATCTTCGGCTCCCCAAGGGATTTGGTCAACAGGTCGGTTTCTTAAGCTCGAATCCCCCACGACTGGAACTAGGGCTTGATCCTTCTCGACGTGCCGAAGAGGGGTTACTGCAAGGGGTTCTGCTCGAAAGTGCCACGAAATTTGTGCAAGACCAACTCACCGATCCGAACCTGTTGAAAAAACGATTCGACCAAGTGCGTGCCGATTTACTCGCCTCGAAGGATATCGATCCGAATCAGAAAAGGATGGTGGAATTGATTTTCGACAGCCTCAATAAGGCCATGACCATTCCCGACTCGGCCGAGGGGATGGGGAATCTTTCTTTCATACCGGTTCGCATCGAATCTCGGGCCGTTTACAACGAGAAAGTACTTCCCCCAAGTTCTTACGATATTACGTTTCCCCAAGCAGTGATCTGGGGATTGCTCAGCGTGGTCACTTCGTTTGCGATTGGGTTGGTGGTGGAACGCCGGAAGGGAACCTTGTTACGGCTGCGCTTAGCCCCCTTGGGGCTAAGCCAAATTCTGTCCAGCAAGGGGTTAGCCTGTTTTCTGATGACGATGCTGATTTCCCTCGTGATTTTGCTCTTTGGGCGATTGGTCTTTTCGATTCGGATTGCGGACCCCTTGCAATGGGTCGTGGCGGTCATTTCGACCTCGTTATGTTTCACAGGGATCATGATGCTACTGAGTACCTTAGGAAACAGCGAGCAAGCCGTTTCCACTATCGGTTGGAGTGTGCTCATGCCTCTATCCATGATTGGGGGAGGAATGATTCCCCTGTTCTTCATGCCCAAATGGATGCTCACCGTGAGCCATATTTCCCCGATCAAATGGAGTATCACCGCCCTCGAAGGGGCCATGTGGCGAGGAATGACTTGGCAAGAATTGGCCTTACCTTGTGGCTTGTTGATTGGCATCGGCGTTGTTGCCTTTAGCTTGGGTGTGGTGATGTTAAAACGCAAAATGAATTAGACGATTCTTAACCAGTGATGAATGAAACCCTACTCGACTGGTGAGCCACCATCATCTAAAAAAATCATTGACCGATGCGTTTGAATTTTCGCACGCACTCGGTGATTGCGATTTCCGTTGGTAATCGTTCAATGCTCGAAGCGCCAAAAAAGCCAACGATTCCTTGAGCGTTTTTGAGGATGTAGTCAGCGTCTTCGGGTTCACTGATCGGCCCCCCGTGACATAAAACCAGAACATCGGGGTTGATCTTTTTGGCGGCATCGTGCATCTGTTGGATTCGTTGTACCGACTCTTGCAGCGTTAAAGCAGTTTTGGCACCAATGGCCCCTTTGGTAGTTAGCCCCATATGGGGGATGAGAATATCGGCCCCCGCACGGGTCATGGCTTCGGCTTCCGCAACATTGAAAACATAAGGGCAGGTCAACAGGTCTAATTCATGGGCTAGGGCAATCATTTCAACTTCTTTATCGTAGCCCATCTCGGTTTCTTCCAAATTTTGACGAAACAGGCCGTCGAATAGGCCAACGGTTGGGAAATTTTGCACGCCGGCAAAGCCAAGGTTTTTGATCTCCCTAAGAAATTGGGACATGATGCGGAACGGATCGGTGCCACAAACCCCCGCCAGAACGGGAGTGTGTTTGACAATTGGAAGAACCTCTCGGCTCATTTCGATCACGATTTGGTTCGCATCGCCATAGGGCAGCATTCCCGCAAGGCTTCCCCGTCCTGCCATGCGGTACCGTCCCGAATTGTAGATGATAATCAGATCGATTCCGCCGGCCTCGGCACATTTGGCACTCAAGCCCGTGCCAGCCCCCCCCCCGATAATCGGTTGGCCTGCTTCGATTTGCCGACGGAATTTCTCCAAAATCTCTCGACGTGTTAACGAATTCATAGTGTGGTTATTTCCGTGAGAAAAAGGCCTCTTTCACCTCTGGGTTAACAATTCGCTCCTCGGGCCATTCTCCTTTGAGCAAGGCCACAAGGTTTTGTGCTGCCATTAACGCCATGGCATCGCGAGATTCCGTATCCACGCCCGCCGTGTGAGCGGTTAGCACCACATTATCCAGCGTTAATAGCGGCGAACCGACTGGGGGTTCCTTTTCAAAAACGTCTAACCCCGCGCCGGCAATTTTCTTATTTTTCAGAAAATCGTACAGGGCCTGCTCATCAACGACCGCCCCCCGTGCGGTGTTGAGTAAGTAGGCCGTGGGTTTCATTAAGGCTAACTTTTCAGCGTTGATGAGTTTCACCGTCTCCGGTGTGGCCGGCAAATGCAACGAAACATAGTCACTGCGTTGCAGAACTTCATCTAACGTCAAGAGCGGGACCTGCTGTTCCTGTGCAAAGCGAGTATCGGGGAAAGGATCGTAGGCAATCACCTTCAAATCAAAGGCTTTGGCCTTTCGGGTCATTGCTTTGCCGATCCGTCCCAGCCCGATCAATCCAAGAGTTTTTCCTCGCAATGGTAAATTCGCATGACGGGGCCATTTCCCCTCCCGTATTTGATTGTGCTGACTGACCACATTCTTTGCCAAGGCCAACATCAACGAGAAGCAATGTTCCGCGACCGCCTCTTGATTCGTTCCCGGAACATAACAAACGACGACCCCCCGTTTGGTGGCTTCTTTCACATCAACCGCATCATATCCTACCCCGACCCGTGAGATAATTTTGAGTTGACTAAAGGTTTCAAATACCTTCGGAGTATAAGGCTCCGAGCCAGCAATCACCGCTTCGACACCATGAAACTCGTTTAAGATGTCTTGCTCGGTCATTTGCACATTCTTTTGAGGATAGACCAAATCGAGCTTTGCTGCTTGAAGAACCTCGAAAAATGCCCCCTTCTCCTTTGCCAAATGGCTTGGGGCAATCATCACTTTCGTCATGGAGTTCCGCTCATATTGCTGAGGGTTTTCAAATGATTGATTTATCTCGATACGATAATGGTTTCCCTTATCGTTGACCAGTTGTTTCGGAATCGATCATAGATTTCATCGTGAACGAGGTGAGATTCTTCAATCCCTAAGCGATTTGCCTTTTCCGATCCCTCAGCGATGCACAGCCCCCAACGATTTCCTACCGGCGATCAACCAAAGTAGACCGGTGCGGGGGATCGATCGAAATCGAAGGGAGCATCCAGCAGTTCTTCATGTTCCCCGCGATCCTTGAACAGGTGCATCACACGGACCCGAGCGAGAGGATGAAACTTCGGTTCGGGGTACTTTTCCGAAGTGAAAGGTTCATCAATATCCAAATCGTGAAAGATGACCTTGACCTTGGTCAAGCCGGTGAAATGAATATCTTCTACCCGTCGTTGGGGGTGTTTATCTGCCAGCTCAAAGAGTCGTCGAAAGACTCGAATGATATTGCGATAGTTCACCCCATCTTCGATAAAAACCAGATCGATTTGCGTTCTGCGAAACAGAGTGAAAAGATAATTTCGCGTCGAGAGGGGAAACAACTCTCGATAGGGAGTCCCGACAATATCGGAGAAGAAGCCGGGTTCCCCATCATTGGTGATTTCGTCGCGTGTTAATCCCGTGACAAACCATAAATGTGGAGCGAACCAATAACCATGCCCTGCGGAGAATCTTCTCTCCTTCACATCGCGAAAGAGTTTCTCGATCCCCTTGGAAATCAAGCGTCGGTGCTGAATTTCAGCCCGTCGGGCGAATCGTTCCCAAATCATCGTCCCTTTTAAATCATCGGGACATACGGAAATAGGCCAAGTGGGATCGAACTCATAGGCCTCGGAACGTTCGGGGGAAACCAAGACGGCAGACACATCGGTTTTTTCGGGTTGGGCAGTGTTTACCTTCAGTTGCCATCCCCGATGCTGGGCCATTTGATAAAGCAGTGATTCCGGTACCTTCAGTTGATTCGATAAATGCAATACAGGAGGTACGGGAATCGCAGGATTATGACGTTGACTGAGGATCGCAAAGATCAACAAGGTGAAATAAAATCCAGGAACCAACCACGCTACCCAATTGCCGAGCATTTTCGTGAGCGGAAGATTCGTCTCAAGAGGGGTCAAGAATAGCCCCCCCCCCGTGGTGGTGGCAATCAAAGCCATCAAAAGCAAACTCAACAAAGTGATGAGCAGATACGTTGCTTTCGGAAGATTCATCGAGCGCACGTTGCCGCCTGAACGGTTCCGCCAAATAAAAGCAAGCCGATCGGGTCTTCGTGGAGAAGTGGCTTGCCAAAACCAAGTGACCAAGATGGCCAAAGCACAGAAGCCGAAAATGGGCCAAGCAGGAAGCATATACGAAGCGAAGATGGTGGTCACGAGGTAACTGCCCACAAAGAACAACTGCTTCCGTGTGAGGTTCGGTTCGTTGGAATCGGCCTCTTTGGGAATAATTCTTTGGATCAGCAAGATGGGGAGATAAACCCCTCCCAAAATGGCGACAAACAACAACCCCCAAAGGAAGATCAACCCCGTTAAGTAACCCAAGTAAGTGAGTTGAATCGAGATAGAGCGAAACCCCTCGGGTCGCAGAAACCAAACGACTTCTGCAACAGCTATCCAAACGAGTAACAGAGCAAAAAGGGCATAGCTAATTACTGGTACCCCCTTGCGGATAACCGGTTCACCCCGAAGATCAGGCCCAATATCGAATTTCAGACGTTCCCCCAATGTGGAGCAATACCAAACCGCATAACCTAATTTTTTCACCCAGCCGATCGGTTTATGGCGATGACGAATTCCAATACCAGCCAAGATGGCAACGAGAACGGCTACCCCCACGACATCATGAAGATCGTTGGTTGTTTGCCGACCAAACAATTCTAAACAGGCCAGTAATGCAATCACAGCAGGGGTAAACCACCGGCCGTTGAGCAATAATTGCCTTAGATGTGTGCCGAGTTGGGAGAGCAGTTCCATCGAGTTTTATTTTCAAATAGGCTTTTTCTCTCAGCAAAAGGAGTCGGCAGATCAACCTTCCTGAGTTGTTCCAAAAATCAACATTTACTAAGTCGGGTGTACTTATACTTTAGCCAACTTTATGGGGGAGAGAAATAGCAATTGTGATGATTTACACAAAAAACTTTCGATTTCTCCAATCCTCGTATGTTCTTCGTCTTACCAAATAATTCCGCTTGAAGAAATAGTTCTTACGGGGTATTTGCAGATTATCCGTGATCTTCTCTTTGGGAGAGCTATGCGACCAAGGTCTTTGCGAACCCTATTGCTGGCCCTAATCTTTATGGCCACGGGATGTGTGGAACGTCGTCTGATTGTGGAGACGACCCCTCCAGGGGCACGGGTCTTCGTCAACGATGTCGATTACGGGATTAGCCCCGCTTATGTCCCGTTCACCTACTACGGGACGTATAACTTCCGCATTATGGCCGATGGATACCAAACCCAAACTTTCCAAAAACGAATCAAGGCCCCTTGGTATGCGTATCCCCCCTTTGATTTTTTCGTCGAGACTTTCTGGCCCTTTCAAATCAGCGATATTCGACCGGTCGCATTTGATCTGATGCCCGCGCCTCCGCCGGACTTAGCACGCCTAAAGGCCGAAGGTGCCGAATTGCGCGCTCAAGGGAAAAATCTGCCCCCCCCACGCGAAACCCCTTCGAGCAAAAACAAACGGGACTCGAACAAAACCGACGAATCTAAGAAATCGGAAAAGCCCGATAAAACCGAAAAATCAGAGAAGCCCGAGAACAAAAACAACCCGAAATCCGAAATGTTACCCGAATCGGAGATTCCCAAAGTAGTACCGCCTCCGCCGCCTCCTTCTCCGCGGGTTCCACAAGAGAAGTCCCAAAGTTTCAAGGAAAATCCCTACCAACTCGATTGATTTGTTCACTTTCTCGAACTTGTCTGGATAGCCTCAACCAACACCTTGCTCGCGGTACGATGGATTTGTTCTCGATCACGATCCTCCAAAAGCTCAGCTGGCCGCACTCCAAAAGCTCAGCTGGCCGTTGCTTTATTCCGAGCTTTCGTTGACGCTCATCTGCACAGATCGCCCAATTCAGCTATCTTAACTTCTGGTATTCGATTTCAACACGAGTTTACGATCACAATGTCTGCCAAACCTACACAAGCGGTTCATCTTCGTCCGCAAGATAATGTCGCGATTGCAACGCAATTACTCCCTCAGGGAACTCAACTTCAATTCGGTGATTTGAAGGTCACGATCTCCACCCCCATCAAAATGGGGCATAAATTTGCAGTGGTGCCGATCTCCGAAGGAGACCCCATCAAGAAATATGGCCAAATCATCGGTTTTGCGGCCCGACCCGTTGAACCCGGAGAGCATATTCACGTTCACAATGTGAAGTTAGGATCATTTGAAAGGGATTACGCCTATGCCACTGAAGTGCCCCCCCCCCCTGGCGAACCCAATCAATGGCGAACTTTTATGGGGTTCGATCGGGGACCATCGCGACCCGATCATCTGCGTTATGGCACCCGAAACTATATTGCTGTCATCAGCACCGTCAATTGTTCCGCGACCACGAGCAAATACGTCGGCGATCGAATCAAATCTTTGGGGATACTCAAGAATTATCCGAATGTCGATGGTGTGATTGCCATCACTCACCGGTTAGGTTGTGGCTTGGCATATGATTCGGAAGACCATCGCCAGTTAGATCGAACCCTTGCGGGGATCGCCCGCCATGCCAACGTAGCAGCTTATATCCTGATTGGTTTAGGATGCGAGACAGGTCAAGCTAGCCATCTGATCGAAGGCGAAAAGCTCACTCAAATTGGTCGCCCCGACAATAAACCGTTGGTCCTGACGATTCAAGAATGCGGCGGGATTGCCAAGACGGTGGATGTGGCCACTCAAACGGTTATCAATCTCCTTCCACAGGTCAATCAGATCAAACGGGTGCCCTTGCCCGCTAAGCACATTATCTTGGGTACCAATTGTGGTGGGTCCGATGGCAATAGCGGGGTGACTGCGAATCCGGCCCTAGGTGTCGCTTCCGATCTGATTGTTCAACAAGGTGGAACGACTATTCTCGGGGAAACACCCGAAATTTATGGTGCCGAACACCTGTTAACCCGACGGGCAATATCCAAGGCCGTGGGCGAAAAACTCGTCGAACGGATTAAATGGTGGGAGTGGTATACCAGCGTCTTTGGTGCCGAGATCAACAACAACCCCTCCCCCGGAAATAAAGAAGGGGGACTCACCACCATTTACGAGAAATCACTGGGGGCAATCGCGAAAGCAGGGACCACCGCCATGGTCGATGTGGTTCGATATGCCGAACCAGTTACCGCCAAAGGTTTCGTTGTGATGGATACCCCCGGATATGACCCCGTGAGTATGACCGGTATCGTGGCAGGGGGCGCGAATGTGTGCGTGTTCACCACTGGTCGGGGAAGTGTCTTCGGATGCAAGCCGACCCCTTCGATTAAAATTGCCACGAATAGCCCTTTGTATCATCACATGATTGACGATATGGACATCAATGCCGGGGTGATTTTAGAAGGTACACCGGTCGAAAAGGTTGGTCAGGAAATTTTTGAAAAAATCCTTTCGGTGGCGAGTGGAGAACGTACCAAATCGGAATTGAACGGTGTGGGTGAAGAAGAATTTGCTCCATGGAGTATCGGCCCGACCCTATAATCAATCAGGTTCAAGAAATGATGCGAGTCGCCAAGTTCCATGAGAAAATCACTTCGGGGAATATGGGCCGACAACAGGGGTAATCCATTCCCCCAGTGTGGGGAGCATTTTTAATGCCGTTGCCCGATCATGATGCCCGCCGATCACTTTCACCGAATAGACCCGTATCCCCATCTGCCGAGTTTTGTACAAGAAGCTCTCGCAGTGGGCATCGAAATTGAATTCATCTTCATTCCCATAACCAATGAACATCGAGAAATCGCCCGGTTTGATATTGTAAGTATCGAGCATCTCATAGGGGTTCTGCAAGGCCACTCGACCGACCACATTCGGTTCCTCACCAAACACGGGGGCTAAAATTCGGCGTTGCCGAATGGTAATCAGCCCACCGTAAAACTGAGCCACGGGGGCAAATGGACGGTATCGATCGGTCAAAGAAAAACAATTGGGGTCAAAGTCGGTTCGGGTTCGGCCTCGGCAATCGGCATAGCGAAGATTCAAAGGAGGATGAATACCGATTAGCACCCCAAATCGATCTTTATGCTTAAAGCCCAAGTTAAAGGCAGCGAAGCCCCCCATCGATGCCCCCGCGAGAATATGTGATTCTCGTTCCGGACGGATGGAAAAATTCTTCACAACATGGTTATACACATCGTAAACCACATAGTCTTCAAACCGCCCCAACGGACTATTCAAAAAGAGCGTTCCCGGATCGAAGAAGGAAGCTCGACCCTGAGGGCTACCATCAGGGGCAGCAATCACGGCCTTGGGAAACATTCCTTCAGCAATGGCTTTATCGAATTTATCGATGATTTCCAAAAAGGACTTTTCATCTTGGGAGTAGCCGTGCATCCAGATCACCAGAGGGTATCGCTCTTTGGGATCGTATTTGGGCGGTGTGTAAACGTACAAATCCCTCTTGAGTTCAAGGCATTCCGAGTAAATGCGATTATCTTTGCCATGATTGAAGCTAAAATCGTAAACATGACCCTTCAGCGAACAATTGAGCTTGTTGATATCCTTCGCAGGGCCATCCGAAAGAGGGCCTGCAAAAGTCTGACAGCCCGCTATGAGGGTGGCAATCCCAGTGATGAGCATGATCCTTGCAGTCACGAGCAGTCCTTTTTTCAGAGTGTGAAATAAATTCGTTAGTGGTTTCATCGGATGCTGATTGTCTCGGGGTGCAAACCGAACCGCAAGGAGTTCGATTTCTCTGGGAGGTTCTCGCAAGCTCATCGCTTGAAACGTTCATTCTGATTTTACCGCCGAAATCAAATACTCAGGGCTGTTTGGTAAAGTGCACCAAATATGGTAAAGATTCTCAAGAAACCGTTGCGGATATTGAAAATCGCTCAAGAATAAGGCCTATCGATTAATGGGCAATTCGCTCAACGAATGTTCAAAAACTGGAGTTTGAAAGGGATATTCTCAAGGTATTATTAAAGGGCCGCTTCAAAGAAGAAAAAGAACCGGCACAAAATTAAGGAACCACAATCACTAATTTGATGGCAGTTCCTTCTTTCGGAATAATTTTGGGATCGATCTCTAATTTCCAGTTCGGCTCATCTTTCATGGTCATCGAGGTTTGTAAGACGGTATCGGCCGTCACGGGGAACAACGCTAAAAAGGTACCCGTTAGGTCGGCCCCATAAACCGTTTCCTCTTTTTCCGGATCGGGTTGCTTCAAGGCACTGCCGGTGAAAATCCATTTGAGCGGGGGCATTTTCTTTCCGGTCTTATTATGGATCAGACATTCTTCGATCGGAAAGCGTTTATCTTTGCCGTCGGCCTGCTTGATTTCAAGATACACTTTCACTTCAGGACCTTGGGCTTCTTTCCCTTCTCCATACGCAGGCTTACCAGGTTTCAATCCCAAATCGGTCAAAGCCTTGGCGAGTTCACTTGGTTTGATGCCCTTGAAATTCACAACGGTTTCATGGGCTTTTTGACCACGCGGACTAGCATAAGTCCCAATCACCTCGATGGGGTAAATCTGATCCAAGTGGGGTAATTTTCGCGGTGCTACCACCCCGTTCAAGATAATGGTCTTGTTCTTCGTATCGACCATCATCGCGTTCGGATCGCGAGGCTCCTCTTTCGGCAAAATGGGTGCCGTGGTGGTGCTGGGATTTTTCGGGTCTTTGGGGGCTACCGCTACCGTATCTTTTTTCTTGGGCGGTTTTGGGAGGGGAATTTGCACCAAAATTTCCATGTCCAAATACAGGTCCGAGCTAGAGGGTTGATTCTTCACTTGAACTGCCACGATATTCTTGCCCGGCTTAAAGAGTTTCAGCGGCAATTCCACCTCGCGATTCCAATAAGCAAACTCATGATCGGCTTCGGGGTCTTTGTCTGCGAGTTCGCCGTTAATCCAAACCGTTGCGCTATCATCGCTGGCCACCATCAGATTAATGATGTTCCCTGTTTTCAATAACTCGGCCGGTAGTTCAAACTCGCGACGGAAATAGAAATCGACCCCTTTTTCTTTAATCTCCGTTCCGCCCCGTTGTTTGATCTCATCTTCGCCGTAACCGATGGGGGCTTTACCTTTGGTCCATTTGCTATCGTCAAAGTCGGGGGCCATCCACTTATTCAATCCCTTCGCAGGAACGGGGAGAAAACGCCAATCTTTGGCACCGGCAGCTAACACCGTAACGGTTTTGAATTCGGGTTCATCGCTGTCGTCACCGGCACCCCAACCCACAAAATCCCGTTTAGGATCATACTCTTCTTTCTTCAGGCTGGCGCGCATTCGTTGTACTTTGCCTTTTCGCAAATGCAATTGTTCTTTATTCCCATCGGCTAAACAGGGAACAATGACCTCTTCTCCTTTGAGCATTCTGGGGATGAGTTCGGCCAATTTCGCGGGGTCGCCATAAAAGGTGCGGAGCAAAAACGGCTCGGCGTGGGACATGCCCCACCATTCCCCTTCCTTGTAGGCCTGATACCAGTATTTATCGATACAGGTTTCGCTCCCTTCGTTGTTGTACATGAAAATGGCTTTTTTACCGACTTCGGCCCATGCCATGATATTTTTCCATTCCCGTTCGTGAAAACCTTTCTTGCCGATATTGTGCTTGATCTCATCGCCGTTGTGTTTCCCTTTTAGGTCCGCAATTTTTTTGTAGATAATCAGGTTCTTTTCATTGTTGACCCGTACCACTTCCATGTAAACGATATTGGTCGCGGTCTTCACACATTTCCCTAGCGAATGGGGCGCTTCGATGTAAGCAAAACTTGGGGAGACACTCACGAAGAGTGTTGAAAGAAGAAGGAGGGAGAATCTCATGGTGGGTATCCTAATAGCTCACAATAGGGGCGTGAATAGATGATAACCGAATGAGTCGATTAAAGGAAAGAGAAATTATTAGAATTTACAATCAACCGAGGAGAACCAGACCAATGAACCTCACACCCTATATAGAAAAGGCCGCAGAAATTCTTCGCAAGGCCAACCGAGTGGCCGTCCTCACGGGAGCGGGTGTCTCCGCAGAAAGTGGCGTGCCCACTTTTCGCGCTTCCGATGGGTTATGGGAAGGGCATCGAATCGAAGATGTCGCTTCTCCCGAAGGTTGGCGCCGCAATCCCGATTTAGTTTGGACCTTTTATAATGCCCGCCGAGTCAATGTTGCCAAAGTCCAACCGAATCCGGGCCATTATGCCTTGGCCGAGATGGAGAAAATTTGGCAGGACCGTTTCGATTTGATCACACAAAATGTCGATGGGTTGCATCAACGGGCGGGTAATACCCGTGTTTGGGAACTTCATGGGGCGTTGAATCGAACCGAGTGCACCGTTTGCTCACAGATTACCGATCGGGGCTACGAAGATTTGGGCACACAGCCCGAATGTGAGCGCTGTGGCGGGCGACTCCGCCCCAACATTGTTTGGTTCGGGGAAGGTCTTCCCCAAGATATTTGGCAACAAGCGTACCAAGCAACCCTGATGTGCGATGTGTTTCTGGTGATCGGCACCAGTGCGGTTGTTTATCCTGCCGCTGGTCTCGTGCAATTAGCTAAGCAAAGGGGTTACTCACAGCGAGGGCTTTCTCCTGCCGAGGTTATTGAAATCAATCTCAACCCCAGCGATGCGGTTCTTTATGTCGATGTGGGGATTTATGGCCCTTCGGGTCAAGTGTTACCACAACTTCTCGATCGACTTCGGAAAGGCTGAGAAGTCGTCGTCAACCTCGAAATTCTTTTCGCTCGATCGGCTCTAGACAGGCAAAGAAGTCGTCCGGCTCGGAATGGATGTCGATCGGGTTACCCGCTCTCGCGGTCTTGGCATAATAATCAGATTGCCAATACCCTTTCTTATAGAATGGTGGTTAACCTCCCATTATTCTCACTCTCGGGAAAAAGGAAGTCACATGGCAGAATGGTTCTATAGTGATGGTGAAGAACGTCTGGGGCCTGTTACTCAAGAATCAATGAGGGAGCTACTGCAATCCGGAAAAGTAAAAGCCACCAATTTGGTTTGGACCGAGGGAATGCCCGATTGGAAAACCGTAAACGAAGTTCCGGAACTTCGTTCGCTGTTGCCAGAAATCAACAAACATATCAGCTCTGCATCGCCTTTTATTGAAAAAGATAGGGCTTCGGAAAGCTCTTCGTCCAATCGCGATGACCGTAACTTCGAGGATTCGCCGAGAACCCAAACTCGCGATCGGGATTGGGGCGATTCACGAGATTTTGAGAGAGCGAAAGGTTACGTTGATGATCGGGATGATTACGATGATTACAAGCGTTCCTCCCAACGCTATGTGCCCCATCGTGGGGGCTTAATTTTAACCTTTGGGATTCTCGGTTTAGTGCTTCCTTTATTGGTTGGTTGTTTTGCGCCTTTTTGGTTAGGGTTTTCGATACCCGCTACTCTCATGGGTCGTAAAGACCTTGCCGCTATCAATAATGGAGTCATGGACCCCACAGGCCGCGGAACAACTCAAGCGGGGTACATTTGTGGGATTATCGGTATGGTGATCGGCTTCCTGATGTCGTTGGTTGTTTGTGGATACATAGTCTTTATTCTTGGGATGTTTGCGACTTAGAGTTGATCGCTCTGGTTGCAACAAAGAATTGAGAGTGGGTATCGATTCACCGTTGAGCCGATCGGGCATACGATCGTTATTCCTACCATATTTGCAACTCAGTAATGCTCATGTAACTATTCCCATCTTGATCCCCCCCCCTGTCACATCTAGATTCTCTCCTCCTATCTCTTTCCTCCAATCTATTCTCCCCCCCCCCACACTACTTCATGATGATTTTTTTCTTCCAATCACAGAAGGGTTACCAACGCATTCTTCCCCCCCGAATTTCATCAAACAAAGCAATCAGAAAGGCACCGGCTAAGATAAGCCCATACACATCGATGAATAGCACATACCACAGGAGTCGCCAAGATTCTTTATGTTCGATGATGGCAGCGATACTCACAAACAGACGCAGTAAAGTTTGTGCGATCAAACAAGCGAGAAACAGATCAAGGCTTTCATGGCCTGAAAAGGCGACAAAGACCACAACCAGTTGTGCGAATAGTGCGAAAGTAAACACGGCGAAATCGTATAAGTAAGAGCCGCAAAGCCAAGCCCAGACGTTGGCCCGTTGCCATTCAGGGCGTGACAAGCCACGTCGGAGCAACTTGCGGATCACCTGTAACGAACCTCGGGCCCAACGATAACGCTGGTTAATGAGCGTGAGCATAGTGGGCATGGCATCGGTATCGCTTCCCGCACGCGGTTCATAAAGGATTTTGCTACCCGTCATGAGCAAGGCAAGAGAAAGATCAAAATCCTCGGCGAAGGTATCTGGTTCAAAAGGTCCGTTTGGTCTGTGTTCGGTGGCATCGAGGCGAATCCCAAACCATTGTTCGATTCGTAACAAAGCACTGCGTCGAAACAGTCCCAACGGGCCGGGAATGCACAAAACACATCCATGCCGGCTTTGTGGCCCCCGAACGACCCCGTTCCAAATGATAAATTCCGCGGCTTGACATCGAGTTAATAAATTGATTCGATTCCAAACACGAGTATAGCCCGCGACGGCATCGACCCCTTCACAGGAAAGGGCACGGCGAATGAGTTGTTTGGCAGCATCGGGATCGATTTTTCCATCTCCATCGATCGAAATGATCCATTCTCCCGATGTCTTTTGAAAGGCATAATTCAGGGCCGAAACTTTTCCCCCATTCGATTTGGCATAAACTCGAACTGAGCCGAACGAGTAATCCCCTTCAAATTTTTTGGCAATCTCGTAGCTCCCGTCGGTGGAACCATCGCTGACGGCAATCACCTCATAATGGGGATAATCTAAATCTAAGGTCGATTGCATGGCTTGGGCAATCAGTTCCTTCTCATTGTAAAATGGTAGGATGATCGAAAGAGTGGGCCAAACGCTTGGCTCGGGGGGGGGAGAGAAATATCGATCGTGCGATTCCAACACATAGAGGTAAAGTAAAACAACCCAACGTAGGGCATAGCCAAACGAAATCAGGCCTAAACTGGCTTGCAACGCCGCCCAACCGTTCCCTGTCTCGGCCCATTCCCACACCCAGACCCAAAGCAAGTAGCCTGCCCCCAGAGTGATACCAAAGGCCACGGCCCAAGATAGCCCGAGAAACAGCATCAAAAAATAATGCTCAACCGCAGATCGATCCGACAGACGAAACGGAGGTTGAGAAATCAATAAAGGCTTCAAACTCCCTCGCTTTGTTTGGTTGTTCAGTGTCTCAAAGGAGTGTCTCTGCGCTTACGAGTGATCGCAAGGGTGATGAGACACGACCTCGAATTCAATACCCTAATGACCCGAGATCAGAATATTTTGAGAATGGGATAATTTATCGGCTTGTCAGGTGAGAACTGCTCAATCAATGGGTGCCTGAAAATAGGAATGCTATTTCCCTTCTGCGATTTTTTGTTGCGATTCATTAAATCGGATCGGTGTGCCATCTTCGAGCGCTTCGGCACCTCTTCTTACGATCGCTTGTTTGGGCGAAAGCCCTTGGCGAATTTCTACCCATCCGGGTGCACGTGTGCCGACTTCGACCCGTTTCGGTCGAGCAATCCATTCAACCGATCCATCTTTTGCAATTCGTTTTTCTGGCACAAACACAATAAATCCGCGTTCGGTGGCTCGCAGGGCTTCTTCAGGAATCACGAGGGCATCGGGGTTAGTTTTCAGGGGGAAGCGAATCCGAGCGGTGTATCCGGGAGAAAGGTCATTGAAGCCGAACGTTCGGGGATCGATTTCCGTCTTCGTTTCAAACATATGCGTCGTGGGATCGGCGACTCGGCTGAGATAGAATAAATGCCCCCGATAGATGCGATTGGGAAAGGGCGGCACCGTGAATTGGGGATCGAACGACGAGGGGATTTCGGCCGTTTCAATGAGAATTTGATTTAACGGGTTACTCACGCTATTTGTACCAGCCAAAGCGATGCCGAGCAAACGGCCCGACAATTCGTAGGATCGTTCTTGCATGTGTTTGCGGATCAACGGTTCCACACTTTCGGGGATGTAGGCACTGACACGGAGCTTACTAAGATCGGCCACGGTGGCAATCACGGTTTTCTCATCGACGTAGTCGCCGACCGCAACGGTTCGGGTGTTGATTTGACCGCGACAGGGGGGAAAGACCTCGCTGCGATCGGCGTTGAGTTTCGCAATAATCAGGTTCGCTTTTGCGGAAGCCAATCGGGCTTCGGCCACCGATTCGGCTTCGGCGGCTTGTTGGCGAACATCGATGGCAACGGCAGCTCCCCCCGCTTGGGCACGACGATTCGCATCGGCTGCGGCAAGTAAGACCGCTTGTGCTTCTTTTTCGTTGGCTTTAGCTACCTCGTAGGCAGCAAGGTAGCGTTTCCGATCGATCCGAATTAAGGGGATTTTCTGCCGTGGATCAACTACATCTCCTTCACGAAACAGAACCTCTTCTACCAGTCCGCTGAGACCCGAAGCAATTTTGTTGAGCGATTCCGCTTCAATGACCCCAATCGCATCGATACTCGAAGTCAGGGCTTTCTGTTCGACCACCGCTAATTCGACGCTTCGGCGAAGATTCACTTTGGCCGGCGTCATGTCGGAACCACCTTGAGGAGCAGGGATGCCTTTCTTGGCACAGGCAGACAGAAAAACCAAGCAGCTCAAAAGAATCAGACTTGAGAACACTCGCAACGGCATAGATGGAACTCGGTAGGTCGATATTCAATTATTTTAGATTTTGCTACTCTTCCTAACAGCATTTCCATGGAAGTTTTTCGAGGAAATTCCATTGGGGGAAACTCGGCCCCTTCCTTCTGAGGGTGAATTTCGCCAATCAGAATATACCTCCATCGTTGTGAGATATTTCACAGAGAAAATTCCGATGGATTCGGAAAGGGGGTTTCTGACTTTTGAACAGGGTACCAGAAGGTCTATCTGAACAAAGTATCAGAGGATGTATGGGAACAAGGTGAAGGTACCACAAGGCATCGATTGGTTGGACATGGTGAAAGGGTTGATTGGTCAGCGGATAAAAAAGAAAAAAGCCTGCTCAAGAATCCGTTCCGGAGCAGGCTATGTGCATCCTTGCACTCCACCGTCGTGGCTTCAATGTATAATGATGGACCCGTTTTGAGTCATAGCTTCTATCGGAATTATTGACCCGTTTTGATTTGATGAATCACATTACGAATGGCTTCCATTTTGTCGGAGCTTCTGGCTTCATATCGTGCAAACATCGTTTTGCCGGCAGGTTCTTGGGTCGAGCAAGCAAAGACCCAATCGCCATTTTCCACTTGTTCTAGGCGTTGCCATTTCACACCACAGGAAGCTAAAACCGATTGGGCTTCTTCCATGGTGCGGATGTTGGCAATGTTATAATCGGGAATGTATTTGGGTTTCTCGGCAATACTCATATCGGGTGAGATCGAAGAACCACTGGTGATGCCGACCAAAGGTGAGTTCCCACGTGAGGTCACACTTCCCGACGAGGGGGGTGTATTCCATGCTGGGGGGAGACTCGGCCCACGCACTCCAGCCTCGGCAATTGCCATACCCGGTAAGCGTGCCCCTTGAGGATTGTTCGATCGGCGAGCGTATTTGCCATCGCCTTCTAATCCCGTGCTTCGTGTGAAAAGGCTTTCGGTCGTCAAAGTGGGCAACGATTGAATCCCATTCGGATTATAATCTCGGCTGAAGCCGGGGGCTTCCGGTGCACCCGCTCCAATCCGATAGCCCGCATCGTAAGCGGGGGAATCTAATCCTTGACCTCCTCGTTCGGGGGGGGGAGTCGCTGTGATAGGTCGATTGAAATTTCCCAAAGCAGGATCGGTCTGATACGCTCCACCTGGTAACGCACAACCTGAACTCAATGTGATCAGTGTGACCGCTCCAAGGGTTGCGACCTTTCGCAGTCGCGAAATCTTTCCTCTGGTCATCTTGACCTCTCCCCTTTTTCACCATAAACCGCTACAGTTGCTCTAAAAAAGAGGGACTGCAAACGAGTTTTGTTTCCAATTCACTGGTATGAATATCGGATTATCATGAATCGAAAGTTCGATTCTTTCCCCAAAATTATCAAAACTGTTGCAACCCTATAAAATCGTTACCATCGTTAAATTTAACCTAACTTACTCAAACTTATGTCAAAACACCAAATCGCTGTTATTGCAGGTGATGGAATTGGTCCCGATGTGATCGAGCAAGCGATCCGTGCCATCGATGCCACAGCTAAGAAAACGGGTACCCAATACGAATGGAATCGCTTACCCTGGGGAAGCGAATTCTACAAAAAAACGGGGCACATTCTCCCTGCCGATGGTTGGGAAACCCTGAAAAAACACGATGCAATCTTATTCGGTGCGATCGGCTCACCCGACGTGCCCGATTCGGTCACGGTTCATGAACTGCTGTTGCCCATGCGTCGACGCTTCGATCAGTATGTGAATCTGCGACCTGCTTATCTGTTTGCTGGGGTCCCCTGTCCGCTGAAAGATAAGGCGCCGGGTTCGATCGATATGGTCGTTTATCGGGAAAATACAGAAGGGGAATATGCCCCCGTTGGTGGCCGACTTTATGAAGGTGCCCCCGAGATTGCCATCCAAACGGCCGTATTCACCCGTCGGGGTTGCGAGCGGATCATTCGAGCAGCTTTTGAAGCAGCCCGTCAACGTCGCAAGAATCTCACTTCCATCACCAAATCGAACGCTCTGGTTTATGGCATGGTCCTTTGGGATACTGTAGCCAAAGAAGTGGCACAAGACTACCCCGATGTGAAATTCTCCTCGTTGTTGGTCGATGCCGCCGCGATGGACTTCGTTCGACAACCCGAAAAGTTCGATGTAGTTGTAGCAAGTAATCTCTTTGGTGATATTTTAACCGATCTCTCTGCAATGGTGACCGGCAGCGTCGGTTTAGCTTCGAGTGCGAACATCAATCCCACGCGCGAATTTCCTAGTATGTTCGAGCCAGTTCACGGCAGCGCCCCCGACATTGCTGGTAAAGGGATCGCGAATCCGTTGGCAGCGATTTTGTCCGGTGCTCTGATGCTTGATCATCTCAAGGAAACGGCCGCCGCCGAGATGATTCGTCAAGCCGTGAAGCGTGTTCTTGCAGAGAAAATTGCCCTGACTCCAGACCTGAAAGGAAATGCTACCACGTCTCAGGTGGGAGATGCCATCGTTGACGTCATAAGTCGCATGTAATCACAAACGTATAGGGTATAATGAACGGAAACCTGAGGGAGCATCCACGATGAGGAACATCGATCTTAGCGAATTGCCCGACATCGAATACCCTGCTCATCCGGAGGAACGATTGGCCGAATCGCAAATCCACTTCGATTACATTACTCTCCTTGTCGATAACCTTCGGCTCCTCTTCCGCGATCGAGAACATGAGGTCGGCATCTTTGCCGATTTAGCATGGTATCCCGTTGCAGGAGATAGTCGCATCTGGATGGCACCCGATGTGATGGTCTGTTTCGGCGTCCCTCAATATCGTCCCGAAGGTCGTGAATCTTACGTTCAACACCGAGAAAACGGTGTGATTCCCAGCGTCGTCTTTGAAATTCATTCCAACTCGAACACCAAAAAAGAGATCGCAGAGAAACGAGACTGGTACGAAAAATACGGCGTGCAAGAATTTTATTGGTTGTTCACCGACCCCGCCGAAGTCCGAGTGTTTCTTCGCGAAAACAATCAACTGAGAGAAAGACCCATGAGCGTAACTCAATGGACCTCGCCTCGATTAGGAATCCGACTTGATTGGACTAGCGACACTTTGAGGATATTCAATCCCGATGGAACATTGATGCAACCCTCACGGGATTATCTGCTGATTCAGAAGGATCGAGCCGAGCGTGCCGAGAAACGAGCCGAGCAAATGAAGAAAGACGCCGAGATAGAAAAACTGGCTCGGATCGCTAGTCAGGAACGCGCCGAACAAGAACGCCTTCGTGCTGAAGCCGAAGCGAAAGCCAAACTCGAAGCGGAACAACGCGCTGAGACCGAAGCGAAAGCCAAACTCGAAGCTCAACAACGTGCCGAAGCCGAAGCGAAAGCGAAACTCGAAGCCGAACGCAAGGCCGAAGCCGAAGCTCAGGCGAAACTCGAAGCGGAATTACGAGCCAAACAGGAGGAAGAGAAAGCCAAAGAATTGGCCCTACAGAATGAACGACTTCGCGAAATGCTCAAACAACTCGGTATCGATCCCAATCAACTTCCCCCCAATTCTTGAAATGAGTAATATCCTCTTCCCTTTCTCCAAGCCGTTTTGAGCGGATTGTTCAAAGAGTTTACGAAGTAACTCGCGTCCTTCATCAACAATGATTGGCTCGCAAGTGTCGATGAATTGTTCGGGGTCGAGTCTGCTGGGGGAGTTTTTCAAGTCGCTGGACAATATCGAGCAGTTCTTGTACCAAAGAGGCTTTTTGGTAGGGGACGTGAAAGGTAACGGTTTTGTTTTTGGGTGAAGACGACATAGGTGGACTCAAAAAGAGGGTTTCTGTACATCAGTAGACGTCTTGGCCTTCAGACCCCCAACTCATTTTCGGGTACACCCCGAAATCAAAGATGACGAAGAAGTAAAATTTTCGATCTGGGCTATTGACAGGGGTAGGGCACAATCATAGAACACTTGCTTCTGTATATCTGTTCGCAGATGAAGGATTGGAGTGAGTATGAACGAACGTATCCGCATTCGTATGGAAGGCTACGACCACGAAACTCTCGATCGCACGGCGCTGGAGATTGTGGAAACAGCTAAACATACTGGAGCTGAAGTTCACGGCCCCATTCCCCTGCCGACCCGCGTCGAGCGTTATACCGTTCTGCGATCTCCCCACATTGATCGCAAGAGCCGAGAACAATTTGAGATTCGTACTCACAAACGAATCATCGATATTGTCAAGCCGACCGGTAAAACCGTTGAAGCACTGAACAAAGGTTTGGCGCTTCCGCCCGGTGTTGATATTAAGATCAAAGTAATGGGTCCCCAACGAGACTAATTGACTCGCAGGGGGCTAAGTCGCCAATTAATAAAAATTGAACCGGGGCCGTTGCACCCGCTGCCAAGCATGGAGAAGGGTGCAGCGGCCTTGTGTATGGTATCGCCGAAATGAGGATGCCCCAGAAAGTAGGGGCTAAAGGATTGCGAGTATGGCCAGCCCGACAATCGAACAAGTAACAGCATCGATTACTCTTCCCGTCTACAACAAAGATGGTCAAGAAGTCGGTACCGTAACAGTTGATCCCGCTGCGTTCGGCGGCAAGATCAGCACCCGACTGATGCACGAAGCCGTTCTCATGTACGAAACCAATAAACGACAAGGTACCCATAGTACCTTACGTCGTGGCGAAGTGGCGGGCAGTACCAAAAAACTCTTCCGTCAGAAGGGAACGGGGAACGCTCGTGCGGGTACAAAACGCACCAACAAGCGTCGGGGGGGGGGAACTGCGAAAGGTCCTAAACCTCGCGACTATTCCTATCGCCTACCCAAAAAAGCTCTTCGCTCGGCAACCCGTATGGCGGTTCTGAGCAAACTTCGTGATAAAGAAACTATTATTGTTGATGATTTTGGAATCACCGAAATCAAAACCAAAGCAGTGGCCTCGTTATTGAAGGCCCTGAAACTTGAAGGGCAATCGGTTTTGATCGGTACGCCGGCTCGGGATGAGAAGGTCTATAAATCGGCACGGAATCTGCCCAAAGTCACCATCCTCCCCACCAGTGACTTCAATACCTACGATGTGCTTCGACCCAAAACCTTGCTTCTGAGCAAAGCGGCGCTCGACGCTCTGACAACCGCCAAAAAGGACTGATGCACCGGACGGTGTGAATTTTTTATAAGGTGAACTAAATCATGCAAACACGACCTCGTCCGGTTAAATATCGCCGGAAAAATAAATTGCGATTCGTTCCTAAGCCGTCGCGGCCTAACATCGAATTGCGTCCTCACCAAGTGATTATTCGTCCCCTTGTGACCGAAAAAGGGACATTCTTGAGCACGAAGCTGAACGCTTACACCTTTCAAGTGAGCATTCATGCGACCAAGACGGACATCAAGAATGCCATCCAAGAGATGTTCCCCGTTCGGGTCGAAGCGGTCCGCACGCAAATCCGTCACGGGAAGAAGCGTCGCTTCCGCTTCAAAGAAGGGAGCCGACCCGATTGGAAAAAGGCGATCATCAAACTTCATCCGGACGACAAGATCGAGTTCTTCTAATCGTCTGTGGAACAACGGGTGAAACGAGAAGAGTCGCTGGGAATTGAGAGAATTACACCAAGACAAATAACGGAAGAGTTAAAGATATGGGGATTCGATTTTACAAACCGACATCGGCAGGCCGTCGAGGTGGCTCGGTCAGCGATTTCGCTGATTGTACCCATCCGAAAGTCAACCAGCCAGAAAAGTCGTTGCTCGTTCCTCGCAAGAAGAAGGGCGGACGCAACAACCAAGGGATCGTCACAGCTCGATTCCGTGGGGGCGGCCATAAGAAAATGTACCGAATCATCGATTTCAAACGAAATCGCAAAGATGGTATTCCCGCAACCGTGCTGAGCATCGAGTACGATCCGAATCGATCTGCCCGCATTGCCTTGATCCAATATCAGGATGGGGAAAAATCGTACATCCTCGCTCCCGATGGACTCAAAGCAGGCGATACCATTAGCAACGGTCCCGATGCCGAACCTAAAGTGGGGAATTGCCTCCCGTTGGAAAAAATTCCCTTGGGTCTGGTGATTCACAACATTGAATTGCAACAAGGTCGAGGCGGGCAAATTTGCCGATCCGCCGGCTGCTCTGCCACCTTAACCAACCGCGAAGCTGATTGGGCCCAGTTGACGTTACCTTCCGGTGAAATTCGTCGGGTCTCCGCTAAATGTCGCGCTTCGATTGGTGCGATGTCGAATGCAGACCACATGAATATCTCGCTCGGGAAAGCCGGAAGAAAACGCTGGATGGGCCGAAAACCTCACCAACGCGGTGTGGCCCAAAACCCCGTGAACCACCCGATGGGGGGGGGCGAAGGCCGTACCCCGGGGGGGCGTCACACTTGCTCGCCAACCGGGGGGCTCGCCAAGGGGGGCAAAACCCGCAAGAAACGAAAACCCTCGACCAGCGCAATTATTCGCCGGCGCCGACCCGGCCCGCGATACAGTGGTGGCTAATCCCCCTTGCGATTTTGGGGACACATGGCAACGAGTTTCTGGAATGATCTTTTTACCATGTACCAAAAACTCAGCGACGGCCAAAGTTCCGAGGCCGTCGCTTATGTTTTTTGGCCCTGAAATTCGCAGAAACCTAACAAAATTCCGGTTAACCCCTTTTCGAAAGGCGTTAATCTAAATATAAAAATTTGTCTGTAAAATTTTTGAGGAAAAGGCCTCTTTTTCTCAAAAAACGGATCGAAGAAAGTTGATTTGCCGGATAATCGGGCGGCCCTAACGAATGAAGGTCGCCCGATTTGGTGAGATTTTGAATTGACCCTATGAAGGTTCGGAGAAGGTGTCGTAATGAGTCGTTCGAGGAAGAAAGGCCCCTATATTGATGCTCGTCTCCTCAAGAAAGTTGAGAAGGCGCAAAAAACGAACAACCGCGAACCTATCAAAACATGGGCCCGCGACTGTACGATCCCCCCCGAATTTGTAGGGGTCACCTTCTTGGTTCACAATGGTAAGGCCTTCATCAAAGTGTACATCGATGAAGA
>JAOAAA010000065.1 GCA_026419115.1 Gemmataceae bacterium
TCACAGCGGTACCGAAAAGTTGTACGTTCTGGGGGCGGCTCGATTTTGGTCCGAATATCCAAGCGCTGCAATGGTTTTGTCAAAATGTTTGGCCGAAAGTGATGGCTCAAGAACCAAACGCCACCTTTCAGATATTTGGTTTCCAGCTTGGCCCTGCGGTCAGGGAGTGTGTGCAGAACCTCAAAGGGGTTTCGGTCACTCCGGATTTGCCCGACCTTCGAGAAGAATTAGCCAAACAGGCCGTGGTCGTTTTACCCTTTGTCAGTGGAGGAGGAATTAAGAATAAACTTCTCGAAGCAGCTGCGATGGGTAAACCGATCCTTGCCAGCCCTAGGGCCGCTCATGGATTAACCTGTGGCGATGCCCTCAAGGTGGTGAGTTCGCCGCGGGAATGGATCGACGGTCTGTTAAAATTATGGAAGGACCCCGAACAACAAAGGGAACTTGGAGCCAAAGCCCGTCAATGGGTGCTTCGCGATCACACTTGGGAATCGGCCGCTGAGAAAGCAGAACAGGGGTTAGAACAAGCCATGGCAAGACGGAAAGAGCGGGTGATTGTTTAAACAAAATCGCTTGTGATTCGGTCTGTTTGTCCGAATTCAGAAGCCCAACAAAACGAGAACATGAAATATAAGATCAGATCAGGGAGTCTACAGAGGTGAATAAGCTCATTGCAATGGGTATTATGATGGCCTTCGGGATCGGGGGAGGGATTTTCTACTCGCCGTTTATCCCCGTGGCCATGTACTACCTTTTTGCGGTGTGGCGTCCGCAATTCATGTGGAAATACGATCTAATTTCGTATGCGCCCGACTTCCCTTGGTCGTTTTACATGGCCATCACGGCTATGGGCAGTGCCTTCATTTGGCGTATGGGATTTTGGTTGTCACCGAATCGCTTTGCCCATGTTCGGTTACCCCAATTGAATTTTGGTCACTATGCGTTTATCTTTTTTGCCTTTTGGATCACGTTGACCTATTTCAATGCGGAGAATCAACTCATTGCAGCGGAATGTTATGACGAATATAAGAAAATCTTTATCGTATTTATCACCGCTTCTTTGGTAATCACCTCGATCCGTCAAGCCGCCATCTTAGCGGGATTAGCCACATTTGCCTTGGTCTATATCGCGTTTGAAGTGAACGTGAATTATCTTAAAGGCTACTTGGTGTTAGTGCGAAATGGTTGGGATGGTTTGGACAACAACGGGGCAGCCTTGTTGCTGGCCACGGGGGTTCCGTTGTGTATCTTTGGTTGGGATATGTTGAAACATTGGAGCCGCTGGTTTGTGATTATGGGGGTTCCCCTGTTGGTTCATGCGGTGTTAACGAGCTACTCACGCGGGGCCATGCTGAGCATTTTGGTGAGTACCCCCATCTACATTTTGTTATGCCGGAAAGAGAATCGGAAATGGATTGCGCTGGGATACCTCGTTGGGGCGATCAGTCTGCCTTTTCTCGTTGGTGAGGAGATCGCCAATCGGTTTTCCTCCATCAACGATTATAAACAGGATGAAAGTGCCGAAAGCCGTTTAACCACTTGGAGTATCGCTGCCAAAATGGCAATCGAACGACCCATCTTAGGTTATGGTGTTCGGAACTCCTCGCTGTACACTCGGGAAATGGGGGCCGATATGGAAGGTCGCGTGATTCACAACACTTATTTGCAAATCGCTGCCGATAGTGGGATTGTCGGCGTCTGTGCATATTTGGTCTGTATTATTTTTGCCATCGTGATTAGCTTACGCATCCGATCGGTCCTTAAACCCTATCTGAACACCGGATCACAGGAAGCCGAATTCGGTTACGGGGTTGCCAACATGGTGATCGGTGGGCTGATCGTTTATTGTTTTGGTGCTTTTTTCCTTTCACTGGAGACCGTGGAAATTCAATATATCCTATGGCTCATTGCATTTCAAACGTGGTCAATCACACGCCGGCATCTAGAAAATCTTCATTATGCTCGGTCCTTGCTGAAATCGTACAACACCTAATCAGGACAGACAAAACCGAATCAGGATGTACAAAATCTAAACAGGACCAATCACTCGAACGGCGAGATTTTGAGCGTGGTCGAAATCGTCAACCTATTCAAATCCTTCGGCGAGACTCAGGTTCTTCGTGGGGTATCCCTAACGATTGAGCCTCAACAATCACTTGGGATACTCGGGAAATCTGGCTCGGGGAAATCGACTTTGTTGCATTTGATCGGCGGGTTGGATGAACCGACATCGGGGATCATTCGCGTGGCAGGGGTGGACCTAGGTACCAGTACGAGCGATGCGCGGGCGAGATTTCGTCTGACCCAAGTGGGGATTGTGTTTCAGGCGTTTCACCTAATTCCCAGCAAGAATACTCTGGAGAATGTGGAACTCCCGTTGACTTTGGCAGGATATTCTCGCCCTGTACGTCGAAGAATGGCGCAAGAAGCGTTGGATTCCGTCGGGCTTTCTCATCGGGTGGGGCATTATCCGAATCAACTTTCAGGGGGGGAACGTCAACGGGTCGCGATTGCTCGGGCCATTGTTCATAAGCCGATTCTTCTTTTGGCAGACGAACCCACGGGCAACCTCGATAGTGCGACTGGGGCAACGATCATGCAACTTTTGAAGGAGCAAACCGAACGAACCCGAGCTACTCGTGTGATGGTCACTCACGATGAGGAATTGGCGAAACGCTCCTGCGACCGCATTGTTCGTATGCAAGATGGACTTCTGGTGTGAGACTCGGTATATTATCCATTTGATTCCTACAAATCGTACCGCCGACGAAATTGACCGGAAACCCTTCTGCCTTTCCCCTAAAATTCTCTTAATCTTCACACTTAGGCTCTAAAAAAACAGTGACGGGGGTATTTGAATGTCGAGACTTTATTCGGATATTTTTGATCGTCGAACAACCGAAGGGAAGGCCACCGACCCGAAGACTCGGTCTCCCAAGTTTGTTTGTGAGAACGTCAATTTCTGGTATCCGGGCAAACAAGCACTCTTTGATATTTCCTTGGTGGTTCCCGAAAAATCGGTTATGGCGTTGATCGGCCCTTCGGGCTGTGGCAAATCGACCTTTTTAAGGCTGTTGAATCGGATGAATGACCTGATTGATGGGTGCAAACATTCGGGACGGATTAGCCTCGATGGGGCCGATATTTATGGTCCGAATACCAATCTGGTGGATTTGCGTCGTCGGGTGGGGATGGTCTTTCAGAAGTCGAACCCCTTCCCGAAATCGATTTACGAAAATGTGGTTTATGGCCCCCGCGTGGCAGGGGTTAAGGATCGAGCGCGACTCGATTACACTGTGGAACGATGCCTGAAGCAGGCGGCTCTTTGGGAAGAAGTGAAAGATCGCCTGAATACTAGTGCTTTCGATCTTTCTGGCGGTCAACAACAACGACTTTGTATTGCCCGAAGCCTCGCCACGGACCCCGAAGTTCTGTTGATGGACGAACCCGCTAGTGCGCTCGATCCAAAATCGACCGCAGCGATTGAAGACTTGATCGATGAATTGAAGAAAAATTACACCATCATCATCGTGACTCACAATATGCAGCAAGCGGCGCGGGTTTCGGACTCGACGGCGTTTTTCTTTGAAGGAAGACTCATCGAATCGGGGGCCACAGAACAGATATTCCAACGCCCCACAAAGAAACAAACGGAGGATTATATCACCGGTCGATTTGGTTGAGAGGGAGGATACCCTAACGAGTTATTTAGGTCGAGATGGAGGATTGAATAACGAGTTGCTTTGGTTGAGTAGGTCAACCCAGCGAGATATGATGAACAGAGCGGTTGCCCATTGATAAATCACCCTCGTGTACCGAGAAAAAGAATGTCCAGACACTTAGAACGAGACCTTGAACATCTCCAAAGATCGATTACCAATCTTGCTGGCGTGGTGGAAGATGCCATTTATAAATCCGTCCGTGCTTTGCAGGATCACGATAAAGGTCTGGCAGCGGATGTGATCGCAGGCGATACGAAAATTGATGAACTCGAAAACAGCGTTTCCGAAGAATGCCTGAAAATCTTGGCGCTCCATCAACCGGTGGCTTCGGATTTACGCCGGATTGCCTCAACGTTTATGATCTCAACCGATCTGGAAAGGATGGGGGATTTAGCACGCCACATTGCCGAGGCTGCGATTACCCTCTCGGCTCCGGAGTTCGCCATTCCGAATAAGTTACAAATGATGACCGACCTAACCACAAGTCTGGCTCGACAAAGCCTCGATGCGTTCGTGAATCTCGATTCACAAATGGCCCGACGTGTCGTCCGCTTGGATGATGAGGTGGATCGTTACAACGATGAAATGATTGCCGAACTGGTTCAAATGATGAAGAAATCTCCCGATCATGTGAAACCGGGACTCACCCTGTTTACTGCCACCCGTCATTTGGAGCGGATCGCCGATCATGCCACGAACATAGCCGAGGATGTCATTTACATGATTGAAGGCGAAATCGTCCGTCATCGCCCCGATCGAATTGGAAAAGATTAATCGGAAGGAAGTAATGCTTCAGACACTGAAATCGCTCGCAAGGGAAAACGAAACGATGTCTCAACCCCGAATTCTCATCATCGAAGATGAACGGCAACTTGTACAATCGTTAGAATGGTACTTTGACCGCGATGGCTTCCAAGTCTTCTCCGCGCACGATGGGACCGATGGGCTTCGTAAAGCCCAGACCCTTCTTCCGGACGTGATTCTTCTGGACCTGATGCTTCCCGGAATGAGCGGTCTAGAAGTCTGCAAGCAGCTCCGAGCCTCTGAGAAAACGAAACATCTGCCAATCATCATGTTGACCGCGAAATCGGAGGAAGCCGATCAGGTAGAAGGCTATTCTGTCGGTGCTGATGATTACGTCACCAAGCCATTTAGCAACAAAATCTTGCTCCAAAAGGTCAAAGCGGTGCTCCGCAGAACCGAAAACAGCACCGATGCCGCCAGCGATGTCACGGAGCATCTGGGGATCCGCGTTGATCGGGTCCGACATCAAGTCTTCGTTCATGATCAGAAACTCGATCTTACTCCTACGGAATTTCGTCTGCTCGATTGCTTGATTCGTCAGCCCGGCCGTGCCTTCTCTCGTCATCAGTTAATGGATGCGGCCATCGGGGAAGGTTCGATCGTTCTGGAACGTACCATTGATGTTCACATCAAAACACTTCGCCAAAAACTCGGTAAGGTCGAAGGGGGCGATGCCGATTTGATCGAAACCGTTCGGGGTAAAGGATACCGCTTCCGAGAAAAGCTCGAATCGACCGAGGCCGAAGACTAGTACCCTTTCTTAAAGCCCTTTGCTTATTCGGGAGAATTCTATTTTGTTTCAGGCACCTTAATCGATTGAAGTGTCAAACATCTTGGCCAATAGAATCGGTCCGATTTTAACGATGCGCCTCGTAATCATTTCAATTGATATAAATTCCCATTTGTAATTGTTACATCTTCAATCAATCTGGCTATTTTTTCAAAATTGCACAGCCTCTTGATTTCACGAACACAATAGAGCGTGTAAAACGCACAACTAAAAAAAGTTGTTCGATACGTCTGACAGGTTTGACCCATGCAATAGGAGGTGAATGGGGGTTTCCGTAGGTTCGGAAGCTCAGGCGAACTGGAGGATCCCGAGGCTTCAGGACGATTCTGAAGTTTGCGTAACTTGGCAGGAACTGCGGCGATGGACTGACCGCGACCAAGTATCCGCTTGCCGATAGGGGCTACAATGCTGTTGCAGTCTACTTCTTTGTCTCGTAACGTATTCTTCATCATCTTAGGGCTGGCTTTCTGTCAAGTGTCCTTAGCCCAAGATATTCTGAGGCCCTCGACTCTTTCTTCTTCCAATCCGAGAAAGACCCCTGCGGTTCAGGTGGTTGAGAAGGTGAAAGGATGTGTAGTGAATATCCACACACAAAGGTTAGTCTCGAAAGAGACCACGCAAAGTACGGAGATTGGCACAGCTGCCAGCCGAGTGAATGGCATGGGGACCGGAATCGTTATCGATCCTCGCGGCTATATCCTGACCAACCATCATGTGATTGATGATGTTAGCGTTCTCAAAGTTCACCTTACCGATGGAACCGCACTGCATGCCGTCGTGATTGCCCGCGACCCCGAACATGATCTGGCGGTGATTAAGGTCGATCCGAAAAAGAATCTCGAGGTGATGCCAATCGGTTGCTCGGGCGATTTGATGGTTGCTGAGCCTGTGGTCGCTATTGGGAATGCCTTTGGCTACGAAAATACGGTCACCACCGGTGTGATTAGCGCTCTCAAACGCGATGTCACCTTGAATAAAGAGGTGTCCTATAAATCCCTAATTCAAACCTCGGCAGGCATTAACCCAGGTAATTCCGGTGGTCCGCTTTTGAATATCCACGGGGAACTCATTGGGGTGAACGTTGCCATTCGTGCCGGCGCTCAGAATATCGCCTTTGCCTTACCGATTGACGATGTGTTGGTTCAAGTTACCAATATGCTCTCGGTTCGTCGGCGGACGGGGCATAGCCATGGATTGGTCTTGCAGAATAAAGTGGATTGTAGCGATAACCCTGTGCGACGATGGGTGGTTGTCGATCGAGTCGAAGCGGGTAGCCCTGCCGAGCGAGCCGGTATCAAAGCGGGGGATATTATCGATCAAATCGAGGAGATACCGATCAGATCGAGTTTAGACCTTGAACGAGCTTTTTTAGAAAAACCCTTGGGAGAGAAGCTGGTTTTTGCTACGAAACGCGGCTCCGAAGTTGTGAAGACAGAACTGGCCCTCCGTGCGACCGATCGACCCGCTCCCGTGGGCACGGGAATTACCGCTTCGACAGTTTCTAACTCCAGTTCAGTGGCCCCTGTTGCTGTGGGTGATGTGGTTTGGAAGAAATTAGGGATCAAAGTGGCCCCTGTCGCTGCGGAGACGGTCAACAAAGTCAACAAAGATTTACGCGGCGGGATGCTCATCATGGAAATTAATCCCGACGGTGTCGCCGCTCGGGCCGGAATGCAAAAGGGCGATATTCTCATTGGGCTGCATCAATGGGAAACCCTGAACAGTGAGAATATCACTTTCGTTCTGAATCATCCCGAAGCGAGTACCTTTGGACCAATCAAGTTTTTCCTTGTCCGCAATAATCAACTTCGTCATGGTTTCTTACCCTAAAAGTTCTTTGTTCCAGTTTGAGATTTATATCCATCGCAGTCTAAAAATTTTCGATCACGTTATCAAGACAAGGCCTTTCTTAGGTATCCGAATGGCGGCCATTGCGTGGGAATGAGTTCGCCTCCTAGATGAAAAAGATCTCCCCAAGACTCTCAGGCTATCGGGTGGGAATGGAACGACAAAAATCTCCCCGAGACTTTCAGGCTATTGGGTAGGAACGGAACATGTGAGGAACTCCATTAAATCTTCCAGAACGACGGGGAAACTCCATTAAATCTTCTCCTGTGACCACTTGCATTCCCGAGGGGAACTCGTTAGGCTAAAGGTATGAGGACTTATCTGCGACTTCTTCCACTTTATCGATTGTAAGCCTGTGGAGCGGTTCCAGAACTGATTATTGGAAAAGGCTCCAGACCCAAACCGGACTCTGGGGCCTTATTTTATTATTGAGACGACCATGAGTACAAATTCTCCCGAACCCGTTTTGATTTTCGACACAACCTTGCGAGATGGTGAACAAAGCCCCGGATGCAGCATGAATCTCACCGAGAAACTGGAGATGGCACGGGGGCTTCGGGATTTGGGTGTGGATATTATCGAAGCGGGTTTTCCGATTGCCTCTGTGGGAGATTTTGAGGCGGTCCGTGCGATTGCCCGAGAAATTACCGGCCCAATTATTTGTGGATTAGCCCGATGCAATAACGCCGATATCGATCGAGCTGCCGAAGCGCTGAAAGATGCTCCACGAAGGCGGATTCACGTTTTTCTTGCCACCAGTGCGATTCATCGGGAATTCAAATTGAAAATGACACGCGAGGAAATTATCAAACGGGCCGTCGATTCCGTCCAGCGTGCACGTCAATTTACCGACGATGTTGAATTTTCGCCCGAAGATGCAGCCCGCACCGAATTAGATTTTCTCACCGAAGTTTGTATTGCCGCTGCCGAGGCGGGGGCCAAGACACTCAACATCCCCGATACGGTCGGTTATGCTGTCCCCAGCCATTATGCTGCCATCATCCGCCATCTAAAAGCCAATATCCCCCATTCCGACAAACTGATCTTCTCGGTACATTGTCATAATGATTTGGGGTTGGCCGTGGCCAATTCCCTCGCTGCGGTTCAAGAGGGTGCTCGTCAAATTGAATGCACCATCAACGGCATTGGCGAAAGAGCAGGGAATACCGCCCTAGAGGAAATCGTGATGGCTTTGCGAACCCGTTACGATTTCTATCAATTGCCCACCCGCATCAATACGAAGATGCTCTATCCTCTCAGCCGAAAGCTCTCTTCGATTACCGGAATGCAAGTTCAACGAAATAAAGCGATCGTCGGGCAAAATGCCTTTGCTCATGAAGCTGGAATTCATCAAGATGGAATGCTGAAAAATCGCTCTACTTATGAAATTATGCGGCCCGAAGATGTGGGGATTCCCAGCACGGAACTGGTCTTGGGGAAACACTCGGGACGCAATGCCTTGAAACATCGGGTGGAAGAACTGGGCTATAAATTGGATGATCAGCAATTCCAACAATTGTTTGAATCATTCAAAGCTCTTGCCGACCGCAAAAAAAACGTCTACGATGCCGACATCGAGGCCCTCATCGACAATCAATTCCATTCGGGTGGGGAAATTTGGACCTTGTTGAACTTCACTTGCTCGGCCAGTTTCGGAGTTCCCCCGACGGCTGCCGTCACCTTGAAACATCGCGATGGTCATACCGTTTGTGAACCTGCTATTGGGGACGGACCCGTTGATGCAGTACTCAAATCGATTCAGAAAGGGACCGGCGTTGAATTAAAGGTGACGGATTATCGTGTTCGATCGGTCACAGGCGGGCTAGATGCTCAAGCAGAAGCCACCCTTGAGGTCGAATACGAAAACAAAAAGCTCAATGGTCGTGGCCTGAATACGAATGTCATCGAGGCCAGTGCTCTGGCGTTCTTACAGGTGATTAACCGGATTGCCCAACGCCAAATTCGTCCCCGATTAAAACCTACCGACCATGTCCCCACTGAAGTGGTACCAACTATCTGAGGCCTTTCCATGACACCTGTTTATCTGATTAGTGCAGCGCGAACCCCCATCGGGAAATTTCTCGGGGGATTATCTGAGCTGGCTGCCCCCCAACTCGGAGCGATTGTACTAAAGGAAACTTTGAATCGGGCCAATCTCGAACCAAATACCATCGATGAAGTCATCATGGGGCAGGTGGTTCAAGCAGGGAGTGGGCAAAATCCCGCTCGGCAAGCAGCCTTGAAAGCAGGTCTTCCCGAAACGATTGCTGCTGTCACCATCAACAAAGTGTGTGGTTCAGGACTCAAAGCGGCCATGCTCGGGGCGCAAGCCATCAAAGCGGGTGACGCCGACCTGATTTTAGCAGGCGGGATGGAAAGTATGAGCCGAACGCCTCACCTCATTGAGCAGTCCCGCACTGGGTACAAGTATGGCGATGGCAAACTCGTCGATGCTCTGATTAAAGATGGTCTGTGGTGTGCTTTTGAAAATTGGCCCATGGGGGAAGCCGCAGAATACACCGCCCAAACCTGTGGAATCACGCGACGGGATCAGGATACTTTCTCGGCTCAAAGCCACAAAAAAGCATTTCAGGCTTGGGAGTCGGGGGCCTTTCAACAAGAGGTGGTTCCCGTGACGGTCGGCACCGGTAACAAAGCCAAAACGATCGAACGCGATGAAGGTTTTCGCCCAGAAACAACTCCCGAAACTTTGGGGAAATTACGACCGGCCTTCCTGCCCGAGGGAGGCACCGTTACCGCAGGGAATGCCTCTCAACTTTCGGATGGCGCCGCTGCCGTTCTTCTGGCCTCGGAAAATGCGGTCAAAAAATATCGCCTGACTCCTTTGGCTCGGGTGGTTGCTTATGCCACTTCGGGGGTTTCCCCCAAGGCCATCTTTACCGCTCCGGTTTCCGCCGTGCGAATGGTTTTGGAAAAATCGGGGTGGACTCTTTCTGAGGTCGATTTATTCGAGCTGAATGAGGCCTTTGCCGCCCAAATGTTAGCCTGCTCTCGGCAACTCGAACTCGACGAAAGCAAGGTGAATGTGCATGGCGGGGCCGTGGCTTTGGGGCATCCGATTGGGGCCAGCGGTGCTCGTGTTCTGGTGACCTTGATCCATGCTATGAAACTCCGCAAGGTCAAAAAAGGTTGCGCTAGCCTCTGCCTTGGGGGGGGGAATGCCGTCGCGATGACCATCGAAAGTATTTGATTCTCTCTCGTAGCATTCTTACCTTTCATGCCAAAAAGTATGGGAAACGATGACCCTCCTAAGGTATTCACTTTCTCCTCATGATTTTTTCAGCTCGGCCCCATTCAGCCTGATTTTCCGTAACAAAACGTAACCAATTCTTTTCCCTCTTTCTCTGGGCGAGCAATTCGGCTAAAATCTATCTCAATCTGGGAGAATCTACTATGCATCGTCGGGAGTTTATAGCGACGAGTACACTCGGCTTGGCAACCCTTGCCATGGGAAAAGAAAAAACTGCTATGATACCTATCATTGATACCCACCAACACCTTTGGGACTTAAAAAAATTCAAACTGAACTGGTTGAAAAAGCCCGATCATCCCTTAGGTAAAAGTCACCTTCCTGAGGATTATGCCAAGGTCATTGAAGGGCTGAATTTTACTCAGAGCGTCTACATGGAAGTAGATGTTCATGTCGATCAACAGCAAGAAGAGGTTGACTATATACTTGAATTAATCAAATCGAAAAAACATATTACCGTTGCGGCTGTGGTGAGTGGTCGGCCCGCATCCGAAGGCTTTGCTAAATACGTTGCACAATTCAAAGGAAGCCCTTACATCAAAGGAATCCGCCAAGTCATTCATGAAGATGATAACCCCAAAGGTTTCTGCGTGACCAAGGAGTTTATCTCAGGGGTCAAACTTCTCGGCGACCTTGGACTCAGTTTCGATATTTGCATTCGTCCGGGAGAATTGACCGATGCCGATCAACTGATAGGGGAATGCCCCAATACTCGATTTATTCTCGATCACCTTGGTAATGCCCCCTTATTCGATGCCAAGAAGTTTGAAACATGGAAGAAAGATATTGCGAAACTTGCCGAACGAAAAAACGTAGTGTGCAAAATCTCGGGGATTGTTGCTCAGTGTAAGAAAGGGGAATGGGGACCAGAAACATTGGCGCCGGCAATCAATCATGGTATCGAGGTTTTTGGTTGGGATCGGGTCATGTTTGGTAGTGATTGGCCTGTGTGTACCCTTGGCGCCACCATGGCAGAGTGGGTCAATGCCCTTAAGACGATTGTCAAAGATCGCACCGAGGAACAGCAGAAAAAGCTCTTCCATGATAATGCCAAAAAATTTTACGGGATTTGAAGGATCGCTAGGCCTTGCCTCATAGGAGAAAGAAATGTTCGGAACCATTTCATTATCGATGGCGTTATTGCTCGGCGCTCCGGTCCCCAAAAATGTCGAACCGACGGGGGTTGGTCCGGGTTATTTGGGGGTTCGTTTTCAGGCCAATCGTGAGGGCGACGGCTTACGAGTTACCGAAGTGCTACCGGCTTCACCGGCAGCAAAAGGGGGGATTCGACCCGATGATGTGATTATTCGCATTGAGGGAAAACCCGTTTCGCAGGATACTTCGGAACTCGTGCAGCGAATCGCTTCGGTCAAACCCGGAACCATGATCGAAGTCGTCGTTCTTCGTGCCGATAAAGAAATCACTCTCGATATTCGCATCGTGGCCCGACCCAAAGATTTTAACCCCACTGGCATACCATTCCCTCCCGTGCCGATTGATCCGGACGATCGATAGAGAAGCCCACGAAATCGAGAGAGAAGCAAAAAAACCGTTCGTGAATCTTCACCAAATCTACTCAATCCCAATCCTTTCACCAAGCTCACTTCTCGTAAGATAAAAAGGTTCTGTAACTTCTTAAAGGACCCTTATGAGATTTCGATTTTTTTGTCAGGTTGGCCTTATTCTCTCCATATCATTTTGTATCCTCGCGCAAAGCGATGCAGCTGAGATTGAGCTGATCGGGAAAGCAGTGATTCCCGCGAAACTCTCCGATAAATCGGGTCTGACTGGTAAGCTCGACGATGGGACTCCGCTCGATCGCCTCGGGGGTTTTGGCTCGGGCATCGCCTACACTGGCGAGAAGAATCGCTATGTGGTGCTGCCCGATCGCGGCCCGAAAGATGGCGCGACTTCCTATGCGTGTCGCTTTCATGTCGTAGATATAAATGTCGATCCCAAAGCAGCAACGAAAGTTCAATTCCAATTGTTGGAAACGCACCTTTTTAAGAACAACGGAAAAACATTTAGCGGCTCCTTCAAAGATTTTGACCCGCAAAATGCCGAAAAATCCCGTCGTATGGACCCAGAAGGGATTCGCGTATCTCGACAAAAGACCCTTTATGTCTCGGATGAATATGGGCCGAGCCTGTTTGAATTCGATTTTTCGGGCAAAGAACTTAAGCGTTTTTCGGTACCGAATCGCTACAAACCTAATAAACAAAATGCCGATCCGAAGATGGAATTACCCCCCCATAACACCAAAGGTCGAATTCCCAACCGTGGATTCGAGGGATTAGCAATTTCACCAAACGGAAATGTCTTGGTTGCTGCCTTGCAAAGCCCATTGATTCAGGATGCCACCCAGAATAAAGACGGAATCATGGAAGGGCACAATGTTCGATTTCTGAAAATCGATCTTTCGACGGGAAAAACCTCTGAATTTATCTATCAACTCGATGCCATTCAGAATGTGATTAGCGAAATCCTCTCGGTTTCCGATCATCAATTTCTTGTCATTGAGCGGGATAGTAAACCGGGACCAGACGCTAAATTCAAAAAAATTATGCTGATCGATACGAAAGAAGCCACGGATGTTTCCGCTGTTGAAAAACTTCCCGCGATGGAATTACCTAAATCCATCCAAGCTGCCAAAAAGAAAGTATTAATTGATTTATTGGATGCTCAATGGAACTTGGCAGGGGAAAAATTCCCTGAAAAAATCGAAGGGATTTGTTTTGGCCCTTCGTTACCCGATGGGCGAATTCTATTGTTAGTGATTAGTGATAATGATTTTGTGGAAACGGTAGATACATGGATTATGGCATTTGCCATCGATAAAAAAGTTTTACCTGATTATCAACCCCAAATCATCGATGGGAAAAAATCTGTGAGTAAATAAATCACTTTCATTTATTCCCTTGCTTTCTCACAACTGTGTTATACTGATACATCTGAAAAATTATATCAATAAATCACCTCATATATTTCCTTGCTTTCTCACCGCAAATTATTCCTTCTGAAAAATCCCCGTATCGCCCCAGCGCACGGATAGAATTTTACCTTTTTCGATTTGGAATCCCAGTAAAGAACCGTTAACTCGTCGATCGGGATGTTGTAATTCAAATATATCACCTTCCCAGTGTTTTAATTCACCCCCAAAATTCCCCCATTCCCAATAGAGATGGTCTTTCATTAATTTGATCGTACCTATTCCATAGGCAGGGTTAGCATATTTCCCGACATATTCCGAAAGATCAAAGGTCGGTTTAATTCCTTGTCGTCGTTGTTCCAAACGGCGTCTTTGAATTTTCTGCTCGAGTTCCGCCCGTTCAATAAGTTCAATGTAATAGGAATTCCATTTTTTCGGTTCTAATTTCAATAAATGATCGGTCAGGGTGCAACTCAAAGCCAGAGGTAAACGGGTATCATGTTTGTTGGCAAACACGGCAATGCCGTAACCTTCTTTGGGTAACAGGGTGAATTGCACGCGGAACCCATCAATCAGGCCTGCATGTGCGTAGATCAATTTGCCCCGATAATCTTGAATAACCCACCCAAGGCCGTAGGACAATAAATTCGATTCGGGGGCTAAATCTCGCGTGACTCCTTCTGGGCGAATCACGATTTGCGGAGTAAAAATCTCGGCCAATGATTGCTCGGAAATTAATCGCTTACCTTGATATTCTCCTTGATTCAAAAAGAACTGTAACCATTTGGCAATATCGCGAGGTGAGGAGTGCAAAGAACAAGCAGGGTCCAGATCGGGGGCAATATACCAATCGGTGGGAATTAATTCATCTTTTTCATTGAGCATGTGCCCCGAGCAACGATTCTCTTTCGGTGCCAAATCTGGATGCGTGAAAGTATCATTCAGTTCCAGCGGAGAGAGCAATTTTCGTTTCAATAATTCGGGCCAAGGTTCACCCGTTACTTCAGCCGCGGCCAATCCTGCTGCAGAAAATAACACCGTTTGATATTGTAAATCTTGACGAAAAGGCCGCGAGAGGGGGAGTTTCCCTGCACGTTCAATCATTTCTGGCATCTTCCATTTGGCCCGATACCAAATTAAATCATGGCTGGCCACACCCGTGCGATGACAGAGTAAATCTCGTATGCTTACTAATTCGTTGGCATTTTTATCGGACAGGCGAAAATTCTTGAGATGCTTTTGCACTCGATCATCCCAATGCATTTTCTCTTCATCAACTAACTGACCGATTAGAGTTGTGATGAATGCTTTACTACAAGAAGCAATGGGAAAAAGTGTTTTCTCTGTGATGGGGATATTTTTTCCCAAGGTTTGGGTTCCGCACCCTTGCGTATAAAGGATTTTGTCTTTGGTGACAATCACCACATAAACACCGGGTACCTCCCAAGTTTCACGGGCTTCGTTCATCAATTTTGTAATCGAGGGAATAGATAATTCCGAAGCACGAAGGGAAACCGTGAAAAAAAATATCACCAATAAGGATAATCGGAAATGGTACATAGTGAGAAAAAAATCAAAATGAAAAGGGTACTAGGTGAAATTATTTTTTCACACTTTTTTGAATGTGGACAAAAACACCTCGTTTGTTTGAAACAATCACATCGGGTTTGCCATCGCCGTTAATGTCATTCACTTCAAATTGGGTTCCAATTCCGGAATCGGTATCGATAGCGACCGGCGTAAAAGTGGTAAGTCCATCTTTTTTCTTCTCTGCTTTGAACCAATAGAGCATCGCAGGCCAACGCGAACCGGGTTCGCTAATCCCGTGCGAGTAGGCCCTTTTTCCTGTGACCAAGTCTTTTAATCCATCGCCATCAATATCGACAAAATTCATGGCATGGGTTTCGCTGACGAGTTCTCGGAAAAGTTCTTGCTTCACAAAAGTGGGGTGATCTTTGCCCGGTTTCTGTTGGAACCACCAAATCCCAAATTTATGGGCACTGGAACCAATGATGTCTGCTTTCCCATCGTTATCGACATCGTAGGCAAACAAGTCGGCCATCGCATCGGTGACATTCGTGGGATGGAACACCCAAGGTTCATCGGTCACTTTCTCGGGTTGTTCCCACCAGCCGCCGATGGTAATCACATCTAATCGTTTATCGCCGTTGAGATCACCCACACCAAGGCCGTGAGAAAATCGCATGGTTCCTGGAATGCGATTTTCTTTGGTGGAAGGGGCACTAATCGGGTGCATTTCCCAAGGGGCATACACATCGGAGCTTGGTTTGAACCAAGCCATTTGCCCCATGTTACCATCTTCTTTTTCACCCGGTTTGGGTTTCGGTTGGAAGCCCATGACCAGCACACGTTGACCGGTGCCGAACAGGTCCACATATTGAGGGGTTTCGTTACAAGCACTGTGCCAGATGATATGTTTTTTCCAATGACCCTCTTTCCCTTTGGGATTCTCCATCCAGTAACAGGGGACCCCTGGAAAATCAATCACGATCAGATCAACCCATCCATCTTTGTTAATATCTTCTGCCCAGCAGGCAAAACTTCGGCTATAGTTGTTGAGGCCATCTTTATGGTCCACAGGAGGTTGCATTTCGTGCTTTTTCCAATCGGGGGCTTCATACCAGTATTCCCCGTTCATCACATCCATTTTGCCGTCTTTGTTCACATCACCGATGGCGACCCCTTCGGAACGGAATTTATCGTCGAGGATATGTTTTTCCCATTGAATCACAGGAATTCCGGGGGGGGGGACCGCCACGACCGGTGTGGTAAACTGCAAGATGGTTGTGGTTGCTAAAGCAACGAAACCGAGCATCGGAAAGAGTTTCTTCATGGTAGGAGAGAGGAGTGGTTACGGGCGAACACAGACATAGGAATTATGCGACAACGCACCAATTTGCAAAGAGGCAATTCCGAGCTTTCTAGCGAAGTTGGCTGAAACAGGGTAGGGTATACCCGAAGGAGATGAGGCATTTTTATGAAATCTGCACCACCGTAGAAAAAATCAATCTCTAATTTTTTGGACGGTTTCAAGGTAGGACGAACCTGAAGGAGATGAAACTTTTGACTCTCGCTTGTGAGAGTTGGTTCAGTATAAAAACTTTATCCTACCGAGGGGCACGTTATGAATCGGTTCACTCCTATAGCCAGAAGAACATTTTTAGGGACTTCCGTAACCAGTCTGGGGAGCATCGCCCTAGCGAATTTATTGCAGCCGAATTTGTTGGCAGAGACACCCAAAATCGAGCGCTGGCCGGGCGCCATTAAACCGCACCATAAACCGAAGGTCAAACGGGTGATCGTTCTCACCATGGCCGGAGGTCCCAGCCATTTAGAAACCTTTGACTACAAACCCGAATTGGCAAAACAAAATGGCAAGCCCATGCCCCAATCGTTCACTAAAGGGCAACCGATTGCACAACTTCAGGGGAATAATAATTTGACCTGTTTGGGACCGACACATGAATTTAAGAAGGTTGGCAAATCGGGTCAAGAAATCTCGGTGCTGTTTCCCCATTTGCACACCGTGGCCGACGATATTTGTATTGTGCGATCCTTGAAGACCGAGGCGATCAACCACGATCCGGCCCACACCTTCATGAATACAGGAACAACGATTTCGGGCCGTCCGAGTATGGGGTCTTGGCTGTGGTACGGACTCGGGAGCGAAACTGAATCGTTGCCCGGTTTCGTGGTTTTGGTCTCCACCGGTCGTTCGGGTCAAAGTCAACCGATTGCCGCTCGACAGTGGCATAGTGGCTTTTTGCCCAGCCAATTTCAAGGGGTGGAATTTCGTTCCAAAGGCGATCCGGTCCACTATGTTGCCAATCCCGCGGGTGTGAATCGCGAAAGACAACGCGACGTAGTGGACACCATTCATTCGCTGAATCAATTGTTTGACAAGAAAGTAGATGATCCGGAAATCACAACCCGATTAAGCCAATATGAAATGGCTTTCCGGATGCAAACAAGTGTGCCGGAACTCATGGACCTTTCCAAAGAAACCAAGGAAACGCTGAACCTGTATGGGGCTACGCCCGGAGATGGGTCTTTTGCATCGAATTGTCTGTTGGCTCGAAGATTAGCGGAGCGAAATGTACGATTCATTCAGCTGTACCACCGTGATTGGGATCATCACGGGAACATTAAAAACGATATTCCGGTTGTGGCCAAAGAGGTCGATCAGGGAATGACCGCCTTGCTCAAAGACCTAAAACGAACTGGTCTTTGGGACGATACCCTTGTGATTTGGGCAGGCGAGTTTGGTCGAACCCCCATGGCTCAGGGGACAGGTCGCGATCATCATATGAAAGGATTTTCGATCTGGCTGGCAGGTGGGGCAATCAAAGGCGGCACGACCTACGGCGAGACGGATGAACTGGGCTATAACGCCGCCAAGGATATTGTGACCGTGCATGATCTTCATGCGACCATGTTACACCTTCTTGGGATTGACCACGAACGCTTTACTTACCGCTATCAAGGTCGAGATTTTCGTCTCACGGATGTGAGCGGTCAAGTCGTCAAAGCTATCTTGGCCTAAGTAGGCTTTTGTTCAAGGCGGGTGGTCTGAGTGACCCCCTCTCGTTCTACATTTTCTGAGCCACCTATCCGAGCACGGAACTTCCTCCTGAAGCCCTTGTTATCCTGTATGGAACTTCCTCCTGAAGAAACTGTTATCCTCACCTCGATCTTTCCTGAGTTGGCATTGATTGTGGTGCTGTGGTGCCACATTTCCGAATCGCCTATCATTTCTGATCGTTTTGATAACAGTTTGATTCAAATCGATCTGGTATTTTTTACTGCTTCTCGTTAGTATGATGGTTTACCCTCTCCCGCTACCCCCAAGGAGTGACATGCCGAGTCGTAAACACGTGCCGTTATCTGTTATGATGTTCAGCGTTTATATGGTGATGGGAGCGTGGGCGATCTCACTGGCAACATATCTCGCAGCACCTATTCCGGAAGGGGGGTTAGGATTTAGCAAATCTCAAGTGGCTTGGATTTACTCTGCCAGTGCTTTTTCCGCTTTGGTTGGCCCGTTGTTTCTGGGTTTATTGTCCGATCGGCTTTTTCAATCGCAGCGGTTACTTGCCGTTCTACAAATGATTATGGCCGGTTTGATGCTCATTCTGGCGAGATGGTGCACCCAACATCAGCAGGATTTGCTGGCAGGGGTTGCGCAACCGGGTAGCCTCGTTCCGTATATTTTTGTGATCATGGTGGGGTACACCTTTTGCAATAACTTGTCGAACTCGCTCACCAACATCATCGGCTACCGCAATTTAATCGATCCGAAGCGTGAGTTTGGGCAGGTCCGACTTTGGGGAACCGTCGGTTGGATCGTGGTGAATGTGCTCATTCAGTTTTTATGTGGTTCAGTCTCGGCATGGCCCCTTTACATTGCAGGGATAATGGGAGTAGTTTCGAGTCTCACTTCTTGGTATTTGCCCGCGACACCCCCTACAGGGACGGGAAAGACTCTCAGCGAGGCCTTGGGGTTACCTGCTTTAGGAATGTTCCGTGACCCGAGCTTTGCTAGTTTAATTTTCGTTGCCTTCATCATGTCGGCGGTGCAACAATTCTATGGAGTGTATGGGAATTCGTTCTTGAAGGAAATCCACGTCCCGTTCCCTACGGCCGTTCAGACGTTGGCACAAGTTTCGGAAGTGATCTTCATGTTGGTGTTTCCCCTATCGCTGGCTAAATTCGGCATGCGAACCACTTTACTAGTGGGGATCACCGGTTGGGCGATTCGGAATCTGATTTTTGCAACCGAATCGCCTGCTCTCGTGGTTGGTTTGGGCCTTCCTTTGCATGGCATGTGTTACACCTTCTTTTTTATCGTGGCGGGGGTTTATGTAGACCGACATGCTTTGCCCCACTTGCGAGCCAGCGCCCAAGGGATTTTTGTTTTCGCTACCTCGGGCCTTGGTGTCTTAGTGGGAAATCACTCAGCTGCGGCAGTGTTGGAATCGACCCTAACTGAGCAGACCGCTGATTGGTCTTATTTTTGGATGGTGCCGTTTTGGATCGTCATTGCGGTTTGGTTCGTCTTTGTCTTTATGTTCCGAGAACCGAAAATTTACCCCCTTCGAGAACAACCCATGCTGTTACCGGTTCAAACGAAACCCGACCCCGAATTCAGTAACTCGGTTTGAGCCGGTGCCGGATCGAAGACAACTTTTGGTGTTTGAAGCGATATCTGAGTCTGTAATTTCACAATTTGGCTAGAGCGGGTGGGTCTTATTCTGAGAAAAAAAATCTTTTCCGTGAAAATCAAAAGAAATTTCATAAATCCATCTTGACGAAATAATCTCTAATTAGTAAGCGGGGAATCGTTCGATAATGTAATTGATTCGTTAGCCAACCCCCCTCTCTCTGTTGGCGTGACCCGTTGACCTCTCGGGAATTGAGAAGTCCACAACGAACGAAGCAAGCCCACGTTTTATTGACTCGTTTTTCGAGGTTTACCTTTGCAGACCCAACCTTCGGCACCAATGTGTCACCAACTGGGTATTGGTCACATAATGCCGTACTAACATGGAGGGGATACCATGATCCCCATGACACTTTCGATCCTCTTATCGTTTACGGATGTTTCCGATTTTGTGGTCGGGTACGAGGGACTCCGACCGGCCGAAGCCTACAAGTTCGGGGCTACCTATCAAAGTGCGTTGGCCAACTTACGCATCGCTGAGAAAATTCTTTCCGACGCTCGGACCGAAGCTCGGTCTGCGAATGTCAAACTCGATCAAACATGGGAGGATTGGCAGATCGCCCGCATTGCCTGCTGGCGCGCTTTGGCCGATGCTCTGAACCGAGAAAATCATCCGAATTGGCGTGCTTACCGTTTAGCGGTTCTGCGCCAAGAACTCATTCCGTTTGGATTGGGACGATACTCCTATTGGTCTTTCGGATGGATGCCTACTCCCACACCCGATTGAAGGAAAATTGTTCCGAATCACTCTTTAGTAGGGAATGCGTGAAAAGTTTCACCATGTTCCTGCAAAGAGATTTGAGAGATAAAATCTTAAGAAATTCGAGAGATTAGCTCGGCTTTCTTGTGGTTCAACGGACCTTGAGATAGTCCTCGGGGGAGTCGGGGCTATCCTGATATTTTCGATACCACTTGAGGAAGGATTGACACTCCCATAAAGGATGGGTTTTGGGGACAAATTCTTCAAGGGATTTGCAAAATAGCTCTGGCTCTGCAAGAAATAACGGAATCCAATCTCCGAAAGAGGCTGGACTAGAATAGAGAACCAAAAATCGCAATCCCCCGAGATTGATCGATCGAACGTGAATCACCTCATCCCATTTCATTTTACGAATCAGGATGGGCCAATTGGGGAACTTGATTCCGGAAGGGGTGACTTTCACCCAAAAGAGAAGGACGAGAATCAAAGTCGATACCAGAGCAAAAAGAAGGACAATCAGACGGGCCACCAACCAAGCCTTGACATGTCTCTCTTCTTCAAAAAGCAGAAGCAATTCAAAAACGCAGGCCGTCCAGAAACCGATAATCAGAGTGGGTCTTAATAAGGCCATCCGAAAACGACGAGGGTTGCCGTCGTAGTTGGGGGCGGGCCAATAGGGATCGATCATGACGAGAATGAGAAGGACTTTGCTCTTTGGGAATTCGTGCGAGCTTAATTTTTGAAAGTTTTTACCAGAGCTAAGAAGCGAGCCACGGCATCGACCCCGTAGATGGGCTGACGCCATTGATTCGATTTGGAGAAAGGTTTGGCCACTTTAAAGCCGGCCCGCTTCAAGAGTCTTTGAATCTCGGTTAACTCGGCTTTTGAGTCTGCAACTAAACGAACTTCGGCTCCTTTTTTATAGTGTTCTCCATCCTTGGCTCGACGGGTTTCATCGAGAAAGCGAACATAGCCATTGCGGTTGAAGAATTCACTGAGGCGTTGGATGGCCTCGCGGTCGACGGCGACTTTGGTTTCTTTTGCTTCTTTAGAGTCTTTCGCGACTTTAGCTGCTTTGGCTGCGTTTGCGATTTTGGCTTGCTTAGCTTCCTTCGCTTCTTTTGGCATAGGACAGACCCTCCACAAAAAATGGAGATGTTGAAGGCACAGGTCGGTTTGATTCTTAGTTGTTCAATCAGATTGGATCGAGTTTCTCTTAATAAACTGATTGAATTAACAAGGTTATATTATTCTGTGATTTATTCAATTACAAGTCAATGTTGGAAGTGTGTCGAAGAACGATTTGTCAAAAGACCGCCCCTCTTCGAGGGGTGAGGAGGGGGGGGGATGTGGTCCATTCAAAAGTCATACAAACGGACCTCAATCTCATTTTGGGATTAGAATCGATGAGATTGCGAACCGATCCTAGCTAACCGGTTTGGTGGACTCGGTGCATTTCCGAGCCGCCTTGCAGAAACCTGATACATCTAAACCAAGATCGGCCAGTTGCTCGGTTCGATCGGCATGTTCGATAAATCGATCCGGAATCCCAAGACGGGTAATGTGGCGGGTATCAAGCCCATTTCGGTTAGCGGCTTCCAACACGGCGCTTCCGAAGCCCCCTTCGAGTGTCCCTTCTTCGATGGTGATGACCCAAGGCATTTTCTCAATGAGGGGCATCAAGGTTTTTTCATCAAGGGGTTTCACGAAGCGAGCATTCACCACAGCGATATTTAAACCTTCCTCGCGAAGTTTCTGGGCTGCCCGAAGAGCATCGGCAAGGAGTGCCCCAAAAACGATGAAGACCCCGTCTTCTCCCTCCTCGATTATTTCAGCTTTGCCGAGTTCAATGGGTGTAAATTCGCGTTTGACCAATTCGGCAGGGGCTTTGGGGTAGCGAATCGAGGTGGGCGATTTTTGCTCTAATGCGAAATTGAGCATCGGTTTGATATCGGATTCATCACCGGGGGCCATGACAATCATGTTCGGGAAAATTCGCATGTAGGGAATATCAAAAACTCCGTGATGCGTAGGGCCTTCCGGACCGGTTAAGCCGGCACGATCCATCGTGAAAATGACGGGCAGGTTCTGCAAAGCTACTTCCTGAAAAATTTGATCGAAGGAGCGCTGCAAAAACGAAGAATAAATGTCGACGATGGGTTTGATCCCTGCCTTGGCCATCCCTGCGGCGGCAGCAACGGCATGCGATTCACAAATGCCCACATCGAAAAAGCGATCCGGAAAGGTTTCTCGAACCTTTTCGAGTTTATTCCCCTGACACATAGCAGCGGTGAAAACCGTGACTTTCGGATCGTTGAGCATGGCCTCGGCAATCGCGTTAGACATGACATCCGTGAGTGCTTTGCTGCCCCCTTTTTTCGTCTGGATGTTGGTGTTTCCGGGGCCGACTTCCGTAAAGACGGGTGGGGTATGGAAGGTGACCGGATCGGCGCTGGCTTGAGGAACCCCATGGCCTTTGTTCGTGAAGACGTGCAGCAGGATCGGACCTTTTTGAGTTTTAATGTCTCGTAGGGTGCGAATGAGATTGGGCAGATCATGTCCATCGACTGGGCCAAAATATCGAAAGCCCAGTTCTTCGAACAACATGCCATGGTTTAAGGTGGCTTTCACCCCATCTCGCAGTTGCTCAAGGGCCGAGTGTGCCGCTTCTCCTAGCACGGGAATTTTCGACAAAATGTAGTTGAGACTCTTTTTGCCACCTTGGTAAAGCGAGGTCATCCGGCATTGATCCAGATACCGAGCGATGCCTCCCGTGCGGGGACAGATCGACATTTTATTGTCGTTCAAAATCACCAGAACATCTTGGTCCATTCCCGAGATGTTGTTAAAGGCTTCAAACACGATACCGGAGACAAAAGCCCCATCGCCAATGACGGCGACCGCGCGGCGATCCTTTTCACCTAAGAGGTCGTCGGCCGATTTTAGGCCTGAGATGGTGGAGACGCTAGAACCGGCGTGCCCTGTCATGAACAAATCGTATTCGCTTTCGTTCGGATTCGGGAAGCCCATGAGGCCCCCCTTGGTACTGTCTCTTATACACATCTCCGAG
>JAOAAA010000066.1 GCA_026419115.1 Gemmataceae bacterium
TCATTACCGACGAACCCACCGTAGGGCTTGATCCCAAAAGTATCCGAGAACTCAAAGACCTATTTTTGAAGCAATCCCAACAAGGAACGACCATTTTTCTTTCCACTCACTCGCTAGATATTGCCCAAGAGTTGGCACACCGTATCGGGATTGTGGAGCATGGAAAATTAATTGGTTGCGGGACATTGGAAGAACTGCGAAATCAAGCCGACCTCGCCGGTTCTCTCGAAGAGGTATTCCTGAAACTGACGGAAGAAGCGCAAAAGAATGAGAAAACGATCTGAAAATTCGGCTGGCTCGCAGCAGGTTCCGCTCCCCCCGACGACAAACCCCCGACGACTTGACGGGTACGATTTTTCATTGAAATACCGGTGAACATTAGTTAAGATATAAGTAGACCTGCCGGACCCGTATCAATCAGGGTTCACCGTCTTCCTCAGGGGCTTTTTGGAATGTCTCGATTCTTATTGCCAGTCCTCCTTATCTCATTCAGCCCTTTAGCTTGGCCCATCACGGCCTTGGCTGCGGACGAACCCCCTTCCTTCCTGAATGAAGTTGTCCCCATTTTCACTCGGGCTGGTTGTAACCAAGGTGCCTGTCATGGCAAAGGAGCCGGTCAAAATGGTTTTCGACTTAGTCTTCGTGGTTATGCCCCCGAGATGGATTATAAATCCCTGACCCGTGAGTTTCACGGACGTAGGATCGATCTTTCTGCCCCCGAACGAAGTTTACTCCTTCTCAAAGCGGTTGCAGAAATCCCCCACGAGGGCGGCAAATTGTTCACGACCGAGTCGCGGGAATATCAAACGCTGAAAAAATGGATTGCCCATGGTGCGCCCGGCCCGAATAAGGCCGATCCCAAAATTGTGAAATTATCGGTGTTTCCCCCCCATCAAACCTTGAAACCGAAGGAAACCCTGACCCTACAAGCGATTGCCGAATTCAGTGACGGAACCAAACAGGATGTCACTTGGCTGACCAAATTTGAGTCGAACGATTCTGCGGTGGTGACCACGACCAGCGAAGGGAAAGTGACCGCGAAACGATCGGGCGAGACCGCGGTTCGTGCCGCCTTTTTGACCGAAGTCGCCATTAGTTCTTTTACTATCCCCTTTGACAACGATATTCCTGCCGAAAAATATGCCGTTGGGAATAACTTCATCGATACTCATGTTTTTGGCAAGTTGAAGCAATTGCGCATCGAGCCATCGGATTTGAGTAGCGACGAGGAATTTATCCGGCGTGTGTTTCTCGATACTATTGGGACTTTGCCCACCCCTGCCGAAGTCAAGGCCTTTTTGGCGGACCCCTCACCTAACAAAAGATCAAAATGGATTGATTCGTTACTCGAAAGGCCCGAATACGTTGATTATTGGGCCTTGCAATGGAGCGATTTGTTACAGAATCGGAAAGAGCGAGATCACGATGTGCGGGGAACCAAAAATGTTCGCCTGATGCACAACTGGATTCGCCGACAAGTCGCCCTGAATCGTCCTTGGGATGAGCTAGCCCGCGAGGTCCTTTTGGCCAAAGGCAACTCTCTCGAAAATCCTGCAGTGGGGTATTATGTGGTGACGGTCGGGGAACATCGGCACGGTGAAAATTCCGAAGTCGTTGCCTCGGTGGCGCAGGCCTTTTTGGGAACAAGAATTGGCTGTGCCCAATGCCATAACCATCCGTTAGAAAAATACACGCAGGACGATTACTATCATTTTGCTTCCTTCTTTAGTCGCATCAAACTCGACCGCAAAGAACCTCGGACTGGTACCGTTCTCAAAATATCTCACCCCGACCCGAACAGCAACAAAAATCCCATTGGGGTTGTTCAACCCCGCACGGGACAATTCTTAAAACCGCAACCGCTCGATCGCTCTGCGGTGAGTATTGCCCCTCACGAGGACCCACGCGAAAAATTGGTCGAGTGGATGACGCACCCCAACAACGAATACTTTGCAGGGGCCATGGTCAATCGCCTTTGGAAGCATTATCTCGGGGTGGGATTGGTCGAACCGGTGGATGATTTACGCGCCACCAATCCCCCGACCAATCCCGAATTATGGAAGGCCTTGGTGGAGGAATTCACGAACAATAAAATGGACCTAAAGCACCTGATGAAAGTGATCCTCAACTCGCGGACCTACCAACTTTCCAGCGCCACCAAACCCACCAACGAAAGCGAAACCCGTTTCTATTCGCATTACTATGCCCGCCGCTTGCCCGCCGAAGTTCTCCTCGATGCCATTAGTCAAGCGACCGAAATTCCCGACGAATTCTTGGGGTATCCGAAAGGAATGCGTGCCATCCAAATCCCCGATCCGGGAGTGAAGGTTTATTTCCTCTCCTTATTCGGAAAGTCCGATCGCGTGACCGCCTGCGCCTGTGAACGCAACGGCGAAGTGACCATGCCCCAATTGCTTCACTTGCAAAATGGTGATGCGATTGTGAAAAAGATCAAAGCTAACGAAGGCCGGCTTGCCAAACTCCTAAAAGAAATACCCGATAATAACCAGTTGATCGACGAACTTTTCTTGGTGACTCACTCTCGCAAAGCCAACAACCGAGAACGTCAAGCCGTGTTGGAATTGCTACAGGCCGGTGATCCTCGGGAAGAGGTCTTCCGAGATTTATTCTGGGCCTTGTTGAATTCGAAAAACTTTACCTTTAACCATTGATCGTAACCGTGAAACATCGCCCCTGACCTTTAACCGTGAAATATCGCCCCGCAACCCCTAACTCCTAACCTCAAAAATCGATCATGTTGAACATTCACCTTTCACGAAGAAACCTTCTCCAAGTCGGGGCGATTTCGACTTTGGGGCTTTCCTTAGAATCGGTTCTGCGTGCCGAACAATCTTCCTCAAAAGCGACCAAAGCTAAACAACGGGCCAATTCGGTCGTGTTGATCTTTCTAGGGGGGGGGCTTTCCCATCATGATAGTTTCGATCTGAAACCCGATGCCCCCGAAGAAATTCGCGGGAAATACAAACCGATCGACTCTTCTCTAGCGGGGGTCAAAATTGGCGAATTACTCCCTTTAACCGCTAAATTGATGCATAAAGTTTCGTTGATTCGTAGCGGTGCCCATAATAACGATCATCACGAAACAGCCACCAACTGGGTCTTATCGGGACGATTGGGCAGCGCCTTTGGCGATTATCCTGCAATCGGTGCGGTGGTGGCCCATGAATTCGGTTTCTCTGGCAAATTGCCCCCTTATGTTTCGATTCCGAAAAACCCCTCGTTCACTTGGGAACTTGGGAAAAGTGCCTTTCTCGGGGGCCGGTACGAGTCGTTCCGTGCGGGAGACCCCAACGCAAGCGATTACAAAGTTCAGGATGTGACCCCTGCAGAAGTGCTGACCGAACGCCGTATCGAAAGGCGGGTCAAACTGCTCGATGCCGTTGATGGCTTGGCTCGCAAAATTGAAAATAACGATCAGATTCAAACCTACGATGAATTCCGTCAACGAGCTTCGCAGATGATTCTCTCTGGAGAAGCTCGGAAGGCCTTTGCGATTGAAGAAGAATCGGATCGTCTGCGGGATCGTTATGGGCGGAACACCTTCGGGCAGTCTTGTCTTTTGGCTCGTCGGCTGGTGCAATCGGGAGTTCGTTTCGTCACGATCAACTACGGGGGATGGGATCATCATGGGAAAATTTTCGAGGGGTTGGATCGGAAACTTCCCGAACTCGACAAAGGTTATTCGGCTCTTATTTCCGACCTGACTGAACGAGGCTTACTCAAGGATACCCTCGTTCTGATGATGGGCGAATTCGGTCGCACTCCCAAAATCAACAAGGATGCAGGGCGAGACCACTGGGGGCCGGCAGCATCCCTGTTATTTGCCGGCGCGGGAACCAAAGAAGGGTTCGTGTTAGGGGCCACCGATAAACACGGGGCCTACACCACCAAACGACCCGTGGCCCCCGCGGATGTGGCTTACACGGTTTTCGATTCGCTGGGCTTGGACCCCCGTAAAATGCTCACCACTCCCGATGGCCGACCCATCGAAATTCTGGATCAAGGCGAACTCATTCACGAATTGTTTTAGAAAAGATTGGGTGTTCACCCGAAACCACAATCCATAAACTCCCTTTGGCATTCGATTGATCATTAGGCCCCTTTACCTTTAGACACTCTTCTCCCACGCTGTGATGGATCGCTTTTCTCCTGCTACCATCAAAAGATTCTTCCAACTCTGTTTTTGGGGGCAATTGCTCGCCTTTGTTGGCGTGCAAGCTCGCCTTGGAGATTTCGATTGGCTCAACCATTTGCATGGCCGCGATTTTTTGCAGTTTTACACCGCAGGGAAAATCGTCCTTCAAGGTCAGGCCCAACATTTGTACGAACAAGAGTATTTTGTCGCAACTCAAGAACAAATTATCCAGTCCGATCGGGATTGGCCCCGATATTATTCGCTGTATCCGCCGATGCTTTCCTTGATTATTTGCCCGTTGGCAACCGTGTCTTTTCCCGTTGCGGTGGTCCTTTGGTGGGGCATTTCGTTGGCATTATTTGCGTTGGCCACTTATGAACTCACCAGCCATGTTATCCCCTCTGAACGCCCTTTGGTTTGGTGGGGTATGTTCTCCTTTCAACCGGTGGTCACCACGTTTTGGGATGGTCAACTCAGTGCGATTTGGTTGATGACGATAACCTATGGTTTCAGTGCCCAACATCAAAGAAAAAGCCTGAAAGCAGGATTACTCCTTTCCTTGCTAGCGTTAAAACCTCAACTAGGGGTCGGCATTGGCTTATGGTTGATCCTACAACGGGATGGGAAAACCCTTTTTTGGATGTTTTTCGGGACGTTATTACAACAAGGATTAGTCTGTTTGATCCTCGGGGGGGGGGTATTACAAGCCTATTTTGATAACATTTCGATTTATGCTCAACTACAAGGCCTTTATCGTTTCGATCCCTCGTATCAACATTCCATTTCGGGGATATTGATTGATCAATTTGGTTCCGAGTTCCAACCGTGGGCGCGACTCATTCATCTCGGGATCGTCCTCTTCGTCCTGTGGTGGGTATCTCCCTTGCTGAGAGCTTTGCGGGAATGGCCCATCTCTGCGAGTATCGGGTGTTTCCTAGTGGTGCTTGTAAGCCCTCACTTGTTGCTTTATGATCTGGTCCTGCTCACGCCGGCCATCATCTTGTTGACTCAACAACTGCCTCGGGACAATTTTTCGATTCTCATTTTGCTGATGTTATATTTCTCGACCATGTTGGCATTTGGTTATCAGATTTTGGGAGCGAGCTTGGTACCTCTGTGTGTGATCATCACACTAATTTTTCTGAGGAAAAGTGTGATGACCCCTCGAAGAGGCATTAAATTCACATAATAATTTCTCCCCCAAAAAAGTGTGATGGTCTCATAAAAAGCAATTTAAATGATGAAAAAGTTCAATTAAAAAATTTCATAGTGAAATTAAATTAGAAGGTGGGAGGATAAAGGAAGAGGCGTTTATTGGATAAATCTCGGAGAAATGAATCATACCCTTTAGGCTAATAGGTCGCGAGGATCGGAAATTTCACCGGTTAGCGCACTTGCTGCAACCGTAAGGGGGCTTGCCAAGAAAACTTGTGCTTCTTTGTGACCCATGCGACCTGGAAAATTCCGATTGGTGGTACTGATACATTTCAAGGCGTTGTTCAAGCGCCCAAAGGTATCGGCAGGACCTCCCAAGCAGGCAGCACAACTGGCATCGCCGATCTTGGCACCGGCAGCGAGGAAAATCTCCTTCAATGATTGCCCTTCGATTTGTTCGGTTTCTAATCCCCGAGCGACTTCGGTGGTGGCAGGAACCACAAAAGTATCAATACGGACTTCCTTCCCTTTCAAGAGTTTGGCCGCCGCTCGAAAATCGGTCAATTTGCCGCCTGTGCAAGAGCCAATGTAAGCACGATCGAGCTTGGTTCCTTTGATCTCCGAGACAAAGGCGCGATTATCGGGAGAATGAGGTTTAGCAATCACCGGTTCGAGTTTGGTAACATCGTACACTTTCTCGAAGATATATTTTGCGTCGGGGTCGGACTTGAAAACGGTATAAGGTTTTTTGCTTTTATTCCGTTGATTGACATAATCTAACGTGATTTGATCGGGTGCAATCACGCCGTTTTTGCCACCGGCTTCGATGACCATATTGCACAGGGTCATCCGCTCTTCGATATTCAAAGCATAAACGCCATCCCCATCGAATTCCATCGCCCGATAGGTGGCCCCATCCACACCAATATCACCAATCACTGCGAGAATCAGGTCCTTGGCCATCAAATACGGAGGAAGCTCGCCATGAAAAATGAATCGCATGGTGGGGGGGACCTTCAGCCACGTTTTGCCGGTCCCCATGACGAAACCGGCATCGGTATTGCCAATACCCGTTGCAAATTCACCAAAGGCCCCTGCCGTGCAAGTATGGCTATCGGTCCCCAGAAGCACCTCACCCGGCCGCGTATGCCCCTCTTCGGGTAAAGCAATGTGGCAGACCCCTTTATAGCGATCGGTCCCCACATCGTAGTAGTAGGGTAAATTTTGCTCTTTGACGAATTGACGCAAAACATCGACGTTCCGATTCGCCATGGCGTCTTTGGTAAAGATATAATGATCGGGAATAATCACGACTTTTTCGCGATCCCAAACCTTAGCAGCATCGCCCCCAAAGTTCTTTTTGAAAATACCAATTGTTCCCGGACCGCACACATCATGAGTCATGAGTACATCGACGTTCACCCAGATATTATCATTGGGATTCACACGATCCTTGCCCGCAGCACGGGCCAAAATCTTTTCGGTCAGGGTCATTGCCATAAATATCTCGACTTAAAAAAGGTTTATTTCCTCATTTTATCTCTCTCGATCGAGATTGGGTAGTAGATAGGAATCGTGCAGTGAAATCGAATCAGATGAGAAGGATCAGAAAGTGAGTTGTGCCATAAAGGAATCGACTCAACCGATGTTCGATCCCTATGAATATGACAACGGAGCATAAGACAAATGGCTAAAAATGATCTGGTTGTTGCCATCACGGGTGCCAGCGGTTCTGCGTATGGTATCAAGTTGGTTCAGGTGCTGTTACGGGCGGGCAAAACCGTCCATCTGGTGATTAGTTCCGCTGCGACGGAAGTGATCGAGCGAGAATTGGGCCGAAAAATCCTCCTCAATCCTTTTGACCCCCGCAGTTTGTTTCCAGATTGCGAGGATTATTTTTCTCGATTGCATTATCATCACTTTCGGAATTTTCAGGTTGGTATTGCGAGTGGTTCATTTCTGACAGGGGGAATGGTTGTGTGTCCCTGTAGCATGGGGACGGTGGCGGCGATTGCTCAAGGAATTTCGCAAAATCTCATTCATCGTGCTGCTGATGTTCACCTGAAAGAGAGACGCAAACTCATCATCGTGCCGCGGGAGACCCCCTTGGGTTTGATCCAACTGCGTAATCTCACCACCTTGGCCGAGGCGGGGGCAGTCATCATGCCTGCTATGCCTGCATTCTATACACTTCCTCAAACGATCGAGGATATGGTGAACTTCATCGTGGGACGTATCTGCGATCAATTAGGTATCGAACATAATCTTCTTCGTCGCTGGGGATCGGACCAGCCGAGCCATGATGATGAGTAAACGTGCAACGGCGCAACAGATTTGGCAAGTGGCAGTGGATTCGGTGCGTCCCCGTCATTTGATTCCCCGTTTTTTTCAGGCTCACCCCGAGATTCTCGCACAACTACAAAATGCCCCTCGTATTCTGGTGGTGGGTTGTGGCAAGGCCAGCGCCGAGATGACCCATTCTCTGGAGGAGGTGTTGGCCGGCTTGCTTGCTCGATGTGAAGNGATCGTCAATGTGCCGAATGAGCAAGCCTTTGGTAGCCGGCGGATTCGCCTTCATGGTGCCCGTCCCGCTGCGAGCAATTTCCCCACAGCCGAAGGGGTGGCAGGTGCCCAGCAAATGCTCCATTTGCTCAGCCATGCTAAACCGGATGATGTGGCGATTTGTTTAATCTCGGGGGGGGGGTCCGCCTTGTTACCTTGCCCGAGCGAGGGAATCGCGCTGGAAGATAAATTAACGGTGACCAAACTTCTGCATCACAGTGGTGCCAACATTACTGAGATGAACATCGTTCGCAAGCATCTCTCGGCCGTGAAGGGAGGGCGATTAGCTCAGGCCTTTACTGGTAAGAAAATGATAGGGTTGATTCTCTCGGATGTGATCGATGACCCGCTCGATGTCATTGCTTCGGGACCCACCACGCCGGACCCCTCGACGTATTCCGAGGCGGTTTCGATTTTGCAACAGTATCATCTTTGGGAGCGAATCCCCCCCCCCGTGCAAGCGATCTTTCAAAAAGGGATGACGGGGGAATTACCGGAAACACCCAAACAGCTCGATCATCGCATTGAGAATTTTATTATTGGTAACAATGCCCTAGCACTAGAAACCGCTGCCCACGAAGCGCAGCGGCTGAATTACCCGCAGGTGATTCGTTTACCTTCCAACGAACAAGGTGATACGCAAACGTGTGCGTGTCAATTCGCACAGAAACTTCGTGGTTACCTGAATCGATTCACGGAACCCGTCTGTGTATTAAGCGGGGGAGAAACCACAGTGAACCTTGGGACAGCATCGGGTCGCGGGGGCAGGAATCAGGAATATGCCTTGACCTTGCTCACGCAATTCTCGGCAAAGGAATGGGAACAAATCACATTTCTCTCGGCAGGTACCGACGGCGAAGATGGACCGACACCCGCTGCGGGGGCCTTTGCCGATCGCGAGATGATTCATCAAATGCAACGGCACCAGTTGAATGCAGACGATTATCTTTCCCGTCACGATTCCTACACTTTCTTTGAAAAAACCAATGGGTTATTCATCACAGGTTTAACCGGAACGAATGTGATGGATATCCGAGTGACTCTTCTGGAACCGACTCAAAGGATGGCTTAAATGACTTCACGAATGATCGTTTTAACGGGTGCCACCCGAGGATTAGGACGGGCCTTGGTGCGTGAATTTTCCCATTTAGGGCATACGGTGCTGGGATGCGGCCGATCGTCGGATCATATTTCCGAATTAAAATTACAATATCCCCCCCCCCATACCTTTTCGGTGGTCGATGTGCGCTTGGAGGCCGAAGTGCAAGCATGGGCCAAAGAGATTTTGCAGCGGTACGGAGCGCCCGATTTGCTCATCAACAATGCGGCCTTGATGAATACCCCCCGCCCGTTATGGGAGGTTCCTGCCTCGGAGTTCGATGAATTAATTCGAGTGAATGTCATTGGTGTGGCGAATGTGATTCGCGCCTTTGTGCCGGCCATGGTTGCGAATCGCAAAGGGGTCATTGTGAATCTTTCCAGCGGATGGGGGCGCTCGACCTCTCCTACGGTTGCGCCATATTGTGCTTCCAAATATGCTATCGAAGGATTGAGCTTGGCCTTGGCCCAAGAACTGCCGCGAGGAATGGCGTGTGTCCCTTTGAATCCCGGAATTATCGATACCGATATGCTCCGACAGGCTTGGGCCGAGGGGGCGAGCCATTATGAATCGCCTGAGCAATGGGCCAAACGTGCTTCCTTGTTTTTGTTAAGTTTGTCGGCCAAGGATAATGGAAAATCGCTTTCCGTCGGTTAGCAGGTTTCTGATTCGAGTGGCCCAAGTATATTCTAAAAATTGTTAGATTTTTTCGCTTTCTTTGGGCACCACGAACCGATAAACCAATAGCCCTACGAGGACAAACGCCGTTCCTGTTAACGACTCCTGAGTTTGGTTGAAGAACATGTTCGCTAGAATGAACCCCATGGCAGCTACATAAACAATCGGCAGGATCGGATAGAGCGGACAACGATAAGGCAAGGTCGGGATCAAGTGGGCATGGCGTCGCCTGAGAATAAAAATGGAGGCCACCCCCATTGTTTCAAAGGCAATGGCTCCGAACATGGCAAAGTCGGTCATAACATCGAAGGGGTCTTTCGTATTGGCTAACAGGGCCACCGAAATCACTAAGATCATGCACCAACAGGCCAAGGCCAGAATCGCGAAGCGGGGCGTTTGCGAGTGGGCCGAAACCTGTTGCAGTTTTCGCGGGGCCAAGCCATCTTGCCCCATAGCAAAAAGAACCCTTGGACCTACGAGCATATTTCCATTCAAGGAGCCGAGTACCGAAATCATAATCGCCATTGAGATTGACATCGCACCGGTCGAACCGATGAGCCGAAGCATGTAGACCCCCGCCACGGGTTTTCCTTCCGTGTGGGTAATTTCTTCGGTTGTCAAAACGAGATAATAAGAAAGGTTGACCCCCACATACAGGAGGATGATGGTGAAAACCCCAATCATCAACGAGCGGGGTAAGTTTTTTTGCGGTTCTTTCACTTCGCCGGCAATGGGTGCTAAATTCATCCAACCATGATAGGCCCAAAATACAGCGACCAAAGCCCCCGTGAAGCGGAACAAATCAAACCCCGTCCAAGCGGGAGATAAACGAGCCAACGAGGGGCGAACCTGCGGTTCCACAAATAAAGGTAACAGAAACGGGATCAATGCGATAACTGCCAGCGAACCAATTTTGATTAAGGTGACAAACACCTGCACACTGGCACCAAATCGAGTACCGACGAGATTGACCCCACACACAAAGCCGATCGCTGCGAGAGTGACCCCCAATTGGCCGAAACGACTTAGCCCCTCACCCAGAGTAATTTCCGTCACTTGAGAAAGCGATTGGCTAAAGACCGTGGCAAGGGCGGCAATCGAGGCCGAACGAATCATCCAAAATTCTACCCACCCCCAAAGGAAGCCCGCCCAGCGTCCGTAGGATCGTTTGAGAAACGCATAAACCCCACCGACTTCTGGAATTTGTATAGCTACTTCGGCCAATACCAACGAACCCATCAGGGTTAACACTCCCACCACCACCCATGCGAGTAGGGCAAAGCCAACCCCCGGCACATCGGCAGAGACGATGGATGCTTTCTTAAAAACCCCTGAGCCGATGACCGTTCCCACGACCACAGCCGTGGCACCCCATAAACCCAGAACGCGCGGGAGTGGATTGGATTGATTCATGTTGTCGAGAATAGAAGGTTCGCCACCAAACACAAGGGGTGAACCCATCCTGTACCAATTTCACCGCAGTGAGGGCAGGTGAGCCACCAAACACAAGGTCAGAACCTTTTCGTTCTACTTAATTCGGCTTCTTGGCTTGTTGGTTCAAGGCCTGTCGATCTCGGGAGAGTTCCCCTTCGAGAACTTTGATTTGTGCCGCGTAGTTCTCTTCGTTAATATCCTCGAAGTGCAGCCGTGAAGTCGGCGTGTTCAATTTCGGGATTTCGTTCCGAGTTTGTGGCACCGGTTCCACCTTGGTGGCGGGTTCCGGCGTTTTATTCAAGCTCGTACAACCCATGCTGGCCAACAGGATCGCAGGGATCAGAGTCAGGCTTAATTGTTTCATCGGCTTTTCTCCAGAGAAGGGAGTTTCGGAGTGGTTGGGCTTTCCGAAGGGAAAAGCTCCTCTTCCGAAGGTAAAGCAGGTAGGCGGCGGGGTTGCTCGGGAATCGGTGAACTCAACGATTTACTGGGTGCGACCGAAGCGGTCCCCTCTGCGGCTGCCTTGCTGAACAACCGCGCGGCCGAGACGGTCGGTAGATGGGCCGTGCGTTGTGTGAAAAGTTCTTCGGCTTCCTGCTCTAATTGGCTGATTTTCGCCAGCGTGATTTGATCGTTCTTCAGTGTGGCCACTTCCCGAATTTTAGAAATCACGGCCATGCGGCGAATGTAGGCCTCTTGTTCCAAACGATACAGCCGTTCCGATTCTTCCGGAGTGATCACTTTGGGTTCTTCGGGAACGTCGGATTTAGGGGCCGATTTCGTTTTTGGTTCGGGCGCTTTAGGCTCGGGTTTCGAGGCAAAAATTCCTGGACCCCTTTTCGGGGGTAGATCGGCATGGGCGTAATAAGCTGATGCCGATAACAAGGCAAGCAGCGAAAGAATCCACCAACGGTGCATGTGAAGTTATCCCCCAGAACAAACTCAGTCCCCCGACTGAGTGCCCCTGCTATGCCCGATTCTTCCGAACCGGTCAAGGTGAACCTTGAGGAATTCTTAAAGAATCATTCCGGTATGAGAATCACTCGGAAGACTAGAGAAACCTGTTCAAGAAATCAAATTGGGTAAGTCAAGCACACAAGGGAATCTCACCTCAAACCACAAGGGAGGCGGATCGTTCGGGGGAGATTAGCCTACAAAGGCTTGGGGATGGGGGGCGAACGTCGGTCATCCTCGTGGTGTGTCTTACTGTTTGTCTGGTGGGAGCTGGGATGAGCCTGCGGAGCCTTTGGGATTGGGGATGGGTTTTCCCAAGGCGGTGAGGATCACCTTCATATCTTCCCAGACATCTTTTTTCAAATGCGGGGAACGCCCCTCTAACAAGGCTGCGGGGTGATAGGTGCATCGAACGGGAATCGATTTATACTCAAACCATTGATTGCGCAGTTGCCCAATCGGTTTGGAATTCTTCAATAAGTTTTGGGCAGCCACTGCCCCCCAACAGACGATCATCCGAGGACCGACTAGCTCGATGGACCGTTCCAGATACTCGGAACAATTGGTAGCCTCCTTGGCCGAAGGCTTGCGATTGCCCGGCGGCCGACAGCGAAGGATATTGCAGATATAAATCTCTTCACGTTGAAGCCCACAAGCCAGAATGATCTTGTTGAGTAACTGCCCCGCGGCCCCCACAAACGGGATGCCCTGAGCATCTTCATCCGCCCCGGGCGCTTCACCGACAAACAAGAGTTCGGCCCCAATAGGACCCACGCCGAAGACAGTTTGTGTTCGAGTGCTAGCCAGTTCGGGACAACGGGTACAAGCCGATACACGCTCGGCAAGCAATTGGAGTTCGATCCGCCGCCCTTCGGGGCTTTCAGGCACGGGGGCGTTTTCGGCATCCGAAAATAGACTCGGCGAGTTGTTGGTCAGCGATGAGTTTGTGGCCGAGGAACCTGTCACGGCGGAATTTTTTGCCGTGGAACCGCTACTGGATAAAGTCAGCGGTTGTACCTTCGGTAGCCAGCCCACCCCCGCACTTTCGAGCGAAAGCAACCGTGCGCGGAGCTGTTGATAGGGATCGACCTCGGCCATGAGAGTGCCCTTTTCGCCCTTAATTTCTTCGTTCTGTATATTATGCAGAAACAAAACCTAATAACAAAGGCTATCGACTGATGACCTCGACTCACTTTACTCTGGGATTGGTACAAATGAAATGCGATCCCAAACGCGAGCCGAATTTACAACGGGCCATCCAAGCAATTCATCGGGCAGCGGACCAACAAGCGCAGATCGTCTGCCTACCGGAATTGTTCCTTTCGCCCTATTTCTGTAACACCCACGATCTGTCCTTGTTCGATCTGGCCGAGACGATTCCCGGACCTACGACAGAAACCCTTTCGCAAGTGGCACGGGAACGAAACGTCGTTGTTGTGGCCAGTTTGTTTGAACGCATGGAACCGGGTATGTTCTTCAACACCACCGCTGTGATCGATGCCAATGGCCAATATCTCGGCAAATATCGAAAGATGCACATTCCCCACGACCCGCTCTATTTCGAGAAGTATTACTTCCGTCCGGGAGATTTGGGCTTTAAGGTGTTTTCTACCCAGTATGCCAAAGTGGGTGTGTTGATTTGTTGGGATCAATGGTTTCCGGAAGGTGCCCGAGCAACGGCCCTGCTCGGAGCGGAAGTGTTGCTGTATCCGACGGCCATTGGTTGGCACCCCAAAGAAAAAGCCGAGTTTGGCGCCTCGCAATACGATGCTTGGAAAACCGCACAAAGGGCACATGCCATTGCCAACGGCCTTTTTGTTGGCTCTGTCAATCGGATAGGGTTTGAACCTTCCCCAATGGGCGAGGGGCTAGAATTCTGGGGAGGCTCATTTATTGCCGATCCTTTTGGAGTGCTTCTTTCTCAAGCCAGCCACGACCAAGAAGAAATTTTGGTGGCTCGTTGTCAACGTGATCGAATGGAAGATGTGCGTCGAAATTGGCCTTTCTTTCGAGATCGCCGGATCGAAGCCTATGGGGGGTTAGTTCGACCTGTGGGCGAATGATGTATCCGAGGATTGGATGATTCACCCATTGGCGAATGAGTTAGCCGATGGTGAAGAATTTATCGGGATCGATAAATCTAAATGGGTTGATGGGTTCGGATCATCCTTGCAGCCACTTTTTCAAAGCAGCGATTCCCCCTGCGAGTTCCTCGATCGAACTGGCATAGGACATGCGGGCGTATCCTTCTTGACCAAAGGCCGATCCTGCGACAAGGCTTACATGAGCTTGCTCCAAACAAGCATTGCAGAAGGACAAAGAATCGGTAACGAAAGTATTTCCAAATTGGCGATTGAAAAAGGCCTGCACATTGAAGAAGACGTAAAAGGCCCCATTCGGTTTCGGGAAAGTGATGCCCGCAATTTCGGCCAATTTCTCGCAGACAAAATCTCGTCGTTTCCGAAATTCTTCCCGCATCTGGGCCACACAATCTTGCGGACCACTCAGGGCCGCCAATAGGGCATGTTGACTAATGCTACTGGGGCAACTAGTCTCTTGTCCTTGAATGGTACCCATGGCATCGACCACATGCTTCGGAGCCACGGCCCAGCCCATGCGCCAACCCGTCATTGCGTAGCTTTTACTGGCGCCGCTGACCGTGATAGTTCGATCTTGCAATTCGGGTTTCAGTGTGGCAAAACAGGTGGGATTGACCCCGTCGTAGGTGAGTTGTTCGTAAATTTCATCGGAAAGAATCGTCACATTCGTGGGCAATAAAACCTCGGCAAGGGCCGCGAGTTCCTCACGAGTGTAGGTGATCCCTGTAGGGTTGCAGGGCGAGTTAATCATGAAGATTTTCGTCTTGGGGGAAAGCGCTTCCTTCAACTGTGCCGGCGTGATTTTGAAGGAAGCCTCGGCGGTGGTGGTGACCAGTTTCGGAATGGCCCCCGTCATCGATACCAAATCGGAATAGCTCACCCAATAGGGGGTCGGGATAATCACCTCATCGCCCGGATCGCACACAGCTGCGAGGGCATTATGGATCGATTGCTTTGCCCCGTTGGAGACAATCACTTGTTCGGGTTTGCAAGTAAATCCATGATATTGGGAATACCACTGGCAAATGGCCGTCTTAAGTTCGGGAATACCATTCACAGGAGTATAATGGGTTTCGCCACGAGAGGCGGCCTCGGCGGCGGCCTTTTGAATATGCAAGGGGGTATCAAAATCGGGTTCCCCCAAGGCAAAATCGTATACTTTTACCCCAGAACTTTTCAATGCCTTGGCTTTGGCACCGGCTGCCAACGTGGCCGAGGGTTTCACACTCGCTGCCAAACGTGAAATCGGAATCATTCGCTGTTTGTCTCCCTATCGATTTAACAGAGATGATATAGAATCGAAAATCCAGAGTCGAAGAGAAACCCCCTTCGTAAGGGATGAAAATCAAAATCCAGATTCGTAGCTAAACTATTCGAATCGATTGTGCAACAGAAAGGAGGTGGCGCTTGCAATTGTGGCCCTCGTTGGCGACCCGTTGGAAAATCACGGCGGTGCTGGTTTGGATCATCGGGCTTACCGTTATCAGCTTCTTGGTGGCGAAACCGACCAAGGTTGGCAAACTGTACCCTACCTTCGTCCATGCCGGCGAAAATTTCCGTACGGGGCAACCTTTGTATCTGGAAATTCTTCCTCAACACGATCAATATCGTTATTCCCCTCTCGCGGCGGCTACCTTTATTCCTTGGGCGTATCTCCCCAATGTATTCGGTGGTATTCTTTGGCGCGTCGGGCAAGGTGTTTTGTTGTGCTTGGTCTTATGGTGGTGGTCGAAGCAAGCGGAACCAAAACTCCCTTGGAGTGGGTTGCTTCTGCTTTCGTTGCCGATTGCGTTGGGCAATCTCCATAATGCTCAAATGAATGTTCTGATTGCGGTATGTTGCCTGTCGGCTCTTTTGTTCTTTCAAAGAAATTACCTGTTCTTGTCGGCGCTTGTACTCACCTATGCGATTAGCTTGAAAATTTATCCTTTAGCGTTGGCGGGTTTATTTTGCCTGATGGAACCGCTGCGCTACTCGTGGCGTTTGCTGTTGAGTTTGCTCCTTGCAGGCACGATTCCGTTTCTGCTACAATCGAACGATTATGTTCTCGATCAGTTTCGGGATTGGTGGGAAAGATTGGGCAGCGATGACCGGACGGAGCATCCATTGAATAGTAGCACCGCCTACCATAGCTTCCAGACCTTGTTGCGATTATGGGGACTACCGATTTCTTTGAAAACCTATCGCCTTCTGGAGGTGATCGCTGGGGGATTATTCGCGTTGGGGCTGATTCGAGTGCGCATGAAGAAATACCCTCGGAATGTGCAAATTCATTTTGCTTTTTTCCTTGGGATGATTTGGATGACCCTTTTTGGTCCTGCAACCGAAACCGCGACCTATGCCATGTTGGCCCCCGTGGTGGCTCATGCGGTCCTAACGGCATGGTACCGCGAGAGGCTCGATCGGCTTTGGCTCGGTACGATACTCGCCCTCATGCTAGCCGTTCCGGTTGCCTTGTGGTTCCCCCCCCCCATATCGGGGCCGGTGCGTTCTGTTTCCCCTCAGGCTCATGCCACACTCTTGCTTTTAGGTTGGTATGGTCTCCGTTACCTGAAACCTTGGCAGTCATCGCAGGTGATTCCTAACATTCAACAGGATATTTAGCCATGTCACAGTTTAACCCTAACCTTCCGTTATCGCAGGCCTCGACCATTCCCGCAACTTGGTATCTTTCCCCCGAGATTGCTGAGCGCGAACGGCGCTTGATCTTTTCGCAAACGTGGCAGTTCGTGGGTCGGTTAGAGCAACTCGAACAAAAGGGGAGTTTCCTCACCGCCGAGATTGCCAACGAACCCATTTTGATTGTGCGCGGGAACGATGGCGAACTTCGTGGCTTCTACAATGTCTGTCGACATCGGGCTGCCCTCCTGATGACAGGGGAATGTGGCACCGTCGATAAACTCCGTTGCCGTTATCATGGTTGGACCTACGACTTGGCGGGGAAACTTCGTGGGGTGCCAGAATGGGACGGCGTCGAGAATTTTACTCGAGAAGAAAATGGTCTCGTCCCCATTACGGTTGCGGTCTGGAATCGTTTCATTTGGGTTCACCTTGGTCAACCCACTCAAACTTTGGAAGAGTTTCTTTCTCCCCTTGTCGAGTGGGCCAAACAAAACGACCTTGGCTCGTTGGTGTGGCATTCTCGCAAAATTTACGATTTGAAGTGCAATTGGAAACTTTACTGCGATAACTACCTCGATGGGGGCTATCATGTGCATACCATTCATCCGGGCCTCGCGAGTGTGATCGATTATTCAAAATATAAAACGAACATTTTTGAATATGCCTCGGTCCAAACGACTCCACTGGAAGGGACCGATTCGCAATCGAATGTGAGCAAAACCCGAAAGGGTCAAGCCTCCTATTGGTTTGTCTACCCGAACTTCATGCTGAATCACTCGCAAGGGGTGATGGATACCAATTGGGTGCTACCGATTGACACCGACCGTTGTCGAGTCATTTTCGATTTTTATTTCGATGCCCAAATCCCTCCCGAGTTTTGCCAAGAAAGTATCGCCGTGGCCGAACAGGTCCAAGCCGAGGATATTCAGATTTGTGAGGATGTCCAAAAGGGTTTACGCAGTCGATCTTATTCCACGGGTCGATTCAGCGTCAAACGCGAAATTGCCGGCTACCACTTTCACCGATTATTAGCACATCATTTAGATTGGGAATCGGGATCGGCAAATTGAATGTTCTGTTCCGAGACGATGACATGAATGATGCGCGCTCCCGTGCGATCTTTCAGCGTGAGGATCGTCTCCTGATTTTCAAACGTATCTCCGACCAATCCCACGATATGCCCCTTGCGGATCGATTTTTCCACCAAAGCCAAATTGGTATGATCCTCAATAAATTGAACAAAGCGATCCGCTGCCGAGGCGATATTTTTCAGAACATTGGGGTCTTTATTCGGGATGCGAAGCACAACGGGACCATCGCCGGGCAGGATGTGCAAATCATCCAACAAATAGCGGGGGCGGGTCGCCGCACTGAGCAACCTCATCGATCTTTGTGGGAGATCACGCACCCGCCACCACAAGATAACCAAAACGCTCAAGGTCAGAACCGCCGCCCCCATGAATAAGAACTGAGGCAAACGACGAGCATCGAGATGGGTGTATTGTTTTTGGCCGATTTCGTTGATCGAGTAGTGTTGCACCCCGCCCAGAACAAAGGCATTCACCGTCACAAGGTCCCCTTTCTCAACGGTTTGCCCTAAATGAATTTCCTGACGGGATTCTTTCTCGCCAAACAGATGATCCCATAAGTGAAACGACCGATCTTCGGGTGGGGGGATCGTGCCAAAGGTTTTCGGTGTCGAATCATAAACCAGCCAAGCCTCCCAATCTTCGGGATCGGGTTCAACCGGTTCGACCGCCACAGCAACGGTTCGACCATGCAGATTGTACATCTCCACCAGTTGGCCAGTGGCAATCAACTGTCCGGGTACAAGGTTCACAAAGCCCGTTTTCTTGGCCAATAAAACAATCAGGCTAAATAACAAAGAGGCAGCAATGGCACCGGTGACATTGACAAAGTTACTGGTGGCAACCATATCTCCTTTGCTCGATTTGGGTGCCCGATATTGCAACAAGGTAAACAAGGGGACCAGATAAAATCCGGTGCAGATGCCGATGAGAATGGTACAAGCCACCAAACCCGGTAGATAACTTAACGAGAGTGATGCCCCTATACAACCAAGAACCATGCCCATCCCCCCAATGGGGATCAAACCCAGTTCGATTTTTTTGCCCGAAAGCCATCCCGCTAAGGGGCTTCCCAAACCGACCCCCAGTGCGACCGTTCCCACAACCAACGAGGTTTTCAATTCATCCCAACGCGGATTTTGCGATTCCCCCAACATGTAAACCGTGGCCCGCATAAAGGCCACAATGAAGGTAAAAAAAGCAATCCCAATCACCGCAAAAGAAAGGGGCTTCGAGCGCATGAGGATACGAAGGTTATTCCACAAGGGGCCATAAAGATAACGGGGGAATCGTCGTGCAGAATTGGCAGCAGGGATCGGGCGAATGAGCAAACTACCTAACACCCCAATGACAGCGAGGATCAACAAGGCCATGCCAATATACTTTTCTTGATTGAGGAACAAGAAAGACATAATCCCCCCGCTGACCGTTCCCAGAATGACCGCCAAAAACGACAGGCTTTCTAAAATGCCGTTTCCTTTTGAAAGAACGCTGCCATCGAGAATTTCGGGCATGACCCCATACTTGGCGGGGACGAAAAAAGCCGAGTGCGTGCCCATGAGAAATACAGCAGAGAGCACCAGCCATACCCCAACGGAAACGGTCCCTTCTTGCCTGCCCAAATAGAAACCCAACAAGGCAATGACCGTGATTCCCACCTCAGCGATTTTCCAAAAGATCAGCGAGAATCGTTTGCTATAACGATCGGCCAAATATCCCGACAAGGTGCAGAACAAAGCCCAAGGCGCATAAAACAAAATGGGCATTAAGGAAATGGCCTGAGGTTCACTAAGGACTTGGGTATTGATGGCAAAGAACATGGCCGCAGCATGGATGGCTTGGTCGTTGAACGCCGCCAAAAATTGAGCCAAGAGCAAACCAATGTACGTTTGGTTCCATAAAGATTTTGAGGGTGACTGGTGCAGCTGACGATTCCCTTCCGTAGGCATTCTTCCCCTTTCACATGTGTAAAATCTTATTATAGGAATCGCCAAAGGATTCGAGGCAAAGACCGCCCCTTGCCCCCCGTTCCAAACCGCAAGATCGCTGCACTATCTCCAAAATTCTCATCTTGCCCGATTTCTAGAAATCTGGTTTAAGTTCTCCAGAGTGTGTTTCGAGCAGTCGGGCCTTTAGGGGTTGACTACGGATATGGCGGCGATCCCAAATTCTTCGCTACGCGAAAATCCTAGGCCCATATTGCGCCTCGAAGTCCGCTATGGTTCTGCACGGCCGACCCTTTACGATGTCCATGCCAATGAATTTTTAATTGGCTCGGTTCCGGGTTGCGATCTCCGTTTACCTGGAACGAATCTCCCCCCCGTGATCGTACTTCTCCGACGAGATACCGATGCGGTTCGCCTGCGCAAATTGGCACCCACCTTACCCATTTTTCTCAACGGGCAACCGATTGCTTCGGGTGATTCCCCCCCCCTGAGAAACGGTGATATCCTTTCGATCGGGGCAGTGGACCTGTGTTTGAATATCACACCCGCGGCCGTCACCACACTGCCTGAAGGTACCGGCTTTTCCAAAGAAAAAGAATGGGTCCTGTACCAGCAAGAGCTAGAACAAAAGCGAAAAGAGTTAGAGGAACAAGTTCGGCAACTCGAGGAAGATCGGGTTTTGTGGTATCAGCGACGGGCCGAGATCGAAAAAGAAATTCAAGCAGCCAAGCTCCAATTATCTTCGGCGGCTCAGGTTACCCCCTGTACGGCACCGGCTTCCCCGATGGCAGAAGCCACACGGGAAACGCTGCTCCGAAAAGAAGACCTTGAGCGCATGCAATTGGCCCTTCGGGAAGCGGCCGTTCGACTGAAAGAGCAGAAACAAAATTTTGAGAAGGAATATCAAGCCGCCGAGCCGAAACTCCGCGAGGCCGCTCTTCGAGAGCAAGAAACACTCAATCGGCAACAATTGGTAGCGGCCGAAGCAGAAGAGCTTCGACGACAACGGGAATTGTTTCAGGCCGATCAACGCCTTGCCGAAGAAAGGCTTCGCCAGCGTGAAAGCCAACTGGAACAACGCGAGCAAGAATTCCACCAACGAGAAGAGGCCATTAAACGCTTGGCACAGGAGACGGAAGCAGCGTCGATTCGGTATCGAGACGATTTAGTTCGGATCGATCGACTTTCCGCAGCGCTCGAGGCCAAGGAAAAAAAACTCAACGAACAATCTGCCGAACTCGAACTACGAATGGTACGATTTCGGCAAGATATGGAGGATTTCGAGGAACATATCCGCGAATTCGACGAACGCGAGGAACGCCTGAAACAGGATGAAGCTCGTCTTGACCTGCTGCGAAAAGAGCTGGAACTTCGGGAACAAAATATCTTGGGTCGAACCAGTATTGTGGAAAGCCAACAAGCCGCGCTGGCCGGTCTACGGACCCAGCTGGAGAGCGAACGAGAAGAACTCCATGCCCTGACCCTTCAGGCCAACAAAGGCCCGTTACCCGAAGCCGAAGTGATTCCCCCGTCGGTACTGAGTGAGGCGGAGAAACTGAAACTTCAAGAACAGGCCAACACACTCCGCGAAGCAACGGAACGGCTGCATGTTCTTTGGGGGCAACTCCGCCAAGAGGATCAACGCTTAGAAACGCTTCGCAAGGAACTCGAAGAACAAGCCAACAGCATCAGCGAACAACGACAACTTCTCGCAGTACGCAGCGATCAAATTGCCGAGACTCACGATCAACTCGAAAAAGAACGGTTGGCCATTATCGAACGTCAGCAAGCGCTCAATCAACAAGAAACGTCTCAAGAAACCCTGCAAGAGCAACTACGTTTGCGAGCCGAAGAGCTTGCGGTCTATCAACAAGATTTGGATCAACGGGCACGCGAACTCGATCACCAATCGCAGTTGCTCAAGGAAGAACTGAAGCGACTGGAAGAACTCCGTGCCGATGCCGCGCATTTCCGCCGGTTAACCGAAGAAGAAGCGAACATTCTCGCCGGACGAGATGAAAAGCTACAGGCAGCAGAACAAGAATTATTAGCGCAACGCCAAAAACTCCAACAGGCCGAGGAAAGTTTTGCCCAACAACAACTCGCCAGCAAAGCGGAGATCGAACAAGCCCGTGCCGAGATTGAAGAACTCAAGCAGGCCCTAGCAAAACAAACGGCCGAGTTGCTAGAAAAAATGCCCGATCTGGAACAACGGGCGCAACAAGCCCTGTTGCGAACGACCCAAGCTCGGGAGAGCCTACGATCGCAATTGGTCGAACTGCATTCGTTCGCGGAGAAAAGTCAAGCGGAACTAGAAACTGTGCGGAACCTCATCCGCGATGATCTGGATCGCCTGCGAACCCAAGAGCAAGCATTGAATCGCAGCAAGGCAGAACATCGCTTAGCGGTTGCGTCGTTCCGTCAGCAATTGATCGAGTGGCAAACCCGTTTCAGTGAACTGCGTCAAAGTCTCACACAAGGTGAACAGCGGATCGGCCAAAGAGAACGAGAGGTCCAAGCCACCCAACAAGATTTAGCCCGTCGGGTTGAGAATCTCGCACAACAAGAACGGGAAGTGAAGGAACGTCGCGCTGAGATGGAAAAACATCTCAGCGATATGCGGCAATGGTACCGCAAAAAGCTCCGCCAATTGGTGGAATCCAAAAATCGTTACACTCAGGACAAACCTCCGTTACGATTGGCCCCAGAAACCTTGGGCGAAGAGACGCCAACCGATCCCGAACAGGAAAGGCCCATCGATCACGATATGCCCCCCCCCCCTGCATCGGAATCGATCGTGCCGGCTCCTTCTCCCGTCATTCCCGATGATCTTGAACCTGGGGATCGTAAACTGGGGGAACTGCTACGCTCGTTGGACTTGGTCGATGCCGAAACGGTGATCCGCCTTTGGGAGGAAGCCAAACGTCAACGTCGATCCTTACGACAAATTTTGTTGGCCAACAATTTCTTGACGTTGTATCAACTCGCCCTGATCGAGTCGGGCAATTTGTCCAGCTTGGTACTCGATCGATTCCGAATCATCGACCGAATTTCTTCTTCGTCCAAGGAAACATGGTACCGCGTGTTTGACCCCTTGGCACAGCCTCGCACGGCTGCGGGAGAAAGCGACAACGGCGTTCGGCTGCTGCGTCATTTGGCCGAAGGAGAAATGCTCGATGCGATTCACCC
>JAOAAA010000067.1 GCA_026419115.1 Gemmataceae bacterium
GTTCGACACCTCGTGGCTAATCTTAATGATGGTTTTTTCTAGGGCCTTGGTGGCTTGTTTCGCTAACTTCAAGGATTCTCTTTCTGCAGGCTTTTGGAGCTTATCCTGCATCGGCTGAGCGATTGCTTGATGTGCGAAGACCGTTGACGTTGCTGTGACCGCACCGGCCAAACCGACAAAATGTCGCCGCGAAAGCGAATAATCCGGTTGCGAATCTTCTGGTTTCATGAGAAGGACACCTAGGGTATTTTGGGAATCGTGATCCAAAGGAAACTGGAGATTTTTGTAGGGAAATTTTATTGTGTGGTCCTTCGATCTTTCGAGGAAGATGACAAAATGATCGCATTTGTCGGCTTTACTTTTTTTAACAATCATTTGGCCAAGAGGTTCTTTCTCCAAGGCCGATCATTGTAAATTCCCCTCTTCTGTTAGATGTGATGAGGTTGAATCTCGGCAAGATGTAACGAATTTACCGATTGGGAAGGGCCGATTTTTCTGAGTTATCTGAATGGAATTTATGCAGGGACTTTATTTTTTCCTACAGTTGAATCGGTTTCATCTGTTGAAGGATGGATCCGTTTCATCTGAGGAATCCACATCATGAGAAAATTCGGAACGACCCTTGTTTTGGGAGGTTGCACCTTCCTTGGTGCAATGACAGGAACGGCCCTATTATGTCAGTTTACTCTCATGAACGCCCAATCGCAGAAATCGGAACGAAGCACCTCGAACTACACGGTTCAACTCTCGGATCGTTTCCAAGAAGTCATTCGCACCGTAAGCCCGACGGTCGTTGCAATCGATGCGGTGAAACCCCCTGCGCCTGGAAAGACGAAACCGGGCGGAGAATCAGGGTCCGGAGTGATGGTCAAGCTCGAAGGAGTGCGCGGAACATTAGTGGTAACGAACAACCATGTGATCTCGGGTTCGAGCGCCGATAAAATCACGGTTTCTCTTTCCGATGATCGTGTTTTACGACCGACCAAACTGTGGGCCGACCCCGAAACGGACTTGGCAGTTCTGTTGCTCAGTAACGAGGACCTTCCCGTTGCCACTTGGGGAGATAGTGACCGCGCCAAAGAAGGGCAATGGGTTTTGGCTTTTGGTTCCCCCTATGGGTTAAACAAATCGGTGACGCACGGAATCATTAGCGCACGCGATCGAGGACAAGTCAGCTTGGGGAGCACCATTCGCATCAAGGATTTCCTTCAGACCGATGCTGCCGTGAACCCCGGAAACTCCGGCGGTCCCCTTGTGAATCTGGATGGAGAAGTGATCGGGATCAACGCTGCCATCGCCACCGATACGAATGGAAACCGAGGCGTGGCCTTTGCAATTCCGTCTAATCTCGTTCAAAAAGTATTGCAAACCTTGGTCGAAAAAGGATCGGTTTCACGAGGATATTTAGGGGTACAATTAGCCTCCGTGATGGACCCTGCCGATGCGCTCAAGCTCGGGCTGGATAAAGTCCAAGGCGCCTTGGTTGAAGGAATTTATCCCGGAACCCCAGCCGAGGCCAGCGGTTTGCGGGCCAACGATGTGATCCTACAGGTCGAAGGGACCCTGATCCGGAACGAAAATCATTTAATCAATCTGATTAGTGGAATGGAACCCGGGCGCAAGGTTCGTCTGCGGGTTTGGCGGGCCGCTCAGCCCATTCAAGTTGAGGTCACTGTTGGCGATTGGAATAAAGGGAAAACCAGCGTTCGCTAATCATCAACTGATCCGATCAATAAGCATTTCGATTCACGAATCCCTTCCAAATGGTCATAAACATAATCCTCAGATCGAACCATGGTGTCCAGTGTGTGATATAGTAGAGATCGTATTGAACCCGTTTTCGTAACGAAGTATTGCCCCGCCAACCATTCACCTGTGCCCAGCCGGTGATTCCACATTTCACTGCATGCCGAGCCATGTAGTTCGGAATCGTCTTACGGAATTTCTGGATGAACTCGGGTCGTTCCGGTCGAGGGCCGACCACACTCATATCACCTTTCAGAACATTGATAAACTGGGGTAACTCATCAAGGCTGGTTTTGCGTAAAAATGTGCCCAAGCGGGTACGGCGTTTGTCATCGGGGGTGGCCATTTGGGCGCCTGCCTGCTCGGCGTTCACATGCATCGAGCGGAACTTCAACATATTGAATTGCACGCCATTCAAGCCCGTGCGAATTTGACGATGAAAAATCGGGCCAGGGCTGGTGAGCTTCACCAGCAAAGCAATCAAAAGCATCAAAGGGGATAACACCACCAAGGCTATAATGGCAATGACAATATCCATCAACCGTTTCACCCAAACATTAATCCCATAATGAGGCCCCTCGCGGAGGCTCACCAATGGGATTCCATCCAAATTCCCCGTTGTGAGCGAAACCCCCGATAATGCCGGAACATCCAAGGTCAAACGCACTTCCACCAAGGTATCGGAAAGGACATCGAAAACCTTACGGGCTTCGTGGATTCGTTTCATGCCATAGGCAATAAAGACATGTTCGATTTGATATTGTTCAATCAATTTCGGGAGGTCTTCCACCTTACCGAGAATATCCAAGTCGGAACTCCATTGGGTCGGATGATCTTCCACAAAACCGACGTTGCGTATCCCCATCCAAGAAGCCTTCCGCAGGGACCTTGCAGTTTTACGGGCCAAGCGTCCACTCCCCACAATGAGGGAAAAACTCGGATTTTTTCCACGCCGCCGCAACCAATGGACATAGGCCCAAGTGGCCCGCCTAATACTCAGAACCAACAAAAAGGAAAGCGGAGCAAAAATCGACATCGCTCCCCGAGAAACATAGGGGTCCTGTCGATAAAAACCAGCTGCCATGATGAACAACGTGAGCAGCGCCATACCCTTCAAACTGGCCAAAGCATCTTCACGCAGCCGCCTTAAGCGATGGATTTGATAAAGCCCAGCCAAACGATAGGCCACCATCGCCAACAACATCACCACAGGGGTATTGTTGTAACAATCCCAAGGATCGGGTTGTTCTCGATAGATGGGAAGCAAACCCGAAAAACGAATATGATACGCCCCCACCCAAGATAATCCGGCTGCTAGCACATCCGAGACAAAAAACCAAGCGATCAGCGGTTGGCTGTGACGCCGTATCATCGAGTTCAGACCTCTTTAGCAAAAGCATGGGTCTCCCATAACCGATGCCCTTTTATAATCTTTGATTATAACGATTTATCTGAAGGAGTCAGGTATCACCCTGTCGAGTCTCCCTTTTTGACTGAGTGAAAGGGGAACCTTTTTGGAAGCCGGTTCCTACACCCTCCCTACCGCCGAGATCATCAGACCCGCCCGACCACCCTCACCTTTCTCGGCACCGTTTGTAATTCTCTGAGCGATTTTCGAAATTTGGACACCCGATTTTGGAAAATTTCATCCTCTCACAGACCCCATCGACACTAAAATAGCTTTCATCGATGTCGGCCCATAAACATTTAGCGTTTAACATTTAACATTTAACCCCCACTCCAACACCTAGACATTAGGGGATTGGGTTTCATATCTTATTCGGATTGAACGGTTACTAAGGAGAGACACCATGCCACGCAAAAAAGCTAAGAAAGACGACGAAAAAGAACAGGACGATATTCCCCAGCCTAAATCCAAAGCAGGCCGACCCGCCAAGGGCAGCAAAAAGAAAGTGGAGGAAGAGGAGGACCTCGTCGAGGAAGAAATGGAAGGTGATCTCGACGATGAGGGGATGGACGACGATGAAGACGATCTCGATGAAGATCCCGAGTTGGATGATCTCGGCGATATCGACGATGATAGTATAGGCCTCGATGCTGATGACGAAGATTTTGATGCCGAAAGTGAAGGTGAAATCGACCCCGAAGCACTTGAAGACGAAGAAATCGATCCCGATTATGTAGCCGATCCCGACGAGGATGATGAGGATCGTCCCCGAACCAAAGGGAAAAAGAGAGGCAAAAAAGCAGGGGCGAAAAAAACAGGCGCCAAAAAAGCGAAAGCCAAGAAATCGACCCGTAGAAAAGTCGTTTGGATCATCTACGAAAATTCTTCAAAAGAGATCGAACGCTTCCCCTACCCTGAGAAGGAAAAAGCCGAGGCTTTTCTGGCAGAGAAACTCAAAGCCGACGATAAGAAAGGCTACTACCTACAAAAAGTAAAAGTAGACATGGACGAGAAATAATCGTGGGGAATCGGTCCCATCGCAATGGTATCGACTTTGCGATGTTCCACGATTCCCCTCTCTCCCCCGCCCGTTCTCGAATCAGAACGACCCGCCGCCCATAAAATCATCGAACAAGAATCTATGCAAACAGGAGTCTGGCATGCCTGCCAAAATCGATGATACCTACGCCGAAGCCTTCCGGAGCTTGTATGCCGAGATTCTGATCACGGCCCGAGATTCCCGTTGGCTCAAAGAAGCAGTGCAAGCCTGCACAGGCAATGCTTCAAGTACCATTTTATGTGACTGCGAAGCAGGCTTGGATCGCTTGGTCGGGCCGGGCGGTGATGAATCGTATCCCACACCCGATGGCCGTCCGGGCGCGATTGTCCAATTCCACGTTCCCCGTTTCCGGAAAGATCGCGTTGAAGCCCTCGAACGCTCGGTCCTCGTCCGTGTTTCCCAGAACGTACTCACTTGCCCAACCGCCTCGTGTTTCAACGTCCTCAGTGATAGCGAAACCTATTTCAAAATGGGTCGGAAGGTCGCCTTTTTTGGTGATGGGTATCAGTTTCGGGACGAACGCTTTGGCCGCAAGGTTTGGGTCGTTCCGATCCTCTCGGGCGAATTCATTATCGAACGCCGCATTGGCTATCGGGAAGGGTTAATGGGGGGCAATCTGTGGTTCTTTGGCAAAACCGCAGACGGGGCACTCGAAGCCGCCGATCGTGCCGCACAAGCAGCCAGCACCATCGCCGGCGTGAGCCTTCCTTTTCCGGGGGGAGTTGCCGCAAGTGGCTCGAAAGCCGGTAGCCGATACTCCTTTAGCATCGCGAGTACCTACGCCGAGTACTGCCCCACTTTACGAGAAAAATTAGGCGAAAAATCTCGACTCCCTGCCGACGTTGTCTCCGTTCAAGAAATTATCATCAACGGCCGCGACCTTAATACCATCATCCAAGCCACCCGAGCTGCCATTGCCGCTGCCCAAGACACGAAAGACCTTCTCACCATTTCGGCAGGAAACTATAATGGTCGATTAGGCAAGAGCTTCATTTACCTCAATCCCGAACGACAACCAGCAAACTAACTAGGTACCTTTATGGACAAACAAAATTTCCAAAAAACTCTCCTCGCTCTCGGTGGAATTGTTGCCTTCGCGGTGGTAGCTACCATTGTGTTGGTTGCTTCATTCAAAGAGAGTGGAGGACTCGGCGCACAAGATAAACAAAACAAGGAAGCGGCCGAACTTGAGGTGCCCGAAGGAGGCATCAAAACCCCCTCGGGGCTGATTTATGTGGATACCGAAAAAGGGACCGGAAAAGAAGCCAAGAAAGGGGATACCGTCGTTGTGCACTATACGGGAACTTTGGTCGCCGATGGTAAAAAGTTCGATAGCTCCCTCGATCGCAAAGAACCTTTCTCGTTCACGCTCGGTGCCGGTGAAGTCATCAAAGGTTGGGATGAAGGAGTCGCAGGAATGAAAGTGGGCGGAAAACGAACCCTCATCATTCCCTATCAATTGGCGTATGGCGAAAAAGGTCGCGGCGCCGTCATCCCTCCCAAAGCGGCTTTGAAATTCACGGTCGAACTTCTGGATGTGAAATAACCCCCCCTGACCACCTTTGATCTCACGCGATTCTTTCTCTCTCGGTCGAGCCACGGGGTCCGTAACACTCCACCCATTCAAATCAACACCTTGACCCTTTATCATCGCACGGACCCTCTATAATGCCAACATGAGTACTGAGATGAGTGAGATAACCGATCCCTCGATTCTCGAAATCACGGATCAACTCGGTGAACCCGACGCCATTTATCGGGCCAGTGTTCCGAAGATGGCCTCCCGAATCATTGTGGGGGGCCTCGGCTTGGGATTAACTTTAACCATCGCGATCCTCTTGATTTCGGGAACAATCCCTTGGCCCGCTGCGAAACACATTAAACTCTGGGGCTTTCTCCTCTTCGGCGGAATCACTATTCCAATCGCTTCCCTCACGAGCATTAACTTCGCCTTGGCCTGTCGCGGCATGTGGGTGCTTTGCTACCCCACGGGGCTATTTATTCGCAGAAAAAAAGAGGTCATTGCCCTCCCGTGGGATGAAATCCAGACCGTTCAGTTTGAAAATTTCCCCGATAATGCCCATCTCCAAATCATCTATAAAGTGCCCAACGCTACAAAATCCTATTCTCCTCAAGAAAGATTAGACTTAGTGGATACCGCCTATGTGGAACTGAAAAAAAGTTCCACTATGGGATGTTCCTTAACACTCCTCCGCGCGGACACAAAAGGAGCTACCGTTTCGAGTATGCTCACGGGATTCCCCGAATTAGCAAAGACCATTCAAATTGAAACCTTTCGTCGTTGGTATCCCAAAATAATCGATCAATTAAAAAATCATCAAGCCATTCTACTCGGGGATTTTGTCATCACACTTGAAGGTATCACTCACCAATCGACAACACTCGCTTGGCGTGATTTCAAGGAACTCAAACGGAAGCAAAAACTCTATACTATTACCCAAAAGAAAAAATGGGGCGCTTGGCTCAAAATTCTCTCTGTGGCGGTTCCCAACTGGCATCTCTTTGAAACACTCGTGCAGGTTCTGACCGATTATCATAAACTTCCTGATGAACGAGATGATTATAATGAGCAGTCGGATTAACCTGACACCCATAGACCCGTTCGATTGGCCCAAAGGGTTGGTTCTCTCCGTAAAAAGTTTGGGTGAACCCCTCTCGGTTCATCGGACTCCACGATGGTTAACACAAATCCGATTGCTAGGGGGGGGGGTATTTTTCTTATTGGCCATAATACTCTTCCGAATTGTGACCCAATCGAATAGGCCGGAATACCTAATCGTTGCAATTCCGTTGTTATTCACATCGCTCAGCCTCGTTTACAATGGACTCAAAGAATGGGGGTTATGGGTACTCGTTTTTCCAACCGGTATCATGTGTTGGCAACACAATCGGTTTGCTGTCTTCCCTTGGGACGAAATTTGGGAAATTTATATCAGCCGAGTTTCCCAAGGAGTGAAATTCTTCGGTAAGGCGAATGCCAAAGGCGAACCACAAAACGCATGGTTAGAGTTCACTAAACTTCCGCGCATTTTAGGACCAACCATGAATGTCATTCGCCACGATCAAGCTCGCGTGAGAATCTCGTCTTCCCTCGAAGGGTTTGAAGAACTCAGCAACCAAATTCAGCAAAATACCTTTATGAATGCATGGAATTATTGTGATCTCGCATTGAGTTCAAACTACATGATTTGGTTTGGCTATTTCAAAGTATCAAAAAAAGGAATTTGCTACGAAGATCAACAAATTTTCTGGAATGAGATTGATGATATTCTAATTGCAGGGGGATACTTACAGGTGAGAAACAACAACCAGAGAAAACCATTGCTATCATTACCCCTCGATATGATTCCCAACCCTCATGTATTATTGGCATTAATTGCCCTTCAAGGAGAAATTCCTTGTTTATCTGAAGTTAGTAAATTGAATTCTGTATAAGAATAGAATAAGGTAAAACACATGAATTCTCCCAACAAAATCTTATTAGTGATCGGTGATGCAGCAGAAGTGCTAGACACCTTTTACCCGCTATTTCGTCTCCAAGAAGAAGGGTACTGCGTGCAAATCGCAGGGCCACAAAGTCGGGTTTATCACTTAGTCCAGCATGATCGTCATCCCGATTGGGATATTACTGTCGAATCCCCCGGCTATAAACTCAAAGCCGATATTGCTTTTAAGGATGTAAATGTGAATGAGTATATTGGATTGATTATCTCCGGTGGCAGAGCACCAGAATATCTTCGGTACGATGCCGATTTAATCCGAATTACGAAAGAGTTTAATCAATCGAAAAAACCGATCGCTTCAATATGTCATGGGATTGAAATCCTCGCTGCTGCTGATATTATTCGTAGCCGAGAGGTAACTACGGTGGCAAAATGTCGATTCGATGCCGAATTTTCAGGGGGAATTTATTTAAATCAAGAAGTTGTAGTGAACGAGAATTTAGTTTGTGCACGCACTTGGCACGACAATCCGGCGTGGATGCGTGAATTTGTCCGCCTCGTTAATTCTCAAGCTGGGAAAGCCCCCAAGTAGCAGTTTGACGAATGACCTCATCAGGATCATTTTGTAATTCGATTAATTTTTCACGGATGCGCCGATCCCGACGTTGGACAAGAATTAATATGGCATTACGTATCAAACCAGATCGCTTGGCTCGAAGTAGAGAAGTGTTCGCAAATCGCTTCTTGAATTCACTTGGGGATAAATTCAATAAATCAAGTAAATCGATATTCTGAACTCCCTCTGCCAGAGGTAAATGAGATTTTGAAGAATGACGATTCCAAGGGCAAACTTCCTGACAAACATCACAACCAAATAACCAATCATTCAAGTTACGACGTTGATCTTCAGGAATTTCTCCTCGATGTTCAATCGTCAAATAACTAATACATTTTGTGGCATCTAACACATAGGGCTTCGGAAAAGCTCCCGTAGGACAGGCATCTAAACATTTTGTACACGTTCCACAATGAGAGGTCACATGCGGAAGATCGGGTATTAATTCGATCGAAGTTAACAAAGCTGCTAGAAAAAAATAACTCCCCTGCTGTTTGTTAATCAGCATGGTATTTTTTCCGAACCATCCTAAACCAGCACGACGAGCAAAATCCCTTTCCAGTAACGGGGCCGAATCGGTAACTCCTCTTGATATGGAATTTGGAACTTGGTTTGTAAGCCAATCGACCAGTCGATTCAGTTTGGTCCATAGAAACGAGTGATAATCGACCACTTGGGCATATCGCGCAATTTTACCCGAAGAGTGAGCATCGAGATGATCTTCGGAACCATAGGGTATGCCAAGCATCACCACAGAACGAACACCCGCTAAAATCGATTGAGGATATTCTCGCAATGCTAAAGATTGAGAGAGATATTTCATCCCAGCTGCATAACCTTTTTGTAACCAATCAGAAAAAAATTCAAAGGTTTCTGCACGAGTGGCTTGTGTGATTCCAACGAGTGTAAATCCCTCGGATCGAGCTTGTGATTTTAATTGCGACTCAAGAGAAGCACTCATTCTTTTTCTACTTCTCGTTTCGGAAGAGATTCAATTTTAAGTGGTTGAATTTGTTTCACATTACCGTAATCCATCACGAGCCGATACTCTCCAACATCAATTCTTTTTTTCTCTGGACCAACAGTTAAATCCCAAGAGAGTTGATTCAGACCTTGTTTTGGCTCGATTTTCCATTCCGTAACCACTTTTTTCTCTTGATTTTCAACAAAGATATGAACCGGACTCGATTTAATAACATTATTGACCTGATATCGGATGAATAATCCATAAGGGAGATTCTCACCCCGATAAGCCGAAGGATTCGTACTTTCTAAATTTCGGATAGTGTAAACAAGAGTTGTCCGCGGTTGGAAAAGATAGGCATCTCGATTCAAGGATTTTGCTAACTCTTCAATGGGTCCAATCTCGACGATATAAATTCCTCGACCATGAGTTCCAATAATTAGATCACGTTGATGAGGGTGAATAACGAGATCATGAACAGGGAGAGCTGGTGGCAATTTATGGGTCATTTTGATCCACTCGCGGCCTGCGTTGATCGAAACATAAAGGCCACGCTCGGAACCGAGAAATAACACTTGGGGATTTCTGGTTGAAATTTTTACACAATGGAGCGGATTATCTTCTGGTAAACCTTTTGTTAATAGTTGCCATGTTGATCCATAATCCGTTGATTTATAAAGATAGGGTTTAAGATCATCATTTCGATAACGATTGATAACAACGTAGACGGTCCCTACCTCGAAAGGATCACATTCAATTTTATTAATGTGTCTTTCTAATGGGAGTCCTTGAATTTTATCAGTTAAATTGATCCATGATTTGCCACCATCTTTGGTTACATGTAATTGGCCATCGTCACAACCAGCATATAACACTTTAGCATCTTTAGGAGATTCTGCTAACGCCGTGATCGTATGAGCCGAGGGAGGACTTCCTGATTTATAGCCTGTCAAATCGGGAGAAATAATCGTCCAATTATCCCCGCGATCAACCGATTTGAAAACAACATTCCCACCGAAGTAAATCGTTTTAGGATCATGTATCGAAAGTAGAATCGGGGAATTCCAATTAAATCGTTTGGCTGGTTCCCCTTTAGGTGTTACGGGTTTGATTCGTTTTGCAGTCGGTCCTTTGGCTCCCACCAAATTGATACGGCTTAATCCACCATATTGAGATTCCGCGAAAACCGTATTGGGGTCCGTCGGATCAACTGCAGCTTGAAATCCATCGGCCCCGAGAATGCGGGACCAATCAGATAAAGTAATCCCCAAATTTTTATCCGTTACGGTTTCCCCCCCCATGATCCATTATCTTGTAACCCTCCATAGACTTTATACGCAGTTCGTGTATCCACTGCGACACCATAAAACTGGGAAATACATAAACCGCGTTTTGCTGTCCAAGTTTTCCCTCGATCTTTCGTGATGTACAAGCCGCCATCATTTCCTACGATAGCATGATTTGAGTCTTTGGGGTTAATCCACATCGCATGATGATCGGGATGCATTCCCGTTGGAGCATTGCTAAAGGTTTTTCCACCATCATTCGAGACGTGAAAAGCAACCCCGAGAACATAAATTCGTTTATCATCATTGGGATCGATGCGGATTTGTCCATAATAAAAGGGACGAGGAACTAAATCATTTAATTTTTTCCATGATTTTCCACGATCTTCAGAACGGAAAATCCCACCTTTATCAATATCTCCTTCATTTGGTTTTTGAACCTGACCGACATTATCACTCAATCCCGAGGTTTTATCTGTTTGAATCACTGCATAAACGATGTTGGGATTCTTTTTGTAGATAGAAATCCCACATCTTCCATATGAACCGTTAGGAAGGCCTTTCTCTAATTTTTGCCATGTTTTGCCTGCATCAATCGTTTGATATATCCCTCCGAGGGGACCCGATTGAATTTTGGGTGAGCCACCTGAAAACGGATCGCGTTGAACAGGATAGGCACAGGCATATAAAATTTTGGGGTCTTCCGGATCGATTGCAAGATCAATAAAGCCTGTTTTTTCATCGAGATATTTTGATTGTTGCCACGTTTTTCCACCGTCGATCGATTTATATATACCTCGCTCTTTATTGAATCCCCAGAGATGGCCTAATACTGCCACATATACCACATTCGCATCTTTTGGATCAACAACAATACGGCCGATATGATGTGATTCTTTGAGGCCTAAGTATTGCCAACTTTTTCCACCATCAATTGATTTATAAACTCCTCTGCCTGAGGTCACAGAATTTCGAGGATTTGCTTCCCCTGTCCCTACGTAAATGATATTCGGGTCGGAAGGAGCCACCGCGATTGCCCCGATATTGAGTGTTTCTTGTTCATCCAATATCGGCGTCCATTGATCTCCCCCATCGGTCGATTTCCAAACACCCCCATTCGCTGCAGCGATATAAATGTTTTTGGGGTTCGATTCATCCACTGCAATATCTGTAATTCTTCCTCCCATATTAGCGGGACCGATATTCCGTGCTGGTAATATATCTAACAGCGATTTTAGATTCTCTATTGTCGGATTTTTTTTAGAAGGCTCTTTATTCTCATGGGATTTTGGTTCGGGATTATCTTGAGGTTTTTTCGGGGGATTATCTGAGTTTGATAATTGAATGATTTTTCTGGCTTTCAGATCATACTTTCCACCGGCCTTTAAGGATTCATAATCTGGTTTTCCGTCCTCAAGGGGTTTGCGTCGATCGTAGAAAAAGACTTCTCCTCGTCCCATGACTTCAGCAGTAGAACCCTGTACTAAAATTGCGGTGGCTTCATCAAGCCCGATTCCTAAAAATTGTGGGTAAACCTTCATCAAGGCCGTCATATCTGCATGACGTTTCCGCTGTGAAAAATGTTGGTCAATAGCCACTCCTGGTAAAAATGCCAATGATTTTTCGTAGCCCTCACACATCATAATATGCGGCCCAGCGGGTGCCCCGCGAACTAGGTAGTCGCCTTGTATGGTGGCTCCTGCGGAGCTCCCTCCAATCACACCTCCACGATTTAGTACCTCATGAAATAATTTTTCTACTTTTGTTCCCTCGTAGGCATCAATAAATCTCCACTGACGTCCGCCACCAAACCAAATAGCTGTTGCTTTTTTAAGTATTTCAATGTTTTTGGGGTCTTCTACATCCTTTAATTCCCGTGCCGAGATCACGGATATATTTTTGGCCCCATGCTTTTTGAGAAATACAAGATTTTCTGGTGGGATAGGATCGGGCATGGAGATTGGTAGCACGACAAAATGCCCTTCTGCTCCTCCGCCGAGTTCGACAAACTTTTTGGAAATCTCATCTGGCAAGGCCCTCCCCCCTACGATGATCAATGATCCTTTTTTAACTTCGGGTTCCGGAACGATTTTTGGCGGATAGGGATTGGGGTTAGCTCGAGAGAGCGCAATTCTGCGGATTTCATTATAGTCTTGCTGATTTTCTTTTTTAATCTCGATGATCTTGGCTTCTCGGTCTTTCGATTTTGCGAAAACGATTTTAGGATTTTTTTGACTAAGTGAAAGCACCACTCGTCCATGAAATCCCAAGGTGGCTCCCTTCGGGATATTGAGTCCAACATAGCCCGGATACTTTTCTAATGTTGTTGGTTGAATCTCCTCATCAATTATCATACCGGTTGCTAAACCCCATCCTTGAATCGATTCCTCTTTTGTTAAGACATATTCACCACACAGAGAATTGATTGCACCCACAGAGAGAATCGCATTACCCTTTTCTCGGTATTCTTTCAAAAATTGAATAATTTTTGAGTTTGAGAATTCTTTAAGGATTTGCACTTTATCTTCGTTATCTCCTATTGAAATCACGATAAAATTTGACGTTTTGAAAGCTTCCTCAGCGAGTAATTTTTCAGCAGTTTTTGTATCGGGAATTTTCCAGAGATGAAATCGACTTCCTTTATAGGTACTAAATGCTTTTTTGAGTTCCTCGCCGTCACCTTTTCCAAAAATTAGTATCCCCAGATTCACCGTTTCATTATTCTTGGGTTGAAATAATTTGAGTTCTGATTCTGTTAAAGGTCCTCCTGCTAGAATGAGTGTGCCATTCATTCCACTTGGGGAAAGCCGATCTTTTGGAATCGGTATTTCTCGGGGGTTACCCAGCACAAGTGGTACACAAAACCCAAGCCATAAAATCATGATACGAATCATAGCTTCATCCTTATTTGGCAGGTGAATTTAGTGTATGATTTTCAGATTCCATTTAGACCCAGTAGCCAAGAATTTGTTGTAGAGCATTCCCCCAACTTTCTGTGGCATCCTCTCCTTCTACTTCAAGCGGTATCAGGTTCCCTTGTTGTATGTCAGGTCGGGCACCTGCTACCTTCAAAATGGTCACAACAGAATTTTTTGTCGTTATATTCATATCTTGAGTGCCAATCGATAGTATGTGACACATACTTCGGTTTGCCTTCATATCAGCATATTGAACTAAGGACCCCTCTAGAGGTTTTATTTCAATGAGTTCATTTTCAATCTGTTCCCGAAATAACATATTGAGCAATTCTATCTCATGCTTTAATGGGCTTTCTGCCTTAGATTGTGAGATGATAAGGAACTCGAATTTAAGTGCATCATTCCCCAGCCAATCGATCACTCTGCGAACAAGCGCAAGAATGAGACTGAGGACCATAACGATCCGTTGGCATGGGAGTTCAGGGTCTTTGAAACGGGCTTGAACTAAATCCGGATAGAGTGCGATGAGAAAAGTTCGACGACGGCGAAGAAAATGGTTATCATCACGGGAATAATAATATAATTCGTCCCGCAGATATTTAATATCGAATAAATCGGGGCGATATCGATCCTCCTTCTCCATGTATGCTAATTGCGAATGAAGCAAACTCTCGATGGTTCCTTTTGTTGAAATGGAAGAGAAGCCCCCGACGGGGTAAGTATCTTCATCTACAATTTGTGTGGGCACCTCTCGACGACCTAACAGTGGTTTGATCTTTTGTTTCGGTAAGCGAGATTCCAACTGGGAAGCCATTTGAAGAATCTGTCGATGGGCAACATATTGCCCCATCTCCGCGAGTGCTGTTCTTTGCTCCAAGGCGATAATATCTTCTAGTGCCAAAATCTCGGCGATTCTGCGAGAGGCCTTGGTGGCCTCCTCGTAATAGTTCAACAAGTAGGGTGCAGGCCCTTCGGTTTCTAGCGAATTCCAACCGCGTTGAAGAACTTCGCTTTCTTCCATTTCAATCAAGTTTCGGATGCTGCCCGGTTGCAATTCAAATCCGCCTAGCCCTGCTCGTTCCCGAAATTGTTTGACGAGGTAACTCAAGCCGATGGCCCGATCTCGTCCTGTGAAGCCTCGCAGGGCATCACTGGCCCGTTCAAAGGTCCAGTCGGTATAAATTCTTCCAATCAAATGATCTTCATATGTTCGCAAGAGTGTGGGCGGAACACCCGGAATCTGGCTGGGGAAGTTAGTGCCTCGCGGTTTTTCGATCCCAAATGCCGCATGCCCGAAATCGGCCAGCATACCCATCGGAATCAAAGGGTTTCCTGCCGCCACCATTTCGAGCGCCCAATTGAGAATGTTTCGGATCGTATTCGAACAGGGAGCGAGGACCCGTTGGAAGTGCAGACTTTGTGTCAGAAATCGTTGGGCTTCGTTGTGGTCTCGAATTATCAGGACGTTGCTCATGTTCATTATGATTGAGTTTTAGAGGAGTTTATTCTACCGGAAGGAAGAATCGCTTGCTACTCACAGAAAACCGAGATTTGTATTTCTGTGCCATCGGATAGATCAAACCGTGTAGCGGTTATCGCGATACCATTGGAATCGGTTCGGTGAATGAAGGAGCCTCTAGATCGTTCGATTTTGGCGTAGAAAAAACACTATCGAGCGGAAAGGGGGTGGTGAGATCGAACCCAGTTTTCGAGTTCAGTCGTTTGTTTGAAGAAATCGTGTTCGGTGACCCCTTCGGGCGATTTGAAAAAGCAAGCTAGGGGTTTAACGATTCCCGATTCGCCCTTGCGGGCAGCAAAATCAATCAACCGAGCGAGGTCAATCACTAAAGGGGCAGCTAAAAGCGAATCGCAACCTTGCCAAGTGAATTGCATGGTCATTTTGGTCCCGAGGAACCCCTCGAAATGAATATGATCCCAAGCAGTTTTCCAATCATCCAACGATTCCACATATTCGATGGAAACATGAGTTTGCAGAGGATACCCCAAGATACTCGGAAGTTGAACATCTTTCGATTTGACTTTCGATTCTTTATTGGCAGGGGAATTGAGAGTTCGACCATCCCCCCCCCCGAGGATATTGTGCCCCACCCAAGAGCGAACCCGCAAGTTTCGTGCAGCAAATAAAGGTGCTAAGGCCGATTTCAGTAGTGTCTCACCAGTTTTGCCATCTTTACCTGCAATAGGAACTTTGTGTTGTTGTGCTAAAAGTTCGAGCGCCGGTAACGAAGCCCCCAGAGAGGGGGTAAAATTCACATAAGGGCAACCCGATTGAATGGCAGCTAGTGCATAAATCGAACTAGGAGGCAGGCAGGGTTCGGTTAGGGAGTTCAGCAGTGCGCTGGGAGATTGATGACGTTCGTCTAAAGGATAAATGGGTTCCGTAGAGGCGACATTCACAACCACGACGCGATCGAGTCCATGAACCTTTTTGAAGGTTTGCAGATGCTCGCAGACTTGAGCTACGGCATTTTTGGGGTTTTGACAAAGAACGATGTGGTTGTTTTCTCCCGTATGGGTTGAGGATTCGTTAATCCAAATTCCCGGTTGAACATTTTTCGAGAATTGGTCGAGATCGTTTTTCACCGCTTGAAGTAAGGCATATCCAAATACTCCCGAGCGTTCCATTAACCCCGTGGCCGATTCGTAGAAGGAACCTGCCCGAACATCATGTCCCCCGATCACCCATTCATGAGGTTCAACTAAATCGAGATTTTGAAATAAAGGTTTCGCGGTCACTAGGCCGATCGGTTGGGCTAACCCTCGGCAAAGGCTCGTCAGACCTACCGTAACGGTGGTCCCTACACCGCCAAAGGCACCGATCAACCATAAACCAACTTTTCGATTTGTCATAAGAGTTTGGAGGGTCCCACTGGGCAGGGTTTGGTCACAATTCCAATTCGAGCAAGATTAGATATTTCTAGTTTGCTCGTCCTATCGAGACTACCTCGATGGTGGGTATTTGCTTTCAGTTCTTGGAAGGAGAGGTATTGACTCACCTCGACCTTTCACCTGAAGAGTCGCTTTCTATTATTCTCGATTTTTGATTTGAGAAGTCAAGATAAAGGTTCGTTGCCTAGGAATTCCGAAGCCCCAAAACGGTAAATGTGAAACGGTAAATCAAGGATAGGTTATCAAGGTTTGTGATGAAGCCAAAGAGGTGATTAGAAGTTAACAGGATCAGCCGTTGCGGGGTTCTTCGGGGAAAACCTCGGCGGGGGTCAATTCCCATTGGCCAATTCCAACGGCCACATAAAGGGTTCCTTTACGGGCATCGATTTTGGTGATTTTGGCCATTTTCCCAAACTTGGGAGAATAGACCATCGAGCCGACCACTAATTGGGCCCGCCATTTCCGAAGGGTCTCTTCCTCGGCAGCAATTTTATCGAGTTCTTGGCGTTTCCGTTCATACTCGGCCCGAGCCTGATCGGCCGCGTGTTGTTTCGCCAGAGCTTCGGTACGGGCTTTTTCGGCTTCTTCTCGTAGTTGTTGCATCCGCACCAATTCGGATGATTTTCCTTTTTTTCTTTTGGCGTACCGGTAGGCTCGCTTGAGTAATTCTTTGGGGAGTTTCAGCCGTTTGGCAATTTTGATGGCGTTGCTCATGCCGAATTGACCGATGTGCAGCCGGTAGGTGGGGCGGAGTGTTTCGAGATCGAACTCGACGGCTCCGTTCTCGGCATTGGCATTACTAAACGCATACGTCTTCAAATCACCAAGGTGAGTCGTGACCATAGCTTGGCAACCGATTTGATCCAAATGATCGAGGATCGCTCGTCCCAAGGCGGCACCTTCGTGAGGATCGGTGCCAGCGCCGAGTTCATCGAGCAGGACGAGACTATTTTGGTCTGCGGTTTCCAAAATGGTTCGGACTCGGGTGATGTGCGAAGAGAAAGTGCTTAATGATTGTTCCAAACTTTGTTCGTCGCCAATGTCCGCCAGAACGTGGGAAAAGACCGGTACTTGACTCCCTTCTTGAGCGGGGATGTGCATACCACATTGGGCCATGATTGCGATTAAGCCCACGGTTTTCAGGCAGACGGTTTTTCCTCCCGTATTAGGACCCGTGATGACTAACATCCGGAAGCCGATTCCCAAGCGAAGATCGATGGGGACAACAGTTTTTTTCGAGTTGCCCCCTGCCTGTTGCCGAAAGAGGTATTCTAAAATGGGGTGTCGGGCGTTTCGTAACCAAAGGCGACCTTGATTGTTCACATCGGGCGGGTACATCTGATAGTCGATCGACATTTTACTTTTCGCGGTGATCACATCGACTTTTGCAATCACTTCCAAAGCAGCGTTGATTTGGCGCGACATGCGACCGATTTCAGCACTGAGTTTGCGAAGAATCTTGCGGACCTCGCGATCTTCTTCCGATTTCAAAAAGACTCGTTCGGCAGAAAGTTTGGCAATGCTCGCGGGTTCGATGTAGACCGTTTCCCCTGTCGAGCTAGTGCGATGAACAAGCCCTTCGATCTTGTGACGATGATTGGCCGCCACCGGTAAAACATAATGGTCGCCGCTGATGGTGGCATTGGGAAATCGCAGCACGGCCCGTAATTGGGGATCGCGTAACAATCGCTTGATTTCGTTTTGAACTTTGTCATCCAGATCGACCAATTTTCGACGAATTTCCGTGAGTTCCGGACTGGCACTATCGACCACATGCCCGCGACCATCAATCATGCCGGTTATAGTTTTGGCAATGGGGCCAAGGTCTTCGATGGGCGCCAAGGTTTCGATCAGGAGGACCAATCGGCCATCCAGACGCATACGGTACCGAAAAAACGCGCCCGTGGCAATTAGCGTATCGGCCACTTGCAGAAGTTCTTCGGCTGTGAGCATCGTTCCGATGGCGGCCCGTTTCACATTCAAACGAATATCATGCACTCCCCCAAACGGAGGGGATAAGCCCGCCCCAAGGGCATCGCACATTTCGGTTACGAGTTGGATGCTCTGGCGAATTTTTTCCAAATCGCCCATTGGTTCAATCGAACGGGCTAGATCGGCTCCGAGCGATGTGGCTGTATACTCGGCAAGTATCTCGCGAACCTTAGGAAATTCCAATAACTCCAGCGTATGACCATCCATCCTCACAAACCTTTTTTCAGGAGAATTCTTCGTCTCAATCTCAGAAACATACTGTTAGTTCAGTCTCAGAAAGACACCGTGGGTTCATCGGGGTTCATAACACAATCTCTCATTTTACGAATTGCCCAAATAAACGGTTCTCGATTGTGAGAGTCCCTAATTCCTAATTCCGAATTCCGAATCCCTAATTCCTAGTCCCTTGGGAAATTCTCCCAAATGGCATAATCGTAATGCATAACAATGGTTCTCGAAGGTTCTCGATTTCGATTAAAAGAGTCACTTGGGTTCCAAAAGTTCGGTCAAAAGTTCGGGGCAATCGTACAGTTTCAGTGCGGTGAGAATCCCCTTACTGTGAACCGAGATGTGACGAGCTTGAACGTCGGTATAAACAAAATTACGGACCAGACCATGCCGATTGCGATCGAAGTTGATGCCCACAAATTCCCCCGCTCGATTCAGGACAGGGCTTCCCGAGTTTCCACCGATGGTATCGGCCGTGGAAACGAAATTGAACGGTGCGTCGCGATCGATATTTTTCTCGGCCTGTTTCCAGCGGGCGGGCAGATCAAAAGGTTCGCGGAAACCTTGTTTGTTGGCTCGTTCGTACAAGCCTCCAAAAGTGGTTCGCCAAGGAATCTCCTTTCCATCGGCTTGGTAACCCGAAACGGTTCCATAGGCCAAGCGCAGGGTAAAGGTCGCATCGGGGGCAATCGTTTTTCCATAAACAAGGAAACGCAGTCGGCTTAATTCACCAAATGCTTGCCGTTCGGGTTCTTCGATATTTTCTTCGTACCATAATCGCAACGATTGCTCCTTTCCGGAAGGCCCCTTTCGGAGCAGGGCTTTTTCTAATCGTTGCACCAACAAAATCAACGGATCGCGACTTTCACTAATCGCTTTGGCCCCCCCCTCGAAGAGCTTTTTGCGTTGCTCCACCTTGTAAAGTTCTGTTTGCTTGATTAGCTCGTCGGTCAGTTGTGCGGGAGATTTTCCATCCAGAATCACTCGGGTGATTGGATGTTCGCTCCCGAGTTGCTCACAAAGGAAGGTCAAGGAGGTAACCAATTTGACACGTTCCACGTTGGGGTAAATCGGAGCGGGGGAAAAGAGACTCAATTTCAAGGAATCCAAATTACTCTCACGGTATTCCCTGAGACGTTCCCCGTTGGGTTTTGGTAATTCAACGGAAAGTCGAACCAAATGCCGAGCGATGGTAAACAATTCGCTAGAAAAAGCATCGCCGCGTTCAAACAGGTAGTATTCACGCTCTATTTTTTTCCATTCGCTTTGAATGGCCGCGATTTTCTCCAGCGCCGCCCGATACGCTTCCAAGTTTTTCCCATCGAGTTTTTGGGCCAATTCTTGCTCAGCATCGGCCTTGGCTTGCAGAATCGCAGGAGTGAGCAACCCTTGATATTGACCAGAAAAGGCCTTGCGAGCGTTCGCCACACGGTGGAGATCGGTGGTGATTTGCATTCGCTCTTCAGGTCCCGATTCAGAATACTGATGAAAGGCCGCCTCGAGCGTTCGTAATCGAGAAAGGGAATACGGCAGTGTTTCATCGCGACGATGTTTGAGTTTCGCAAAAGTTTCGAGTCGATTGGTCGTGCCGGGGTGCCCCGTGACGAAAACTAAATCCCCTTCTTTGATCCCTTCGGGACTAAATTTCAGCCAATGTTTGATTTGGGCCGGTTGATCGTTTTCGTAAGCACGGAAAAAGCAAATATCCAGATTATACCTTGGGAACTCGAAGTTATCGACATCGCCACCGAAGCCGGCAATGGCTGATTCGGGAGCAAACACCAAGCGAACGTCGGTGTATTTTTTATAACGATAAAGATGATAGGCCCCCCCCTGATAAAGGGTCACCACATCGGACCGGAGTTTGGTTTTTTCTAACGAATCTTTTTCAATGGCTGCGATGGCTGCCCGACGGGCGGCATTCGCTTCGGCAGGTGTGGCACTAGGGGGAACGGCTTTGTTCACCTCGTTTGTCACGTCGATAATCTCTTGCAGAACATTCAATTCGAGGTCGGGGCATTTGAGTTCATCCTTGAATTGACGGGCCAAAAAGCCATCGCGGAGCAGGTTGCGCGTCGGTTGACTTAACTTCTGCAGGGCATCGGAACCAATGTGATGATTGGTAATAATCAGGCCATGTTTGGAAACGAACGATCCGCTGCCGCCGTTGTTGAAGCGGATCGAAGCTAAACGAGCATGTTCGAGCCATTCTGGGGTGAGGTCGAACTGATACTTTTCTTTCAGGCGTTGTATCGGGGGTTCATTGAGTAACCACATCCCTTCATCGCTAAACGCCGACATGTTCACGACTCCGAACAGAATAAAACACAAAAAAAAACGCATCAGACACCTCACAGGAACAACAGCAACGAAAACCTAGGACCAGATAAAGTCAGAGAATCAGAACCTGCTTAAGAATCTTCCATATAGAACAATACATCCGACAAACGCCCGCAGGCGACTTCGAGTTCAGACCAATTCTGGGTATCCAAGTGGAGTCGCACGGCTTCGGTCAACAGATCGAGTTCAGCCTGATCTTCCGGTGAGGCCTTTTCTCGAATTCGTTCCGCTTTTTCCAACAGAGCCTTGGCGAGAACGCTTTCACGCTGACCTACGGGGACTTCCGGTAAAGTATCGACGGGCCCGACATTTTGTTCCTCGAATTCTGGATCGTTCTCGTCTTCTTCTGGGGGTAAAGGGGTGGTATCTTCCGGTTCGAAATTATCTCGCCATAACTGATTAAGCCTTTCGGTGGCCACGGCCGTTTCCTGTTCGCCCTTGAACTTGGTGGCATTATCGATGGTGATATTTCGACTTAATCCGGTGGCTTTTTCGCGGGCCGAAACTTTCAGCACACCATTGGCATCGAGATCGAATTGAACAACGATCGGGTTTCCCGCGGGGGCTCGAGAAAGCCCTTCGACCAAAAAATTTCCTAACGGGTGATTGCGTCGCGGATCTTCGTTTTCTCCTTGAAATACCTCGATTTTTACGGTCGATTGGTTATCCACTGCGGTGTAAAACACCTCGGAACGGTTCGTGGGAATCGGGGTATTGCGATGAATGACTTTGGCAGTGATATAAGGACTACTGCCATAATCCGAACGGAGAGCCTTAATGCCTAAACTATGAGGAGTGACATCTACTAAAACCGAACCGATCGCTTGACCTGCAATCATGGCGCCTTGAATGGCAGCCCCCATAGCAACGCATAAATCTGGGTTGATGTCACGTCGGGCAGGCCGACCTAGTTTTTGTTCTAACCGTTGGCTTATTATCGGAATGCGAGTGCTCCCCCCTACTAGAACCAAGCGATCGATTTGACTGGGAGTGAGCTTCGCATCCTCTAAAGATCGTTGGACGCAATCAATCGTGCGATCGAGCAACGGTTCGATGAGTTTCTCGAAATCGACACGGGCGAGTTCTTGTGTCAAATGCAAAGCCACGCCGGCTTTTTCTGCAATAAATTCTTCTTCCAACTTGAAAAAGGCATGATCGGAAAGTTGGCGTTTGGCATTCTCGGCAGCACGAAGAACGCGGGCTCGAGTCGTTCGGTTTTGTCTGAGGTCAATGCCATGTTCTTTTTCAAATTGTTCACAGATAAAGTTCAGAAGGAGTTCATCGAAATCATCGCCACCGAGATAGGTATCGCCGTGACTGGCAAGGACTTCCACTATGC
>JAOAAA010000068.1 GCA_026419115.1 Gemmataceae bacterium
AAGCAAGAATGCCCGTGCTGGACTTGGCAGGTAACTACGAACAATTGGGCACACTGGCGCGAGAGAGAATTACCCCCGAGATGGCCAGCATGGGTTTGACCGTCACGCAATTCTTTGTGGAAAATATCTCGTTGCCACCGGAAGTCGAACAAGCACTCGACAAACGCTCGCAAATGGCCATGTTGGGGAATTTGGACCAATTTACCAAGTTCCAAACAGCCAATGCCATTGGCGATGCTGCCAAGAATCCCAGTGGTGTGGCTGGTGTCGGTGCAGGGCTTGGCGCCGGTGTCGCGATGGCAGGGGCCATGGCCGATGCCCTCAGGGGCACTCAGCAACCTCAGCACGCTGCGGCTCCGGCTGCGGCTCCCGCAGGAATGGTCCCTCCGCCGTTACCAACCGCTGTGACCTTCTACGTAGGTGTGAATGGTCAACAGCAAGGCCCCTTCGATATGGCCACCTTAACTGCTATGGCTCGCTCGGGTCAGATTACACGCCAATCTTTGGTTTGGAAGGCAGGCATGGCCGGCTGGGCTGCCGCAGAAACGGTTCCGGAATTACAAACCTTGTTTGCTCAGATTCCCCCTCCACTGAATGGTTGATCTACTACCTATGACGTTTGTTTTCCTGTCACAATGAGAAACATCAAAGTGTCGGCTTTCGCCAATCTGATTCCGTCTCCATGTTGACATGTTGACATGAGAACCCTAGGACTTACGTCCTAGGCTCATCTCTTTGCGTCCTCGGAACCCTAGGACTCACGTCCTAGGTTCTCCTTGCGACTCTCCCGTCTCCATGTTGACATGTTGACATGTTGACAAATCCTAATGGGGTTGGTTTTGTGTCGGGTCGCAGCAATTTTCCTCTCTCACAACAATCTCCAACCGATCTTTGATTTTCACGTTTCCTTGCACTAGGTTTCTTGTTGGTTGTTCTCTTGATGGTGAAGGAATGTTTTCATCCAAATTGGCCTGCCTAAAAGTCAAGCCCAATCGGCTTGGACTAGGACAAATTGTCGTTGCCTTGCTGCCCAGTCTAATCTTGGCTTGGGCCTGCTCTCGTTTGCCTCAAGAACAATTTCGTTTGGGAGTGGCGCTGACTGCCGGTTTGTTTGTGGTGTCAATCGGTTGCCTGAGCCAAAGGCAATGGACGGTCAGTCAAAATGTTATGTTTGCCATCGTGCTTTATGCGGGGGGATACGGTATCCTCCGTTGGGTGTCGCCGGAACCTTTCGATTCAGTCACTCATTTTTTGTTGGCGTTTTTGCTGGTTGGCATGGTGTTGATTTTGATCGTCCATGAGGTTGTCGGTACCAAAGAGGGACGAAAAGCCCGATTTCTTGCAGAAGAATTTTGTCAGCGGATTCATTGGCCTGCAGATGAGAAAATCCGAGAGATGCCCGAAGTCAAAGAGTTCCGCCACAGTCTCCATGAAGATCCGACGGTGGCCTTGCAGTTGGCCCATCATCCCAGCCCGCGAGTGAAATTGGCCGCTCTCAGTGCCTTAGAGCTTTGGCCCCGTTGGCGGACTCATCAGGCCCAAGTTTTGATTGAGCTGCTTCCTCATTTGACGGAACCGGTCCTGAAAGGGGCCGCTCTATTGGCGTTGGCCTCGGTGCGGAAAGAGCATCAGATTGCCTGTTTAGTTCCCTATCTGTGCGATCGCTCCTTAGAGGTCAGGCAACGGGCTCATTTTGCGATTTTGTCGGAAGTGAACACCCGATGGCCTTTGATTCGAGAAGGGGTCCGCAATGCCTTGTTCGATCCGCTCTTTGCGCGTGATGGTTACCTGCCGTGGAGCGGTCTGCTCCCCCAAGCTGCGTTAGACGATCTGATTAACTGGTCTGCCGAAACGGGGCCGGGCAGTCATCGAGCCTTGAAGACCATTTTGAGACATTGTCAAAAGGCGATTCAAGAAGAAGGAACCCCCGAAGCGATCGAACGGGTAACGCGAATCATGTCGGACCCGAAAGCGCCCGCTGCTTTACGGGTCGAAGTGGGGCAAGTGCTTCGGGACGCCAACGAATTTTCGCCGGAATTGGCAGCCAAATTTATCGGCCAAACCACACCGACAGCCTTGCGATTGATGGCAGCGGGAGTGTTGCTAGGAGTGAGAGAAGACCCCCGAGCGATCGAAGTCCTTCGAGACGTGGCCCGTCAACCCAATCGAGAATTGGCCTTGGCCGCTGCGGAGTTAATTCAACGCTGCTTGGGTGTGGATATGGGCCTACCAATGGGAGAAGCCCTTCCCGATGTGAAATCCCGTCATGCTGCCGAGGTCGCCCGAAGGGTCTTAGCTTGGGCTAGTGGGGAGGTCGCAGCCGTTGAAAGCGTCAGCTAGTTGGTTGACGACGCGGAAGATAGTCAAAAGCGTCAGCTAGTTGTTAGAGGATTGGGAATCGGTTTTAGGCGTTTCCGCTTTGGCATTTTCCCCTTTAGGAGCTTCGGGTTTAGGAGCTTCTGCTTTGGGAGGATCGGGGGGTTTAGTCCAAACCGGCAGGGCAATTTTCTTGGATTCATGTACTGCCGTGGGATTCAAAGTCGCTTGGCCCCAAGCCACATCCAACGGTAGTTTGGCATAATCGACAATGCAACCATCACGGGTGAAACAAGCCAGATCGTGGGTCGAACCCATGAAGATGCAATCAACCGGACAGGGATCAACGCATAACGAGCAGAACATGCACTTGGTATAATCGATCGCAAATTCGGTGACGACGAAACCTTTGCCTTGAGGGTTCTTTTCTTTATCGATGTAGATGCAATCAACCGGACAAGCCCGAGCGCATTTATCGCAGCCTATGCAGGTAGTAAGATCGTAACGATGAAAGCCCCGATAACGTGGCTGTACGGGAACCGGTCGTTCAGGGTATTCAAAATGTTCAGTAAAAGCCTTTCTTCGGAAACTCTGGACTAAAGTGGAAAGAGTAACATACATCCCCTGAGAGATCGTCTTAACGGCGATCCAAACATTTCTAAACCAGGTGAGCATGATCGTTTCCTTTGAATGGGAAGCCCCAATAGAGTTAGCATAGCAAGGGCCAAGAACTCGGAAACCACTCGGTTCAGAAGGGGATCATTTTTTGTGGAAACTCGAGGTGATAGCGATTGGCTCTCTTCCAGACGGGTTATTTCGATTTGCTGTCTTCCAAAGGTTTGATAAAGACATTGCGGAACTCGACGCGAGTGTTATAGCTTTGGAAGCCTACCCGTCCGCCCTCTCGAAGAATTCCGGGGTGTTTGGCCCCCTTCGTCTTTTTGTGGTCATCGAGGTTGGCATCGACCAACACTTCTCCGTTCAGTTCAATTTTGACCTTCGGACCATCACAGACGATTCGCATTTTATTCCATTCACCGATAGGCTTATTATTCTGCTTCTTGGCAGGCACCACATCGTAAATGGAACCGGTATGCTGGTAGTCGGCCAATTTGCCCGGCCAACCTTCATCATCGATCAATTGAATTTCCATCCCCACATAGGCAGGGTCCCCTTCAAAGGGGGCCCGCAAAGCGATTCCACTGTTGGCCCCCTTGGACAGTTTGTATTCCAAGGTCAGCTCGAAGTTTTTGAATTCTTTCTCGGTCAGTAACCAGCCACCGCCCCCCCCCGCCACGGAGATGGCCCCTTCTTTGACTGACCAAACATCTTTTTTACCGGTCGATTTCCAACCATCGAGATTTTTCCCGTTGAACAAGGGGGTGAAACCTTCAGGGGCTTTGGGAGCCACGTCTTCGCCCAAGGTGAGAGACACACTCAAACACCAAAGGCATCCAAGAGAGAGGAGTTTTTTCATAGACATTTCGTTTTCGGGCGAAAGGTGAGATATTCCTGCGAAGTCAACGCCCTGATTTTTGTAGCAAGCATTCAAAAAGAAACGAGTAGGAAATTTTCGTTTCCTACCCGTCAGAGGAATCAACAGGTATCGAAAGGGAGAAATCCATCCGGATCGTCGCAGGTCAATCTAGCTTGGTGAATTACCTCTCACATGGGACAGGTTCAAGCTCGATCGATGAATTACTTCCCACATAAGACAGCGAAACCCAGTCGATGGATTGCCTCACTTCAGATTAAGGGAAACCCTACCTTGGTGGGATTACTTCACTTCCCGAGGAGTAATCGTGAGGACTTCCGCTGCTTCGATCCCTTCGGTCGGAACCCCTTCGCTGTCTGAGCAACAATGGTTGATGACCGTGATAATTTGGGTTCGATTGACCGATTGGCAGCAGCTGGGTTTTTGTTCGATATTGCAGGGAACCGCAGAACAACCGATACTTTCGCTGGAGTCTCCAGTTGTAACGTATTGGTAAGCAACGAAGGTTCCTAAGCCGACAACCGCTAACCCGAAAATGGTGGCAACAATTTTGGCCATAAAAAATACCTCAATTTGGTAAGTGTGACTTGTGAGCTTATCCCCATGATAATTTAAGTGAGGCCCCATCGTCAATAAAGAATTCAGTAACACGACCAATTTCTTGGACCTCGAATCTTGAATCCTCAAGATCGATTCAAGCTTTACATGATTTCGTTTCTCGGAATCGTTCCGATGAATTTCTTAAGGGATTTTCCTAAGCTATTCCCATTGAATTAAGATACAGGAGAGAAATCGTGCTGCATGGAATGATCATGGCCGGTGGCGGAGGAACCCGTTTTTGGCCTCGGAGTCGAGCGGCCCGTCCGAAGCAATTTTTGACCTTTTCAGGGGATCGAACATTACTCCAAGGGACGTTTGATCGTGCCGAAGCGTTGATCTCGCCGGAGCAAATGTGGGTAATCACAACGGCCGCCCATGCAGAGCAAGCCCATAAACAATTAGATAAAATTCCCCGTTCGCAGATCGTCGGTGAACCGATGGGAAGGGATACAGCTGCCTGCATCGCATTGGGGGCAGCGCTGATTCATCGAAGCGATCCGGACGGGGTCATGGTGGTGATGCCTGCCGATCATGTGATTGAGCCTCCCCGAGAGTTTCAACGGGCACTTTCCGCTGCTTATCAACTCGCCCAAGAGAATCCCCAAGCCCTCATCACTTTCGGCATCACGCCGACGTTTCCTTCCACCGGTTACGGATATATCCATCGCGGAGACGCTTCTTCTGAATGGAACGGGGTCAAGGCTTATCAAGTGCGTCAATTTGCCGAGAAACCCGATCTGCTGACCGCTCAACAATATCTTGCGACCGGCGAATACTATTGGAATAGCGGGATTTTCGTGTGGAAGGTCGCGGCAATTCTTAAGGAACTCGAACGCCTGAAACCGCAGATACTTCAAGCGGCCCAACGAATCGCAGCCGTGTGGGGAACCCCCTCTCAAGAGGCGGTTTTTCAAGAGGAATATGCGAAGGTCGAAAAGATCAGTATCGATTTTGCTGTTATGGAAAAGGCCCAACAAGTGCTGGTGCTGGCGGCCCCCTATTCTTGGGATGACGTTGGCAGTTGGTTAGCACTGGAACGAAAAAATCCACAGGATGCCCAAGGCAATACGGTTTTGGCCCAACATATTGGCATCAATACGCACCATTGTGTTATCGTTTCGGACCCGAATAAGATCGTGGCCACGATTGGTGTGCGTGACCTTTTGATTATTCAAGATGGCGATGCGATTTTGATCGCGGATCGGAAGGAAGAATCGACGGTCAAAGAGATTGTCGAGCGTTTGAAAAAATCACCGGAAGGGCTGAAGTTTCTATGATTCCGCAGGGTCGTATCTTGGCAGTCGATTGGGGGTTAGTCCGGATTGGGCTGGCGATTTCCGACCCCGAGCAGAAATTTTCCTTCCCCCTCGAGACTTATACCCGTCGTACTTGGGAAATCGATGCGGCGTATTTTCGCAAAATTTTCGAGCGGGAGCGCCCCCAATGTTTGATTATCGGCTTGCCCCTGCACCTCAAAGGGACGGAAGGGACCGATGCTCGCTTGGCAAGGGAATATGGAACTTGGCTTCAGAAAATATCGGGATTACCGGTTTTCTATGCGGATGAACGATATTCTTCGCGTTTTGCCGAGGAGATTCTCTGGGAGGCCGGCCTGACCCATAAAAAGCGAAAAGCGAAACGAGATCAATTGGCGGCCCAAATTTTCCTGCAAGCCTTTCTGGAAGCAGGTTGTCCCGTCCAAGTCGAAGCCAAATTGGATGGATAATCCAACAAGAGAATCGCAAGGTGAGCCTAGGATGTAAAAGAGGCGAGCCTACGACGTAAGTCCTAGGGGTCCGCTCTGGAGGTTTCAATCCCGTCAACATGTCAACATGTCAACATGGGGATGTGTCAACACGTCAACACGTCAACAGCAGCAACAATTCCACAGAAGGTAGTTCAAGTAAAGAATAATAAGAAAATGTTGGGAAGGGAGTAAACCTAGCTGATAAAGGATGAATGTTCAGATATGCCGTGGAACTAGACGGCGAGCAAAACATCCTTTGTGAGTAAGGATGAAGGAAAGGAATAGCGACGACTGGATTTGAACCAGTGACATTTCGCTTATGAAGCGAACGCTCTAACCCCTGAGCTACGTCGCCATATCAGCTATTAATATGATATTCAAAGAGAGGCAAAAGCCCAGACTGGTTCAGCAAGTTGGCTAAAAATTTTCGCAAAGGTATCGCATGCAGATCGGAATTTTAGGGGGAGGCCAATTAGGCAGAATGTTAGCCCTAGCGGGTTTACCGCTCAATGTGCGAAGTCTCATACTCGAGCCGGCAGCCGAGCCGTGTGCAGGGCATGTCTCACCCGTCATTTCCGGAGAATTTGAAGATTATCAGGCGTTGTACAAATTGGCCTGTGAAAGTGAGATCATTACCTATGAATTTGAAAACGTTCCCGTAACCTCGGCCCGTTGGTTGGCTGAGAGAAAACCTGTGTTTCCCCCGCCCGAAGCCTTGGCAGTGGCTCAAGATCGTCTTTCCGAGAAGCAATTTTTCGCCCAATTGGGAATCGCCGTGGCTCCGTTTGTGGCCGTGAATTGTCGAGAAGATTACGAAGCAGGGATCAAAAAAATCGGCCTGCCTGCGGTGCTAAAAACCACTCGCTTCGGCTACGATGGGAAAGGGCAAGCGGTGGTGCGAAACGCCGAGCAGGTCGAATCGGCTTGGAATCGGCTGCAGGGGCGTCCGCTGATTCTCGAAGGTTTCATACCGTTTATTCGGGAATTATCGATCTTGTCGGTGCGGAGTCGATCAGGCGAGATGGCCTTCTATCCGTTGGTGGAAAATGTTCATCGAGAAGGAATTCTCAGGCAAAGCACCCCGCTAGATAATGTGTCCCCGAGCTTACAAAGCCAAGCGGAAGAAATCGCTCGCAAGGCCCTGAACCAGTTGAATTATGTGGGGGTGTTAGCAATCGAAATGTTCCAAACGGGAACGGAAGCCACGTCCTCGTTGGTGGTGAACGAAATGGCTCCACGGGTGCATAATTCGGGTCATTGGACAATCGAAGGTGCCCAAACAAGTCAATTTGAAAATCATCTGCGAGCGATCCTAGGCTTACCGTTAGGTTCGTGTGAGTTACGAGGCTACTGCCAGATGTTCAACCTCATTGGTGATATTCCGCCGCTAGAAAAAATTCTCGGCATTTCCGGAGTGCATGTGCATCATTACGGGAAAGGCCCCCGTGCGGGACGGAAGGTCGGGCATATCACCGTATGTGGAAATACGCAGAAAGAAAGAAATGACCGGTCGGGACATCTGTTATCGGTGTTAGATTTGTTATAAAATTTTCGACACAGAAAATTCGTCCAAAGCAACCCCTCCGTTAACCCTGCCGAGAAACAATCATGGCACGTCGATTCTTATTGTTGGGACTGGTGATGGCACTGAGTTCCCTTTCACCTGCTGCCGATTGGACCCGCTTCCGAGGCCCGAATGGCTCGGGGATTAGTACCGATGCTCTGCCTTCAGAATGGAAAGAAAGCGACTATCTTTGGAAGGTGACCATTCCGGGGGTGGGGAATTCCTCACCCATTGTGTGCCAAGGAAAAATCTTCCTGCAAAGTGCCACTGCGGATGGTCAACAACGCCGGTTAATCTGCTTTGATGCCAAAACGGGTAAAGTGTTGTGGAACAAAGAAGTGGCCGCCCGCCCGATCCCCAAAGAACAAAAAATTCACCCGTTGAATTCGACCTGTTCGAGTACCCCCGCGACCGATGGCGAACGGGTCTACACCATTTTTTGGGATGGCCGTGGCCTGAACCTAATCGCTTGGGACTACGAAGGGAAAACTCTGTGGAATAAAGAGCTGGGAAGTTTTGCCAGCGAACACGGAGCGGGGCTTTCGCCCGTCGTTTATGGCGGAAAAGTGTATGTGAATCTGGATCAGGATCGCAAAGCCGAGATCATTGCCTTCGATGCCAAAACCGGCGAAGAAAAATGGCGTCAGAAAAGGCAACCTCTGCGGGCCTGCTATACCTGCCCCGCGATTTTGGAAGGGCAAGGTCAAACACAACTGATCGTGGCCAACACCAGCGGGATTACCTCGTACCATCCCGAAACGGGCAAGGAAAATTGGCACTGGGAATGGGTCTTTACTGGCAAGAAAGGGGGCCTACGAAATGTCGGCGGACCCATCCTGCATGAGGGGGTGGTGTATGCCATCTCGGGGGATGGCGGAGGGGATCGTCATATGGTCGCGGTTACCTCCGATGGGAATAAAAAACTCCTATGGGAAGCCAAGAAGGGAACCCCATATGTTCCCAGCCCGATCGCTATGGGAAATTACCTGTTTTGGGTGACCGATAAAGAAGGAACCGCCGTGTGTGTTGATGCGAAAACGGGCAAAGAACTCTGGTCCGAGAGATTGGGGGGGGGAGGGCAATTCTTCTCCTCGCCGGTGCTGGCAAAAGACAAGATCTACGCAATCAACGAAAAAGGGACGGTCTTCGTGTTCAAGGCCAGTGGGGATGCTTTTGAAAGATTAGGCAAAATCGATCTAAAAGAAACAGTAATTGCCACTCCCGCGATTGCCGATGGAAAACTTATTATTCGCGGTGAAAAACACCTGTATTGTGTCGGCAAGCAGTAGTAGCCCTGATCGTATCCTACGCGAAGCCGACCAAAAGGAAAGGTTCATGTCGGACCCCTATTTGGAACTGTTACGGGAGATTCGGACAACGGGCTTGCGGAAACCCCAACGGGCTTTGCTGGCCTCAACGGGGAAACGTCCCGAGGTTCTGAGCGTATTCGGTCGGCAAATTCGTTACGATCTATCTGCTGGTTTTCCGCTGGTGACCACGAAAAAGATGCCTTGGAACGCCATCATCCATGAGTTGATATGGTTTCTATCGGGGTCTACCAATGTGCGATACCTTCGAGAAAATAAGGTCACCATTTGGGATGAATGGGCGGATGAAACCGGTGAGTTAGGGCCAGTGTATGGCAAACAGTGGAGACGCTGGGAAGGGGTCAAAGGGCCGGTCGATCAAGTCCAGAATCTAATCAATGGAATCAAAAAGGTGGCCGCCGATCCTTGGGCTTCGGAAGCGCGTCGGCTCATTCTAACTGCATGGAACCCCGGCGATATGCCCGATCCCAAAGTACCAACCGGTTGCCATACCCTTGTGCAATTTAATGTGACTGAAGGGCGATTGTCGTCGCAATTGTATCAGCGCTCGGCCGATATGTTCTTAGGGGTGCCGTTTAACATTGCCTGTTATGCGCTGCTGACTCATATTCTGGCCCATATTTGCCATCTCGAAGTGGGCGAGTACATTCATACGTTCGGCGATGCCCATATCTACGAGAATCATTTTGCTGCCGTCGATGAGCAGCTCCAACGAGAACCTTATCCGTTTCCCCGTTTGGAAATCGTCGGCGAGATTGTCGATATTGACCATTTGGACCCTGCCCAATTTCGTTTGATTGGCTATCAATCTCATGGACGGTTGGTTGGAGAAGTGGCGATCTAATTCATGAGGTTCGTTGTGGGTAGTAAAAAGCGTGTGAATCGTCAGACCCATCACTCCAAACCCGTCGATGCTGTTCCCCCCCCCTCGGTCGCTGCCCCAAAAGAAGTCTTGTGGAATGTCCCGAATATCCTGACCTTAAGCCGGCTTCCCATGGCGGGCGTGTTGTTCTATTTCCTCGAAAAAGACCAATACCTCTTGGCATTCGCTTTGTTTTTGATCGCTTCCTTAACCGATTGGCTCGATGGTTGGTGGGCCAGAAAATTTAATCAAGGAACGGCCTTTGGTCGTGCCTTTGACCCGCTGATCGATAAGGTTCTCACTAATGGTGCTTTCATCTTCTTGATTCCGAAGGAGTTCGCTTCGTTGGCCCCTTGGATGGTGGCCATTATCGTTGGAAGAGAGTTACTCGTGACGGGAATTCGAGGTTATCTGGAGTCGATTGGCAAAAAATTCGGCGCCGATTGGTTCGGCAAACTCAAAATGTTTCTGCAATGTGTCTATCTCGGGGCCGCGTTCATTTATTTGGAATGGGCACGCGAATCGTGGATTGAACCAATCAAGGTAATCTATTTCGGATTATTGTATGCCATGCTGGCAGCAACGGTAATGAGCGGTCTACAATACATCAACAAAGCCTACCTGATTCTTAAACAGAAATGAACAACAAGAATCCGGTTGGTTCCGATGAGCATCTAACGTATCTCAATGGTGTCCCCCCTAAGTAAAGTTAGGGACCAATAACTACAAGCAATGATAAGAGGAGTCAAAATCAGAATGCCAGCAACCCAAAGTGTGAATGATCTGATTGAACAACTCAAATGGCGTTACGCCTGCAAAAAGTTCGACCCCACTAAGAAAATCCCCGCAGAAATTTGGTCGCAACTGGAACAAGCCTTGGTCTTGGCCCCTTCAAGCTATGGTCTTCAACCATGGAAATTCTTCGTGGTGATGGATCCGAAACTCAAGGAGCAACTGCCTGCTTTTTCTTGGAACCAGCCTCAGCCGAAAGATTGTTCTCATTTTGTGGTGCTTGCGATTAAGAAAGAATTTGGCCCTGCGGATGTGGATCGGCTGGTGAATCGAATCGTGGAAGTGACCGGTGCCCCCAAAGAGTCTCTAGAAGGTTATCGTGGAATGATGCTCGGCTCGGTTTCGCGCATGTCGGATAAAGACAAAGAGATTTGGAACCGTTCGCAATTGTATATCGCCCTTGGCCAATTTATGGCAGCGGCCGCCACGATTGGTGTGGATACCTGCCCGATGGAAGGCTTTATTGCCGAGAAATATGATGAGCTGCTCGGGTTGGATAAAAAAGGCTATCATGCGGTCGTGTGTTGTGCGGCAGGGTATCGGGCTGCCGATGATGCCTACGCTGCACGCCCCAAGGTTCGCTATGCGACCCAAGAAGTGATCGAACATCTGTAAGATTTCTCGACTTGCCCCATCGCCAAGCATTTCCTAGTTCACCAAGTTCCAACGTTTTCTGCTGATTTGAAATAGTTAAACGTTTGAGAAATTTTTTGACCTTTAGGAAAACGCTCCCAAGGCAGTGGTTTCATCGGCAACAACGGGAACAACCCGAATAAAGCCGGTGAGGTCCAACACCTCGTGTAAATCCTTACCAACTTCGCAGACGATCAATTTGCCATTGACCTTTTTAAGTCGGCCATGAACCCAAAGGAGTTTGCCAATCATCCATGAGGCGATGTAATCGACCCCCCGAAAACTCACGATCAGGTTTCGCCGACCGAGAGCATCCACGAGGTCGTTTAATTTGTTACCAACTTCGTCAATGACAGCCATATCGATCATCTTGCGATCCACGAACCGAACGATGGTGACCTCGCCGACATCTGCAATTTCAATGAGTGGACGAGACATAAATACGCTCCGTAAAGTAAATTTTGGGGGGGGGCAAAATGCTATTCTATCGGCTGGATCATTATGTTGGATGTTTTCTGAAGTAATGAGAAAACTCTCCTGATTGCAGGCTTCAATTCAGCAGATAACGAGAGAATCGAACTCCAACGTAGTCCGCTCGACTTTTTGGACTTCTGGCAGGGGACTGACTTGCCCAAATCGAGTACCTTGAATATGAAGAATAAAAGAGAAAGGGGCGCGTGTGGAGCGCCCTTTTATTTTTCCACTCAATCAAGGAGGTTGGATTTATGCGACTGGTCTTGGTCGGTCCTCCCGGGAGTGGAAAAGGTACGCAAGCCGAGCTTCTCACCAAGAATCTGAATTTACATTACATCGGCACAGGCAATATCCTTCGGGATGCGATCAACCGGAAAACGGAGTACGGCCTGAGAGCCAAACCGTTTTTGGATGTAGGAGAATTGGCCCCAGACGATTTAGTAAATTCTCTGGTGGCGGACCTATATCGAGATAATGCAGGGCTGGATCGATTCGTTCTCGATGGGTATCCCCGAACCCGAGCGCAAGCGGTGTGGTTCGACGATTTGCTCAAAACTCTGAAACGTCCGATTGATGCGGTCATTCAACTTTCCGTGAACGATGAAGAAGTGGTCCGCCGAATCTCGGGTCGGCGTGTGTGTCCGAGATGTGGTACGGTTTATCATGTGACGGACCGAGCGCCCAAAGTGGCTGGGATTTGCGATCACGATGGGGAAAAACTGATTCAACGTCCCGATGATAACGAATCGGTCATTCGGGCTAGACTCAAGGTTTTCCACTCGAATACGGATAGCTTACTAGACTATTATCGTGACAAGGGGTTGTTGTGTGAACAACCGAGTTATGGATCGGTGGACAGCATCTATCAGTCCATTTTGGGATTAATTCAAGCTAAGAAACATTAGAAACGCAGTCGTGCATCGCATTAAATTACAATCACCAACCGAACTGAAATCCATTCAAGACATCGCCAAGATGCGAGAGGCCGGCAAGATTGTAGCCCAAGCTCTTCAAATTGCTCGTGAAATGGCTCGCCCCGGAATCCGCACCGTAGACATCAATACCGCGATCGAAGACTTTTTCCGTCAACACAATGCCACCTCGCTGTTCAAAGGTTACGTTCCCGGCGAGGGATATACCCCGTTCCCTGCCGTCACCTGTCTTTCGGTGAATGAGCAAGTAGTACACGGAATACCCGGTATCCGAACGCTGAAGGAAGGGGATTTACTCAAAATCGATACTGCCTGTCGATTGAACGGTTGGTGTGCCGATGCTGCTATCACCGTTCCGATTGGCCGAGTCCGACCGGAACGACTGCGTCTTTTGAAAGTGGCCGAGGAAACCTTGCAAATTGCCATTACCGAAATGGCTCGGCGACGCTGGTGGACCGAAGTGGCCGTGCGAATGCAAACCCATGCCGAACAATCGGGTTTTTCTTTGGTGAAACAATATGTAGGCCATGGCATCGGTCGTAATATGCACGAACAACCTCAGGTGCCGAATTTTTCCGACCACGAGATTCGGGCCAACGCCGATTTTCAAATTGAACCGGGGCTAGTTCTGGCGGTTGAACCCATGCTGAATATGGGGCAAGAACAAGTCGATGTGGATAAGGATAAATGGACCGTGATTACCCGAGATGGTATGCCCAGCGTTCATGTGGAACATACCATTGCTGTCACAGCGAATGGGGTGGTCGTGTTGACAGTTCCGGATGGGGATCCTCGTGGAGAAATTGTCCTCCCTACCGAGTGAGGTGGGCCAATTAGATTGTTTTGCGTTAGATTTTCGTCACCGGATCGAGCTGATCAATATGGGTAGGAGTCTCTTCGGGTGATTTCTCCGCTGTTGGGCTTCCGACTTTGCAATCTTCCAAGGTAGCAATCCCATTGGGATGGGTTTGCTTCCAGAAACAAGCCAAAGCAATTTGGCCACAACGCTCTTGGAACTGAGCCGGCGTTTCTTGCAGTTCTGGAAAACGATCCACAAACTCGAGCATTTTGAGATATTCTTCCGGGTACTCTCCCAGAATCCGCTTGGCCATGAGCTTTTTGTCTGCCGGTTCCATATAGGTCAATTCCACTGCCTTATCAATCCGCCCCGGTCGAGTGGAAATAAACTCGACGCTGCCATCGGGCAGTTTTCGAGGTTTACCTAACGCCGGATCGATTTTATCAATATCGTTGGTGGTGATGATGGTAAAGACCCCATCGGTTCGTTCCACCCCATCGAGGCAATTCAACAAGCAATCGAAGGTTAACGGAGCGAACATATCTCGGGGCGAATCTTCATCCTTTTTGCCGTTCTCGTCGTTCCCTCGGCCTCGGCTGGCCATCAACATCGACATCATACCGGGTTTACGTGCCACGTTTTCCCGACCATGGAAGACGTTATCAATATCTTCAATCAACGCAATACAGGGCACGTTGACTTGCATATCGCTCCATGCTTTGAGTAACTCGTGGTTGTTCATTTCGGCCAAGTTAAAGACATAAATCGGCATATTCAGGTCTTCGGCAAAGGCCCGTGCCAAAGCGGTTTTTCCCGTTCCAGGCGGGCCATACAATAGCCAACCCCGCTTCCATGGAATCCCCTTGCTTTGATACCATTTCCGATTGTTTCGCCACAGCTCGATTTCTTGAATCAGGTCTTTAATTCGCTTGGGGAAGATCAAATTTTCTAGGGCGCTCCCCTCGTGCAAATGAACCTTTCCCAATTCCTCGGGTTTGACCCCGAGCAGGCGATAATACCCTTGTTGATACCATGCCAAACCGTTGGAACCATGATTCCGGTTGTTGTCATCTTTCTCTCGTTTGGGAATATAGTGAATCACAAATCGATTTTTATTCCGTTCTTCGCTGTTGGCGTTTTCCCAAGAGAGTTGGTTGCTTTTATCGCAGGCGGCCAAAAGAATTTGTTCCACATCAATGGTCCCACGGATAAAAGTAATCGTTGAGTAAATCTTGGTCACGTCTTCATTATTGTTGTTGTTTTGTTTGTTCTGTTTCGCCTTGGCTTCGATGGCATTGCCATAATAAAACGGAATCCACCCTCGCCAAAAGATGATGTTTCTTGTGCCAAATTGCTCGTAAGAGATTAGGCCATATCGTCCATCTCGGCGGTGCGCATACCATGCCCCGTACATCCGATCATAAGTTCGGGAACGTTTGTAGTTGGCAATCAGGTAGGCCACGAGGGCATTATGAGCTTCCTCGGTTGGGATTTCGACTTGTTGGATGAATAGGCTTAATAATCTCCAGACTAAGCCTTTCACCCGTGTCCAAAACCCTGTGAGAATTCCGAGAAAACCGAGTGCAGCGCCACCGGCCATGAACTTCCAAGCGTCTTCCATACCACTCCCGTGAGTCGAACTCAGTTTGAATAATCTGCGCGATTATATCCTCGTCGTCAATACATAGACATGGGTACACTCTTTTGGTTGAAAGAGCGATGTCAGCAGAACCCTTTGCTGCCAAAACAATGGCCCATTATTCCCTTCATTACCGATTATCCCTTAGTGAGGTGGTGCCTGTCCCTGAGGTTCAGTCTCTAGATCGATTCGTTTCAAGAAGGGGGCAAAAAGGAAACCAGTCTCGATGAGTAGCAAGTTAAAATAAGATGATCAATCCTATTTCAGAATGTGAATATGTTAGAATGGCCCTTCTGGGTTGCCTTTGCAGCATTTCAGTTCTGACTTGTCAGAATTCTCGGGATCGATTATTCTCAGTGGGTCAGGATGAATCTCTGTAGGATGTAGCAGAATGGCAACGGATTATGTCAAAGAGCAGGCATTTTTTGATCGCGTGGCGGCCCAGACTCAGATAAAGCCCATCGAAAGAACGCAGTTGGAACGGTATCGAAAACTGAAGAACCCGCAACTCTTTGGAAAAGAGTTCATGTTTTCCCTCGCCGCCCCTCTTGCAGGAAAGCGGGTCCTCGAAATTGGTTGCGGCGAGGGAGCTTGTTCCATTCAGCTAGCCTACTGTGGGGCCGACGTAACCGCATGGGATTTATCTCCCAAATCGATCGAAGTGGCCAAGCAACGGGCTGCTCTCACGGGCATTTCAATTGATTTTCAAGTCAAAAATGTGGTCGAGTGTGATTCCTTTGGTGAAAACTGTTACGATGTGATTTGGTGCGATCTGGTGTTGCATCATCTTGTGGATTCTTTAGATTCGATTTTACAGAAAGTAAAACAGGCATTGAAACCCCAAGGGTTGTTCATTGCAAGGGAACCCTTGGCATATGCACGTTGGTTGAAGAGCCTTCGCCGAAAAATTCCTGTGGCGGTCGAAGCCACGGACGATGAACAACCGTTTCGGCAGCAAGAATTGGAGATTATTGCCCGACATTTCCCTCGCTATCAATCCAAGGCCTTTCGGCTTTTTGCTCGTGTGGATCGGATCACACAGAAAATGACTTTACTGAAAGGTTTGGCTCGGCTCGATCGGCTTATTTTGAAATTGCCTCATACGCGAAAATTGGCAGGGAATCTCGTGATTTGGGCGAGTAAATAATCGGTTCTCCCTCGGTTATGATGAGTTTTCTCCCTCGATTGTGAGGAGTTGCTTTCACAGTATGGGTTGTTAGCATCCGCTCGATTCTTGACCAATTTATTGGCTTGTTGGAAGGGCATCTTCATGAAGTGCCGCTTGAATTTTCGCTCGGGTGATCTTGGAGAGCGAAGTCGTGGTACTGCGGCGAAGTTTCGTATCCGACTTGCAGTGCAAGCTCATTCGAGTGGGAGGAAACTCTTCGGGGTAGGGGGGGGGAAGTCGTTGAAGCCAAGGAGACAAATCGTCCAAAACTTCGGCCATGGATTCTTGGCGAAGATCGGTCGATTTGCTCAACATTCTTGCAATCACTTTCGCGAGTTTAACGGGGACATCCGGTCGAAGAACGTCTAATCTCACGGGAGCTTCTCGCTGATGTCGCAGCAATTTTTGGGTGACCGATCCTCCCGCAAAGGGGGGTGCACCCGCTAACAAGAAATGGGCCACCGCACCTAAGGAATAAATATCGGCCGATTCAGTGACTTCGCTATCTCGGGCTTGTTCGGGGGCTAAGTAATCGGCTGTTCCAATAATTCGATGATCTTGGTGAGCGGAACTTCCCGTTGAGTTAGTTTCCGGTTGGTGTAAATGACGGGCCAAACCGAGGTCCAAAATTTTTAGTTTCCCGTTATAATCCAACATCAAATTGCTGGGTTTCACATCGCGATGAATAATCCCCGATTCATGCGCATGGAGCAAGCCCTCAGCCGCTTGAGTGAGCAGATGAACGGTACGGGGTACAGAAAGTTTCCCCCCATGTCGAACGATCGCATCGAGAGAGGCCCCATCGATATATTCCATAACGAGGAAATGGACTTCGTCATGGGAATCGAGATCATAGGCTCGTACGATATTCGGGTGATCTAATTGGGCGATCGCTTGGGCTTCCATGCGGAACCGATTAAGGCCATCGAACCGCAGCATTTCGAGGTTCAGAATCTTGATGGCCACCAAACGCTTCATAAAGCGATGTTCGCATAGAAAGACTTGCCCCATCGCTCCCGAGCCGATGTGCTCCATCACCTTATACTTATTGGCTAAGAAGAAGTTTCGCCACTTGCCATTCAAAAACAACCGAGCTGGGAAGGTGGTTAACCATTGGTGTTCGATGAGTTTCTTAGCGTAGCTAAGAGCATCGGGAAATCCATCGGGATGGAGTTCCAACGGCAGGGTCTCTGGCTTATCCGAAAGCAACTCACTCATCAGCAATAATTGCTGGAACTCATGAGCCGTTCGTGGGGGGGTGGCCATTACTTCCTCATCCAATGATATGAAATAAGGGCGGAGTGGAATGTAATTATCTCTTAGTATGAAGTGTGAACCTTCTCAAGCAAAAAGAGCGAAAAATCTTCTTGATAATTATCAGAACTATGACGAAGCAAAATTTATACGATCTCGGAATAAAATCACATCCAAACGATTCTGGTCTCGTCAATAATCTTATCTCGTCACAGTAACAATTGACCTAAATTTTTCGTATAACTTTGAAATCGACTGGCGATTTAAATGAATCGTTCGTGGGCTATTTGACATTCCTGAATTTGTTGTTCGCTGATGGAAATTCCCAGCCCATTCCCACGGATTTCGGGAGCTACGCCTCCCCAACCAAACGTAATATCTTCCTCGCTCAGGGATTTTCTCACAAGGTGGCGATCGTAAGAACCTTCGAGATAGCGAATATTTTTAACGCTGGTGGCAAAATGCCGACCCGCTGCAGAGAGAATGGCGGTTTCTCCAACCTGACAACCGAGTTGATACCCGATGTTGTGAGCGGTCGCAAACTCGGCCAAACGAATCGCGGGGATGAATCCCCCGACTTTCGAGAGCCGGATATTGAATAACTGGCACCATTTGTTTTCGACGGCCTGTTGAGCATCGTACATTCCACAACACGATTCATCCAACATGATGGGTGTGGAAATTTCTTGCTGAAGTTGTGGGAGTAGATGGGCTTGCTCGTGGGGGATCGGTTGTTCCACGGCAGAAATCCGATACGGTTCTAAGGCCCGAATTTTGGCGCCGGCCTCACTCGCGGACCAAGCCTCATTGGCATCGATGCGAATATCTACGGATTTTCCCACCCGTCGGCGGATCATCCGTAATCGATAGGGGTCATCGTACCCCTCGATGCCGACCTTCACCTTGATTTGCTTGACCCCGAAGATTCGCATACGCCACGCGGCTAAACGAATTTTCATACCCCGACGGGCAGAGGTAATCGCACCACTATAGCGCACTAACGATCGCGGCTCATAAAGGTTGGGACTGAGTGTTTTCGTCATTTCCGAAAGGGGAATTTGGAGAGCTTTGCCGTAAGCATCCAACAAAGCGAGTTCCACCGCGCAACGGGCAGCATTACCGGAGATTCCCCGAATATCATTGGCTTGAGGCACGACTCGAATCGCTTCGATCATCCGGAGAATTTCGGGGAATTGGGCACTCTCGGAAATTTGTTTGCCCAGTTCCGATTGGCGAAGTTGTTCGAGCGCACTGGAAGCCGTTTCCCCCGTGACGTATTCACGAGGGACCCCTTCTCCCCAACCGACGATGCCGTTAGCCAAGGTCGCTTTCACCACCAAGTTATCGGTATTGCTACGGGTATAGGAGGCGTGTTTGACGGGTTTCACCAAAGGGATGCGAACCACAAACGCTTCGAGAGCCACGATCTTCATAATCCCTTTTATAGCAAAATGTGGCCGAAAATGAGAGAGCCTGCTAACTTGGTGAGGATGTCTTTTCATCGGCTAGGAGAATCCCTCAAAATCTGCTCTTGCCTGATTTCCCTGTTTTGCCCTATAGAAGCAGGGCTTATTGATCTGCATTGAGGGTTTTGCGTGCCGATTTGGAGTCGAGTCGCGTGGGTTTTGTGCATCGGAATGATGCTATGCCCTCTTCTTGGCTGTCTTGGCCCCGGCAATCCCAGTTATTTTCCCTACCTGTTGCAAGGGGGGCGAGCCGAACGAACCCATGCAAAACCCGCGGGGCGCGGCTTCTTTAACGATTTTGACCCCGTGGCGAAACGAGTACAAGTCATTCCCGATGGGGGAAGTATGCCCGTTAAAGGAACGCAAGTGTTGATTGCCACGGTCTTTGATGGGAATGGCAAACCCCTGCGCAAACGACGGGTCGAATGGCTGATTGATGGCCCCGGCACGATTATCGAATGTGATGAAAGCGGCTATTTGCCCGGTCGTGGCATGAAGGTCGATAACAAATACGCGGTCACCTACACCGATTATCTCACCCATACGATCGATCGGGGGAATGATGATCCCGATGATGATTTCACAATCGAACCGGGGCAAACATGGTGTGTGATCTCCTCTGCCGTGGAGGGGGTAACCAACGTCACGGTGTACGTTCCAGGGATTAACGATTGGGAGCGAAACCGAGTTTATGTGAAATTGGTTTGGACCGATGCTGCGGCCCGATTCCCCCAGCCGATCACCGCCCGAGCTGGACAAACGGTCGAGTTGCCAACGCAAGTTTTACAGCTTTCGGATAAAAATCCTCTGTCGGGTTATCGGGTTCGGTACAAAATTTTGGATGGTCCCGAGGCGCATTTTGTCAGCGCGAAAGAATCCCGCACGGGCCAAAGTCGAGAAGCAACAGCTGTGACCGCAGCGGATGGAATTGCCCGAGTCAAGCTGACACAAACTGCGGATACGGCAGGGACCAACACGGTCTTGGTCGAGGTTCTCAAGCCCGATCCTGAGAAGCCGGGGGAGTTTCTTACCATTTCCAATTACAAAACCAAAGTGATCTGGCAGGCTCCTCAATTGGTCATGAACATCAAGGCACCGGCCACGCAATCGTTGACCCAAGAATTTTCAGTGTTTTATTCGATCGCGAACACTAGTCCGGTGGAAACGGCCCCGATTTTGGTCAATGCCCCGATACCGGCTGGTTTGGAAGTGGTCAAAACCGAACCACCGGCTGCGTTTGATCGGAATACGATGATTTGGTCACTGAATCCACTTTCGGGGAATCGTCAGCAGAACCTTCAAGTGATTTTCAAGCCCACTCGATTAGGAACAACGGATTTCTCGGCAGAGGTTCGTTCTAGTGATGGTTTGAAGGCGAGCCATTCAACCAGTACTCGAATTACCGAGGCCAAATTACAACTAGCTTTAGAAACCCCTCCCTCGGCGGTGATTGGTGAAGCGATTCCGGCCAAAGTGGTCTTAACTAATCCAGGTGATGGGGTCGTCGAAAACATTATGGTCCGGCTGAAGTTCGATGATGGCTGGCAAATTCGGGGGGAGAAAAATATCGTCGATACGCCCTTGGAAAAATTGGAACCGGGTCAATCTAAGACGATCGAAATCCCTGCCACGGCCATCAAAGGGGGGAAACGAGTCATTCAGGCGGGCGCCAGTTCCGCCAATGCGGGAAATGCGACTCCGCGTTCTGCAATCGTTGAAGTGCAGGAAACTGGTCTGGAAGTTCAGGTTCTTCCTCCTCGGTTAGCCTATGTGGGGCAAGAGGTCACTTGGAGTGTCATCGTTCGCAATACAGGCCAAACTCAAGTGGGCGGATTGGTGGTTCGAGCGGATCTCCCTGCGGGTGTGAGTTTCAAATCGGCCAGCGATGAGGGGAAATTGCTGGGCAGTAGCGTGGAATGGAATTTGGGCACAGCGCCCGCACAAGCCGAGCGCGCCTTGACGGTGACGGGGGTTTGTGAAAAACCAACCAGTAAAGCGGTTTTAGTAGCCCGAGCTACGGGGGACCCTCTCCAAGAACGCAATGGGGGCATCCGCACCGTTTCTTTGGTTAAACCGTTGGGGCAAGATGTCAAGGCCGAAGGAGCCGTTGAAGTGCTGGGGTTGCCTTCGTTGCAATTGAGCATCCGAGATTCGGCTGACCCTGCGGAACTCAACCGTCCCATGACGTATAGCATTCGGGTCCGTAATGGTGGCACGCTTGTTGCTAATGGAGTCGATGTGGTCGCGGATGTTCCAAGGCAGATGAAGATCATCCGTGCCGTTGGTCCTTCGGGCAAGGCAACCGTTGAGGGGAATCGAGTCGTGTTTCCAACCTTGGATGGAGTGGGGGTCGGAAAGGAAGAAGTCTTCTTGATCGATGTCGAGCCGATTGCCACAGGCGATACGCGAATTCGTGTCGAAGTTCGCAGCCAATTCTCGAAAAACCCCGTGGTGGGCGAAGAGCCCACGAGAATTTTAGGACGCAGCGCGGGCAGGTAAAATTGCGAAGAAATAGCCAACCACAAGACCGGCAATCTTGACAAAAGGCCAAGCAATCAGTCCTGATGAAAGTGACAACGCAGGGGAACTAGGCTTGTCGTTACAAATGACCGATAAAAATGGAGTTTTTGGCCGGATCAGAAGTCGAGAAAACTCCCCCTGAGGATATTTTCTGAAGCTCAAAAAATCGTATAAAAACGATTTGGTATGTTGTGTTGATTAGGGAAGATCAACGTGTGTTCGTAGGAGTTAGAACAAAGAAATGGACGAATCGATCGCGATAATCGTACCGGAGATTGAACCACGTTTGTGGAAAATCTACCGAGATTTCTTTGATCTTGCCGAGAAACGACGTCGTTGGAACGTCTCGGAAGATATTCCGTGGAACGAATGTAATCCCAATCTGAACCCTGCCATAGCGGATGTAGTTGAGACCTTTTGTGCGGTCGAATTGTATTTGCCCGATTACAACGCCAAAATTTTGCCGATGGTCCGACCCAGCAAAGGACGAGCTTGGTTCTACGCCAATTGGGGGTATGAAGAATCCAAACACTCGATGGCCTTAGC
>JAOAAA010000069.1 GCA_026419115.1 Gemmataceae bacterium
CGCATTTCTTCCGCGATGGATTTGTTGCTTCAATTCGGCCATGCTCATTCAAGCATGGAAATTCGGCAATTGCCTGCCGAAGCCATGCCAAGCGGGGGGCTTCAATTCGGCCATGCTCATTCAAGCATGGAAATCACATTCTTCTTAAGTGCTTAATTCTAGGTAACATACATAGGGCTTTTCGAGCGAGTCATCAATTGTCAAAGATCATGCAGAGGACCTTTCAGTTGGTCATGCCATAAGATTGGGATTTCAAAGAACTTACATCTTTCGAGCGGGTTAGGCGATTTTTACACCACCTACCCTCTCGTTATAGTATATCCGGCATCGGCACTGGATCAAGAACGGTTGCCAAGAATGTGTCTATTGAAGTCGAAAAAAATGTGCTGAAATCGATCGAGTCTCCCAAAAGTGCCCATTCTTTCGATCCAAATTAGGGCGGGTTATTCTTTAGACGATTTTTGCCTTTCGTTCGGGCATTTGGCTGAGGGGCTTGCCCCAACACTCCACTCGATCTTCGGTACAATCCGAGTTGGCTGGCCCCAAGTCCACTACCAAGACCCGATCTTCGTTTTGATTCAATTCGGGATAGAGTTTTTCAAGCAAAATGACCTTTTCGGAACGACTTAATTCACAGCGAAACACAGAAAATTGTATTGGGTCGCCTACGCCCATCAAAATTCGATAGACCCGACGCCATCGTTTTGGATGACTAATATCATAGGAAATTATGAATGAATTTCTCATAACAAATAATAACAAATAATTTTATCTTGTGAGAAAATTAGGATATTTTTCGATTTCTCCTAAAAGAGTTCGAGCCAACAATCGGCACTGAACTTCAAAAATTCTTCGATAAGAAAGCTTATATTTAAATATAGGGTGTGTAATCAAAGTGTCCAACCGTCTTTCATAGGCATGAAGAACTATTTTTTTTCCACTATCGGTAAGGGTACAGGCACCGGCTCTTTGAATAAAATCGGTCTCTCGAATTTCCCCAGTGTTAATTAAGGTCATAGCAACAGAATCGGCAACAATGGGACGAAATTCCTCTGCAATATCTAATGCTAATGCGGGTCTGCCATAACGGGGTCTATGGAGAAACCCAAGCATGGGATCAAACCCGACGGCAAACAAAGTCACCGTAAATTCCTTCGTGAGTAATGAATAAAGATACGAAAGGAGAGCATTGACGGGATCGCGTGGGGGACGACGATTTCGCTCCTCAAACTTAAATGAATCATGACTGCGCACAAGTGAGGCAAATTTCTCAAAATAAAGTCTGGCGGCAGTCCCTTCAATACCTAAAAGAGATTCATCTGATTCGGCAGTTAATGCAGAATTTGCTAGAGTACTCATTCTTGCGAGAATTTGCTCGGTATTTTCGCGAAGATTTCGTCTCAATTGAGTTCGACAATTCATAATTTTTCCATAGATAAATTGCCGAGCTAAAGGGAGAGACTGAGTTTTATCAAAGGAATGATGATACTGTAAAATCCGCAATTCCACATTTTTATGAGATAGACCATGAGTGATGGACTTAAAATATCCTCCTGTAGAAAAATAACAAATAGGTATATCTTGGCTCACGCAAGCCGTGAGGGCCTGTGCCGTGATTTGAGCATAACCAAATATCCCAACCTGAGAAATGTTATGAAATTTTTCTTCATCGATCTTTTCTCCTTGATATTTAATAACAAGCCGCTCACCGGATTTAGAAATAATCGCTCCTTGTTTAATCACATATAAAGGAAGGGCATCATCACGGGCGGGAATCAGCCGCCGAATATCGGGATCGACTTCTGATTCGGGGGGATCATTTGGTGTCAAAATTTTAGGTTGTTTGTCCGAATCATTCAGTAAGTTAATTTCATCGGGAAGGCATATCCCAACTAACGAACAACGGGGACATTTGGGACTATCAACCAAAGGCAATGGAATTTTCCCAGAATTTAACACTTGTTTGAACTGATGGACTAATTCACGAGTTCGTTCGATGAGAAAATCATCGAATAAAATTTCGACCTTTTCTTTCGATTCAATGTAGTAAATAATCCCTCGATCACACTGGTAACCTGCACTTCGTAAAACTAGGCCTTGGGCACACAATTGCACTCTTTCAGGCTCAAAAGATTTTTCAGAATTTCTAGGAGTTTTTCCTTTTTTATAATCCACTGGAGTTGCGATATTCCCCTCGATTTCGAGAATATCAATCACAGCAATAATCCCTTCTTCGACAGAAGATAACATCACAGATCGGGAATGAATTTTATTACTTTCTTGAGTGGAATTTTCAGACTGTAAAACTGGATCGGAATCGAGTTGTGAATTATTTTTCTCATTATAACGATGGGAAGAACGTGAAGAATCATTCTGTGAAGAATCATTTGAGGAGGAATTCGTATTAGAAATTTCATTGGAGACAGGTGGAGAAAAAGGAGTATCTTCCGCAGAGGTATCGTTTGGATTATTAATTGGACTTGATATAGGCCGACGATCTTTTTTATCAACGCGACGATGCCCTAACCGCCCTTGAAGAGTGTCCGTATTATGAGCAAATTCTCCCTGAGAAAATTCGAGGTAGCCCAATCGGGGACAATAGGTAAATTCATTCAACATCCGTGCAGGAATAAAATCGGGACAAGTGGCTTGTGTGAGCGAATTGAGTGGGTCCATATGAGTATTCCACCTGATCCGTTGAGAATAAAATTCCTCCCAATCCTTGGTTAGAAAAAATCATGTTAATCCTGTGCGGCAAATAATCCACACCCTCGATATCGTCCTGCTCCAATCGCCAAAGGACCGCAAATCGATCGAGCAAATTTGATACGAACATGGTAGCGTGGGCCGCGAATTTCCTTCGGATGATCGTAACGGTAGGCCAAATCACATCCTGCACGAAAGCCCACAGGGCGCCACTCGAATTCAGCTGTTTGAACAAGCTCTTGCGATATTCCTGCTTGAAGTAACGATTTCTGCAACAATTTTTCCGTTTTCTCTGGATTGCGGTCATCGTATCCCGGCAAGGTGACAGGTATCACAGTGGACCAAATTGATGCAGATTTAACATATTTTTGAATGACATAGTTTTTGGGTTGAGCGAAACTCAATTCGGCCACCTCGACGTTGGATTCGGAAATCAGGGGATGGCCAGAAAGTCGTCGGCGAATCCAGTCAATCCGATCTCGGAAAGGGGGCGTCGTGCAAATCATCACTCGGCGAATATCAGTGACCGTTTCCGGTGAATCGGGACGGTGTTCAATGGAAGGTAAAGGTAAAAACATAAAGCGATTATCAGCCCCCTCCCCTTTCAGAGGTCGCCCTTCCTGATGAGAATCGTGCCCATGAATAAAACTGCCAATCTCACCATAAGGCCAATTTCGACAAACCTCTGAAGTAGCATGGCGAACCAATCCACTGACAATATGAAATTGTCGTTGGGTGTTAAAAATTCGATAGCCACTCCCATCGGGTTTCAACAAATCAAATGTGACAAACGGTTTTACAACGTCCTGAGTTTTTGGACGATAATTAATCACATCGAAACAAGATAAAGGTGTGACGGGTCGAAACTCTTCGGCAGCTAACCGATGCAGAACCCCTTCATGCTTTTTCATAAGGTCTTGAAGAGAGCCAGAAATACAGACGCGCAAAGCAGTGCCCTGCTGATCTGAAGTAGGCAACCAAGTTTCCCCTTCCAATTTTTCAACGTCTGACTCGGAGACGATTTCAGCATATCCAACAACCATATCAATTCCCCAGCCGAGATGGGTGATCGATTCGGCAGCGGAACGAAGCGTGGGCAAATGCGATTCGATCTCGGGGAGATTCGGAGCAACGGGAAACAGATAGCGGACGACCTGCCCTGAAAGACGCTTGGCACGGACATCTTTTTCGGTGCGGTAATCGGCGATGCTGGCAGAGCGTCCCCCCGACCAAGAGCTGGCCACTTTATCCCCCACGTTATCGGGCACATAGAGCCGATAGCCCCGAGTGGTTTCTGCCAAGGAGCAGAGAATTCGGGGGGGGGGCAGCGACTCAAGCCAAGTCAAAGCGGGCACAGCGTAAGCTAACTGTATCCGTTCGTTCCAGCGAGCAGCACTAGCGCTAACGAGGGCTTGAAACAACCGAAAGGGCGAAGGAGGCCATTCGGGAGTTCCATCCTCGCCCCGTCCATGGCTGAACGGTTGCAGAAAACGAATCGTAAAACATAAATAACTGGGCATTATTGATCTCCTTGCTTGACCGAAGTTTCCTTTTTCGATTTTTTAGGCTTTTTCTCTTTGCCTTCGCCAGAAACATCTCGTTTGGCTCGTTCTTTATCAAAGTTCACCTTCAGATTAGGTCCCACACCAAAGGCCTTCGCCGCTTCTGTTGCAAACTCCAAAGCCATCTCATGGGTCAATTGACAAACCTTGCGTTCGCCATTCGGGTAGACCTCGACAAATTCCCGTGGCGTGGACGGGTCTAAAACCAACATGCAACCTTGTCGTAAATAGGTCGAAGGATTGTAAGTGAAGCCCACTAAGGCTAAACCAAGAATGTACCGCTGTAAGGATAAAGTTTGCTCTGCATTATTCATCACCTGAAGTAATCGCAAAGCCGCTAAACCTAAAGTGGCATCTCGTCTAACTCCCCCTTGTGCAATCACCCCACCATGTGAACCGGTTGCTGGAACATGAATGAATCCTCGTTCGGCATAAGAATCTTTGACCGATTTTTCTGTAGGCTCTTCCAGAAGTCCATCCCGAACATACTCGGTTGCGGGGTTATACTGTGCCGATCGACGTAACGATTTGACATTGAAGGCACGAATTGTCGATGCCAATAGTCTCGGAAGTTTCGCTTGAGTATCGCGTGAATCCCAAACTCCAAACACTAACGAGGTCGGAGCAATTTTTGCCATGGGTTTGGCATCGCCTGCTAAAATCGATTTGAATGCTTTTTGCAAATCATCTTGAAGTGAAGAACATCGCACAATCGCATCCCCTGCGCGATGGCCCGCTTCGACCAAATTGATTTCTTTTTCACCTGCAACCACAACAACTTGTGGGATCAGGTGTTTGTACTTCTCGAGTGCAAAGATCGGTTCAATTCGGTTTGCTTGAGAACCAATGCTATCGACTAAGCAAACATTGGTTCCATCGGAAAACGAATCGATGTTGTAGCCGGAAGGAAAGCCCGGCCCCTCGGCATAGGTGGCGGGGAAAAGGACCCCATCCTTCCCTTCCACGGGCATCAACGACTCTCGCAGAACAATCGCTGCGGGACCATCCATTTTCAAATAATGGTCGAATTGTGTTAAACTCATCGTGAAACTCCTTAAAAAATTAGGTTTGCATAACGGAATGCTTTATGTTTTTTCTGGCCCGTCCGATACCAATTTTCAAATCGATATCCTTCAAGTAAGGGCAACGGAATCTGCCCAGCAACAACGGCAGGAACGATTGAGATTGGCAAAGGTTCTTGCCAAGTGAAATAATCAAAAATTCGTCTTTCGTTGGTCGGTGCCGGCCGACATCTTTGTAGGCCGACAAGACATAATAATTCGACAGCAGGATGCGCTATCGAAGTCATGCCCAAATCATTCGTTGAAAATCCAACATCTCGCGAATGTGCATTCGGACAACGTCTGGCATCGAAATAATAAGGCTCGACCTTTTTCTGTGGGTCTTGCGGATCATAAACCACAACACCGACATTCAAAATCTCAGCGGTTTTGAATAAGGGATTCTTGCGCATGGCATCTTGCATGGCTAACGCAATACGGCAACTCTCCATGGTACCTGCCCAGACCTTAAGTTCTTTACCCCCCGCAAATTCATCCAACCACCAATCCAAACGAAATGCACCAAAGGGTTCACCAATCTCGATCGGTGAGCTTGTATTGTCATCCAGATTGAGTTGCTTCAACGGGGCCGACACAAATTGATGAATTAACTCCCCAAGAGTATGCCCACAACGAATACAAAAACTCGATTTGGTAAACCAAGCCTCACTCTCAGGCCATAAACGATTCGCCAATTCAAATAATCCACAACAGGCAAAGTACTGCCCTGGATTTTTAACCATTACATCCACTTCAATATCAGGTTTGATATTATTCATGATTTTGGTTCCTCTTCCGCAAGTCGCGAGGCTTTAATATCGGTTGCTCTCACAATAGATTCCAAATAGGCCAGTCCCCAGCGACCATATTTACTTTGTAATTTTGCAAATCGTTTAGGAATGTTCACAATAAAATCCGTTAAATCTTCCCTTGCTTCAGGGTCATAAGCCTCCTCTTCAGGGAAATGAGGTCTCGCACGTCCATGATGGGCTGCAATCAGATGCAAAACTAAATCTTTCATCTCGTCACTTAATTTGATAAATTCTTCCTTCAATCGAATATCTAAGAGTGAGCCAAATTCATGACGATAATGATGATTTTCTTGGATCGCAATCCTGCGGTTCGATTTGGCCCATGCTTGACCTTCGGGATACTCACTATTCCCAATTCCACGTTGCCATAACTTACGTGCTTTGCCTAAATCATGAAATTGAGCAGCGATCACAATCGCTTGCGCCAAATCTTTGGGTAATCCCAAACGATTTACAATTCCCTCGGCAATGATTTTGGAATCATTCAGATGTTCGCACAACGAATAAATCCTACGGCTTTTCGCATTGGGAACGAAAACCTGATAAGGCTGTTCACACCAGTACCAGATGCGAGGTTGCGTTTCTTCGTCCCCCTCTGCAATCCTTTGACGGAATTCAAAAATTACTTTCATTCCCTCGGGAATTTCATCTTTATCCCAAACACGTTTTCTCTCCTGTATCCCTTGCACCGAGGGATGAATCTCATCGGCAACGTCAATCACTGTTTGGGTTACATCTTCATCTAATAAACCTTCTGAAGATAGACCCCCGATGCTGGGGGGAAGTATCAATGTTTTGTAATAAAAATTCTCTTTTTCATCTTGTGATATTTCTTCTAATGTGGTCACACGAATTTGCCCTTGCTGTGAAACCACCCAAACAGGGGTATTGTTACTTCGCACGGCTATCTTTTTTATCCAATCAAATACCCGTGTGGTAATATCTTTCAATAGTTCCTGAGGTTTCAAGGAATACTCCTCGAGTATTTCGAGTGCGATTTTCTCAACCTCTTTAACTGAATAGTCCGCCCCCAAAAGAATTGGTAATTCCTCAACCTCTTGACGCCAAACAACGGTGGTTTCTGGTATCGAATCCTCTTGTTTACCATGCAAAAAGGGTTCCACATCGGGGCGCCCGGGCATCTCTTCAGTTATGGTCGTTAATACCCAACGATCCAATAAAACATCTGTAACAGGAAAAATCTCGGGTTGTGGTGCAAATGCGAGAAGCCTTTTTTTAGGATCGAGTTGATTCAATTGATAGGGGCTGGCCGATCCATTTAATTGTGTGAGAAGTTCCAGCGTTAACTTGAGACGAGCTTCGATTCCCTCTTCCTCTTTTACTTCCATGATTTCATTGGAGTAAACAACATGAATTTCAGAATTGGGATTGTCACCAAAACGATTCACTCGACCAAATCGTTGGGTCATGCTCTCAAACGTCGATAAATCAGAAACGAGATGATCGGCCGAGATATTTACACCGACTTCCCCTGCACTGGTACACACCAGATAGACCGTATTTTCTCCTTTGGGTGCATGAGGCAAAAATCTTTGGAAAATGGGATTTTGAATCAATTTGTCACGTTCATATCCTCGCATCGTACCGGTTAATTGGGTGGTTCGGGCAGCCGGTAGTTTTTTCATGACTTTTTTGACATCATTGACACTACGCAAAAAGATAATTACACTCGATGGAGTGGCCTCATATTGTCTCGCTAATTCCGCAATAGTATCCGTTACCTTAGCTTTTTCCACTGAGTGTAATTTCAAGTTCTTCGATGCTTTGACCCGTTTCTCTACAATAGGATCTAAAAAATCCTCATGAGTTAATTCAAAGGTCTCCGATTGTCCAGATCGAGAAGTGGCAGTTAATTCCATCACCTGAATTGGGAACAGGTCCTTAGCTCGATTCTGTTCATTTGAGATTTCTTCGATCAGTTTTTGGAACGCCGGCTCTAGATGAGCCTCATCGTGTACCAACAAAACATCCTGACCGAGAAACCCTGCATGCAAGGGACGACTTTTAAAGCCAAGTCCGTACCCACTGAATAAAAGGCGACTCCCAATCATATCGACCGTACCGCAAATCACGGCAGGAACCGAGGGGTCCGCCGACCATTGGCGATTATCGGCAAATTGACCACGAAGGGTACTAATCGCCAAAGATGGTAGATTCTTCGGTAATCGAGTTGCATATTTTTGAACTTCGTCAGTAGTTTGATCCACCACAGTCCGACGATTCACGACATAAACTAATCGACGAGGTACCTTATGATTATTGGCTAATGCAATCAACCAAATAGCAATCACCGAGGTTTTACCAAGCCCTGTTGGGATATGACACGACTTGGGAATTTTACCGATTTGAAACCAGTCCTCATATAAAGCCCTTTGCCATCGAAATGGCGCATAACCGGTCATATTTTTAAATTCATTCGTAAAAAGGTCACTCATTATTATCTCTCGCTGACGTCACTTTAAGTTCTTCCTAAACTAAATCGGAACCTCATTTTCCCTCCCCGTACCTAGGGGTGTTGAGGATTTTATTAGGTCGATAAAAACGATTGTTTTCTCCTTGTGAATTCATGCAAGGTCCGTTGTTCTTTTTTTAGGGATATCGGTTTTTCGTATTGAGGATCGAAATTCGGAAACCAATTTCCCTTCCTTATTAGATTCTGTTCCCAGATGAGTCTTATGACATTTTTTGACCTTTCTTCAAGAAAAAAGGCATCAAGGGATTTCGCATGGATAAGTTGACTAAGGATATTTTTCGACTTGATATTTCAAGTTCTCACCGATTTATGATGTTAGTCAGCCCCCACCTTCAATCAAACCTAGACATCCTCTATTGGAATCCTCTCACATCAATCGTGACATCTGATTCATTCCAGTAATTCAAATAGGCTTGTGATTTTTGGTTCAATAATTGAAAGTCCCGATGGGTCAAACAGGATTGGCTCTAAGCCGGCAGCTTTCGCACCATGAATATCATTGTGTAGATCGTCACCAACAAGGACAATCTGGTGGGGGGGGAACTGGGCCGATTGAATCACGGCATCAAAAAATCCTTTGCCCGGTTTTCGGATTCCAACAAGGGAGCTGACCACAATCCGATTTCCAATCGGGGCCAATTCCGGAAATCCTCGTGCCAAATCGATTAATCTAGCATCGAAATTCGAGGCCAGACCGACGACTATACCTTTCTCGCTCAAACTCCGAAGTACTTCTCCGGCCCCTTCGGCCAAGCGCCATGCGCTCGGTTGGGCAAAATAGTCCCAAAGTTCCCTTAAGACGAGGGTAGGATTCGCCTCTGGCATGACCTCACGAATGATCTCGTACCAGCGTTCTTTTTCTCGTTCCTCCGAGGTGAGCCAATGGTTTTGATGATCGATCCGTTCTTGTCGAATGTAGGCCTCTTTCAGACGGGTGCGAATGGCCTGTTCACCAATCACGACGCCATGACGGGCAGCCGCATTGAGATAAACCTCACTTACAGAAGGATCGGGATGAAAAAGGGTTCCAACCACATCAAAATAGATGGCTTTTACTGACGGATTCAACATGATTCAATACTCTGTTAAGTAAGGGCACTTTGAAGATTTTATAGATGTTCGCTGGGAGGAGAGTAACAGGCCGGATGACCTCGAACCCAACACCGAAAAAGCGGAAACTTCGTAAATCCGAGATTCCGTTTTCTTTTCTCCCGATCGGGAATCCGCCCGCGGTCGGTGCCTACCTATGTTTTTTGTTCGGCCTGATACCCAGTTTCGGGGTGATTCTAGGCCCCTTTGCAGCATTACTTGGGATTTTCGGCTTTCTCAAGGCCCGCAAAATGGATCCGCCTATTGGTTTGGGTCACGGGTTTGTTTGTATGGTTTTTGGCCCCTTTCAATTTGTCTGCCATACCCTAGGACTATATCTTCTGTTGGGACGATAAGGAAGAAGTGCCACTCTTTTAGGCCAATTCGAGCAAGGTGTTTCCGTTCGATCTATCATTCACTTGAACGATAGGAAAAAGTTCTCCCCCATGACAGAGCCAATTCCCGAAATCCTCAAGGACTATATCTTCTGTTCAGACGGTAAGGAATTTAATTTATTAGTACAATCACTACAACAAAAATGAAACAAATAATACAAAATTCCCTTATATCGTGCATAATCGTTCTTTATGCTCTAGGATGTGGAGACGATAACCACGAATCGGGTTGATTGTGTGGCCATCCGTCCTCCTCCGGCTGGTTTGCAAGGTTATGATGCACAAGGCTTTACCGTCTCTGAAAACGATCGTCACGATTTTCGGCACTCGCCCCGAGTTGATTAAACTCGCGCCGGTGCTTCGTCAACTTGATCTTTATCCGAAGCAGTATCGATCGATTGTGGTATGCACTGGTCAACACACCACCTTGTTGGAACCTTTAATCACGATATTTAATCAGAAAATTCATCATCAATTAGAAGTGATGAAGGCAGGGCAATCCCTGAATTTATTAGCATCGCGATTACTAGCTGCATTAGACCCAATTTTAGAATCGACCCAAGCAGACCTCGTCCTTGTTCAGGGCGATACAACCACAGCCTTGGCCGGTGCGATTGCGGCCTTTCAACGCAAAATCCCTGTAGGCCATGTGGAAGCGGGGCTTCGGACCGATAACCTCTACAGTCCGTTTCCGGAGGAAGCCAATCGCCGGATGATTTCACGGATCGCTCAACTTCATTTTGCGGCGACCCCGCGCAACAAGCAAGCCCTTCGCGAAGAGGGTATCCCGGAGGAACAAATTGCTTTGACGGGTAACCCCGTGGTCGATGCTTTGGAATACATTGGGAAAAGTGGTCGTCGGTCGGAGTTATTACAAACGGTTCTGGATCAAACACAACACCAAAAGCGTTTGGTGTTGACCACACATCGACGGGAGAGTTTTGGGAAAATTCTTGAGGGGAATCTTCGAGCGATTCGGAATTTCGTCGAGAAACATCCGGATATTTGCGTATTGTTCCCTGTTCATCCGAACCCGACGGTCACACAAACCGCCCACACCGTTTTAGGAGGTGTCCCGCGGGTTCATCTTCTACCCCCGTTGGATTATCCCGATTTCATTGCCTTATTGAGTGAATCGTGGCTGATTGCTTCCGATTCGGGTGGCATCCAAGAAGAAGCCCCCAGTTTGGGTAAACCATTGATCGTACTTCGGGAATCGACGGAAAGACCCGAGGCCATTCAAGCAGGTGTTGCCAAACTGGCTCCTACCCCCAAACATTTGGGCAAATTGCTGGAACTTGCCTATGAAGGGAAACTGATTCACAACCAAGTTGGAAAGAATCCATTCGGTCAGGGCGATGCGGGACAGCGGATTGTTCAAACGATTGGTCAATATCTTCAGCAACCCCACCAAGAAAGGAATCTGGTCTCGGTATGAACGCGAAAAAATCCCAAAGCGGACTGCACTTTAAGCCCCATTTAGCAACGGTGGCCTTGGAAGATTATTTCCAAGTGGGCACGTTCAACCGAATGATTCAGCAGAAGCAGTGGTACCGTTTCGAGACCCGCTTGGAGCAAAATACGCAACGGATTTTAGAGTTACTGGAACGGCATCAAATTCGGGGCACTTTTTTCGTGTTGGGGTGGGTGGCCGATCGTTATCCGGAACTGGTCCGGAAAGTGGCCGAAGCTGGCCATGAACTCGCCAGCAAAGGGTATTATCATCGTTCCATCCGGCAAATGACCCGAGAGGAGTTTCTCGAAGATGCCATCCGTTCTCGTGAAGCCATTGAACATGCTAGCCGGCAAAAGGTTTTTGGTTACCGTGTGGCCCATGAGTGGTTTGGTCCCCAAGACCTCTGGGCATTAGAAGTGCTGGCTCAGGCAGGGTATCAATACGATTCGAGCGTGGTGCCGTTGGGAAAAAATTTTCGGGATGAACCCTTCCGACAGGTCGTCTATCGGCACGAAACTTCATCGGGCGGGATTTGGGAAGTGCCGGTTTCTACCACCTCGATTCTGGGCTTTCGCTTCCCCATTGCCAGCGGGAACTATCTCCGGCAGTTGCCTTATTTTTGGACGCGCTCGCAAGTGAAACAATGGATTCAGCACCACGATTCCCCTTTGGTGATGTACTTCCATGCTTGGGAACTCGATCCGAATCAACCCATGTTAACAGGGGGGGGGTTACTCCAACGACTGCGACATTATCGAAATTTACACAAGGTTGAATCTCGACTGGATGGCCTGTTCCAGAAATATCCTTTCACAAACATTGCTCGCTACCTGCAACTTCCCCCACAACAGTTAGAAACTCTAGAGCCTCGCCGGTTCCCTGCCGAGATTCCTCCGGATGTTTCTCCAAATGTGGCGGGCGACCCGCTTGAGAAGCGAACCCCCGTTTCGATTGTGGTGCCTTGCTACAACGAGGAATTGATTCTGCCCTACTTGGCGAATACTCTCAAAAGCGTTTCGGATCGGCTCTCAAACCAATATCAGATTACCTATCTTTTGGTTGATGATGGTAGCAAAGACGGAACGTGGAAGGGTCTTGAAGAAACCTTTGGCAATAAGTCCGGCTACGAATTGTATCGGCATCAGACAAACCTTGGCGTTGCGGCAGCGATTCGGACGGGAATTCATCGGGCGCGAACCGAAATCGTCTGTTCCATCGATTGCGATTGTACCTACGATCCGCACTTGCTCGAACAGATGATTCCGAAACTGACCCCAGACGTCGATTTGGTAACCGCTTCCCCATATCATCCCGAAGGTCATGTTCGTAATGTACCGGCTTGGCGATTAAAGCTGTCGAAATCGGCCTCGTGGTTATATCGTCGAATTCTGAAACAGAAACTACACACTTACACCAGTTGTTTCCGTGTTTATCGTCGTTCGGCCGTTGAACGGCTCGACTTGAAACACAATAACTTTTTAGGTATCGCCGAGTTAGTGGGCCAACTCGACCTCCAAGGTTCCAAGATCGTGGAGTTCCCCGCTACTCTCGAAGTTCGCATGCTCGGCCGATCCAAAATGAAAACCTTGCGAACGATTCTGGGGCATCTCAAACTGATGGCCCGTCTCGTCATGCAAAAGAGAAAGCCACACGCACCCGCTCGAATCCAAAACTCACACTCGTTGCCCCAGACACAACAACCCCAACAAGAGATCACACCATGAATATGATTTTCCGACCGAATCAACCGCTCGCTCTTCCTTCGGATCAAGATGCGACGGGGCGCACCTTCGACGAAGCCGAAATTGCCCTCGTGGCTGAAGTTCTTCGGTCGGGCACATTGACGGTGACCAAGGGGCGTTTTGGAAAATCGTTTGAAGCCGAATTTGCCTACACCTTGGGCGCCAATCATGCTCATTTTTGCTCTTCGGGTTCCGCTGCCGTTCATTGTGCAATCGCCGCCATCAACCCGAATCCGGGCGATGAGATTATTACAACTTCGATCACGGATATGGGGGCACTCACCCCGATTCTGTATCAAGGGGCCATTCCGGTTTTTGCTGATGTGGACCCTCACACTGGAAACGTGACGGCCGAGACGATTGCCCAACGGCTTTCCCCTCGCACCAAGGCGATCATCGTCACGCACTTGTTTGGCAATCCTTGTGAGATGACCGAAATTCACGCGCTGGCTCAGGCTCATCATCTGCCGATAATTGAAGATTGTGCCCAAGCCTTTCTGGCCACCCATGCGAATAAACCGGTGGGATTATGGGGCGATTTGGGTTGTTTTAGCCTGCAACAAGGCAAGCACATTACTACGGGAGAAGGGGGCATTGTGATTTCCAACAATGCAGCGCTGGCCCGTCACGTTTACTTGTTCATAAATAAAGCATGGGGCTACGGCGATCCCAACCCCGATCATTATTTCATTGCTCCGAACTATCGCGGGAGCGAATTGCAAGCCGCCGTCGCACTGGGGCAATTGCCGAAACTCCAAGGGGTCGTACAAGCACGGCAAAAACGCGCTGCCCAACTGACTGAACTTCTGACCGGAATCGACGGTATCGAGACCCCCAAAATCGATCCCCGAAATTCTCCGGTTTGGTGGAAATATCCCCTGATGGTAAATCCGAACCATATCGAGGGGGGGGCCGTTGGCTTAGCCAAAATGTTGAAAGAGTGGGGCATCGCCAGTGCGCCCCGCTACATTCAAAAACCGGCCTTCCGTTGCCAAATCTTCCGCGAGCAAAAAACCTTTGGCGACAGTCGTTGGCCTTTCACCTTAGCGCGACCCGAGGCGGTTGATTATTCTGCGGAACGATTCTCGGGCACGTTTGATTATCTCGAACGGGTTTTGGTTCTTCCTTGGAATGAACGCTACACCGAGGAACATGTTGAATACATAGCTCACGCAGTTCGGGAATGTGTTAACACCTTAACTAAAAAATCGTAATCGGAGTTGCGATGAAACCCCCAGTGAAATTTGCCTTAATCGGTGCAGGCGGCATTGCTCAAAGCTATGTCCAAGCATTTGAAGGTCATAGCGATGCCCAATTATGTGCCGTGGTGGATACCCGTGCCGATGCGGCGCAAGCTCTGGCCGAACGAATGACCTGCCCTGCTTTCACCGATCACCAAAGCCTATTGAAAAGCGGACCTGAGATCGACGCCGCTATTATTTGTACTCCGCCGAATACGCACGAAGAATTAGCCTTGTGCTTTGCTCAACACGGGAAAAATATCCTCTGTGAAAAACCGTTTGCCCTGAACATTGATTCGGCCCGACGCATGATTCAAGCGTCCTTGAAAGCTAACGTGCAAATCACGATGGCTTCCAAGTTCCGTTATGTTTACGACATGATTCGCCTAAAAAGCCTGATTGCTTCCGGCGTATTAGGTGACATACTGCTGATTGAAAATGCTTTTACTTCTCGTGTGGATATGTCGAATCGGTGGAATGCCGATCCGACCATTAGCGGGGGGGGGGTATTGATCGATAACGGAACGCATTCGGTGGATATTCTTCGCTATCTTGTCGGCCCGATTCACGATGTGATGGCCCTTGAATATGCGGGGGCCAGAAAACTTCGCGTGGAAGATTCGGCACGAATGTTAGCCCGCTTCACGAAGGGTATTCAAGCGCATGTCGATCTTTCTTGGTCGATCAATAAAGAACTCGATTGGTTCGTGAGTGTTTTTGGCACCCAAGGGACCGCCCAAGTGGGTTGGAAACAATCGCGACATAAAACCCATTCGGCCCGAGAATGGACCATTTTCGGTAACGGCTACGACAAAATTCAGGCCTTTCGAGATATTTTGGGTAATTTTGCTCGGGCTTGTCGCGACCATGAACCGCTGTTGATTTCTCCCGCCGATGCGGAAGCGTCGGTCCAAGTGATTGAAGCAGCCTATCGATCGCTGCGAGAAAGTGGCTGGTTCCGCGTCGGTCCCATCTCCGATTATGGTGCCCGCTGGGTCTATTGATCTTCACGCACAGAAAGAGGGGGGGGTATATCTTCTTTTGAAACGACTGATTCCTGATCGAATTTCTATTTCCTAATCGAATTTCTATATTAAATAATCGTTGAAATATCTATCTTCATCAAATCATTTGTGTGAGGATTTTTTATGCCGGTTCGGATTCACCCTACGGCTTTGATCGAGTCGGGTGTGCAGATTGGTGAGGGGTCGAGTATTTGGGATAATGTTCACATCCGCCGCGATGCCGTGATTGGGGAACAATGTATTATCGGTGAGAAAACCTACATTGCCTACGAGGTGAAAATCGGCCATCGCTGTAAGATCAATTCGTTTGTTTATATTTGTAATGCCGTGACAATCGAAGACGGGGTCATGATCTCGGCGGGAACGATTTTTACCAATGATCGCTTTCCCCGAGCCACGACCCCCGACCTCAAAGAACTCCGCAGCAGCGATCCCGATGAACACACCTTACCAACCTTGGTGAAACAAGGGGCCACCATTGGGGCCGGTTGTGTTATTGGTAACGATTTGGTGATTGGACGTTGGGCCATGATCGGAATGGGGTCGGTCGTGACGAAATCGATTCCCGATTTTGCTTTGGCCTTGGGGAATCCCGCACGGGTGGTGGGGGCAGTCTGCAAATGTGGGCAACTTCTGTGCCGATTTAACGAGGAGGTCCCCACGCAGTTGCATTTCACTTGTTTGGCTTGTCAACGAGAATATGCCTTGGTCGATGGGGAATTTACCGAAGCCTAGAAACTTCGTTCACCTTAATCACTTCACTTGAAGAGATTGGGATGCCGAATCTCTTCCGAGAACCTCACTCACTTCACTCGAAGGATTCGGGAATTATCACTATCGGCAATGTACAACGCACCGTCGGGACCAATCGTCGCTCCATGAGGTCGATTCAGACTGACCTCCAGAGGATTCCCTTTCGCGTCCCCCTTCCCTTTCTTGCCCGTGCCGGCGACCCGTTCGATCTTGCCGGTTTGAACAAAGTATTTTCGGACACAGTGATTTTCGGTATCGCAGATAAGAATATCCCCCTTGGGATCGAACGAGATAAACTTGGGTCCGTTGAAGATAGCGTCTTTAGCTGGGCCACCATCCCCGCTAAAACCGGCTTTACCCGTGCCGGCCACGGTGCGAATTTTGCCATTCTCCACCACACGCAGAGCATGGCCCCCCCTTTCTAAAATCCAGATTCGCCCCGTCGAATCGACTTCCACGGCGCGTGGATCGACTAACGGGGATTTCTCCGCAAGTTCCCCATCTTTGGGCACTCCTTTTTCGCCATTACCTGCCACTGTACGGATAGTCCCCTTGGCCAAATCGATCACACGGATGCGACGATTTCCTAAATCGCAAACATACAGATTTTCTCCCTTCGGATCGAGCGCCACATGATAGGCCTGATCGAACTGGGCTTCTTTCGCGGGACCTCCGTCACCGGCAAAGCCTTTGGTTCCGTTGCCGGCCAAGGTAGAAGTCAAACCCGATTTGGTATCAACCACACGAACCGCATGATTGGAGGTATCGGCAATATAAATTTTGCCATCGGGTCCGACCGCCAAGTTGTGCGGTTGGTTAAAGCTGGCTTCGGAGTTTTTGCCATCGGTGTAGCCTTTTTTGCCGTTGCCCGCCAGATCGACAACCGCACCTTTAGAATCGATTTTGCGAACCTTGTGCCCACCATATTCGACAAAAATCGCTTCGCCGTTGAGGAAGGTTACCCCAAAGGGTTCCTTCAGATTATCGACCAGAAGTTCAGTTTGGTTTGGTGCTTGGGCAGAACTGAGCCAAGGAATCAGAAGCACGAAAGCACCGAGCAAAAACATTCGCATGAGGATGACTCCGTTTTATCGTTACCGTTTGGAAAAACGTCGTTGCTTTCAACATAAGAAAAATGGCCTCAAAAGAAGAGGTGAAAACTCGACCCACAGCAAATCAGAAGAGAGATAAGGAAGGTTAGTCCTCAAGCTAATTCCTTAAGGGCTTTCCCAAACATTTCGATTTCTTCAAAAGTGTTGTAGTGTAAAGCACCAATACGAACCAAGCCCTGAGGTTCGACTTGCAGGGCTTCGGTGAGGGGAAGTGCGTAGAAGTTACCGGCCCAAGCACAAATGCCCCGTTCGGCTAATCCTTGCACAATCTCTTTGGGGCTTTTGGTTCGGCTAGTGAAGGAAATTGTCGGGACCCGTTGCTGCAATCGAGAGGGTTCGGTAATGCCGTAAATCCAAAAGGGTCCTGCTTGAGCGATCGTTTGGAGAAGATATTGGCTCAACTGCTTTTCGTAATCCTCAATGGCTTCAAAGGCCTTCCATAATCGCTGGCGACGACTCCCCGTTTCACCAAATGAAGCCCCAATATCGCTGAGATAATCGATCGCAGCGGCCACGCCGGCAATGGCAGCGAAATTTTGTGTACCGGTCATCCAACGATCGGGAAGAGTTTCGGGACAGGGTCGAACTTTATAAGGGCGTAGGGTTTCCAGATGTTCTCGTTTCCCCCAAAGAATCCCCACATGCGGACCGAAGAATTTGTAAGCCGAGCAACAAACGAAGTCGGCCCCCCATGCGGAAACGTCCATGGCCAAATGCGGCGCATGGTGAACCGCATCGAGAAAGACCCAAGCCCCCACCTGTTTGGCCGAGGCAATCATTTCGCGAAAGGGGTTTCGCGTACCAACGGCATTAGAAACACAACCGACGGCCAACAGTTTGGTTCGGTCGGTCAGGCAGCGATGAAAACTTTCTAGGTTCAATGTGCAATCGACCGGATCGATTTCGATATGTCGAACCACTACGCCTCGTTCTTCGGCGGCACGCACCCAAGGAGTCACGTTCGCATCATGATCGAGCCGCGAAACTATGATCTCATCACCGGCTTTCCATGTTTGAGCAATGGCCCGCGACAGAGCAAACGTTAAAGTGGTCATGTTCGCGCCAAAGATAATCTCGTTGGGGTCGTTAGAACCAAGAAGATCAGCACAAGCCTGACGAGCCTGATCGGTCGAGGCATCGCTTTCTTGACTGGTGATAAACGCGCCCCCATGATTGGCGTTATGCTTCAGGTAATAATTACTGATGGCAGCGATGACCCGATAGGGAACTTGGCTTCCCGCAGGACCATCAAAGAAAATCAAGGGACGTCCATGATGCAAGCGAGCCAAGGCAGGAAATTGAGCGCGGGCTAAACGAGCAAGTCGAATCGACATAGGTTTTCTATCGGGCCTAAAAAATTTCGAGATGAAAGTGAAGCTATGATACAAATCGAAATCGAAGAGGAAAGCATGCCCGCCCTTTGCTTGACCGAATCAAATACAATAAAGAGTATCCCGCTTGGGTTTAAATACACACTCCCCCAAATGGGCTGAATTTCTCATGCACATGGTCCGACCACCGATTGCCGAGCTTTCACTCTTTTGCTTGCAGGGTGCCCTGCACCCAGAGCTATTTCAACCCACCACCTCTCGATACCTCTCGTTGGATGATTGCAATTTAGATTTTCACATCACGTCGGATGGGCATGTGATCCGTTGGCATCAGGGGGAGTACTGTGTGACTGAAGCGATCGTCAAACGAGATTGGCCTGCCCCGAAACATGGTCGTTTAGCTTGGGGAAGAATCCGTTACCCGCTACAAAAAAACCTGTCCCCTTACCCGTTTCTCCATTGGGAAACCGAAGCTCGTGTCGAAACGGTGAGTGATTTCCTTTTTGAATATCTTCAAAACGAATTGATCGACGAAAGCAAGAAACGGGGTTTGTTCTACCGCTTTGCTTCCCCCAATCGACTTTTGCCGCCCCCAATCGGACTCATCACCGCAGAGGGGATACGCGGACGAATCATCATCAACACCTTCCACACCTATCCTATCGAAGGGAGCATTCTTCGCACGCAAACCCTGATTGAATTCCATTGAGTTTGGGCTTGGTTTCCTTCCCAACGAAGTATTCAACCTCCTTCTCTACTGACAAGGCCGAGAACTCAGGGAGGACGTGAAGTCAGGGAGAAAATGGTTACTCCCGTCTCCCGATCGAGTGTTCAACCTCCTTCTCTAATGACGGTATCTCCGTTTGATTAGCTGCGGTTCAATTCCCTTTCATTCGATCCAACTGACAGAATCGAACAGTGGAAGCAACGATTCTTTCGATTCATTTCAAAGACAATCAAGAAAGTTCTCGAAGCTGTCGAAAGGTCGAGTAATCAACCCAGTTTGGAGATGAAATTTTTTCGAGCTAGGTTGTTTTCTGAGTTCAATCTTGCCGAAGGTATCGCCTCTTAAGACAGAAACTTTGAGGGAAGATGCAGAAATAGGAAGGTTAGAGCTTGTGTTTTTAGTAAAGAGAGTTACTATATCCGATTAAATGGGTTGCATCGAGAGTGGTTGATGCAACAAATGATGTGTTCAAGAAGAGTCACGACGATTCTAAAAACTTGAACAGTTCGACCGGAGGTCAACAGCACCTTTATGAGTGAATCGGAAGCCCGCCCCTTGAATATGGATCCTGTGCGATCCGGCGGCTACGACGATGATGAGCCACCGAGTTCACCTCGTCGTCATCCTTTATGGGCCAATGTTCCCCAATCCCAATGGGACGACTGGCGATGGCAATCGCAAAACTCCATCCGCTCGGTCCGGCAATTACGGCATCTTTTGAGTTTCACGGATGCAGAGATCGAGGCATTAGGTCGGTTAGAAGGCGAGTACAAACTGGCCATTCCCCCCTACTACTTCTCTCTGATCAATCCTGATGATCCTGAAGATCCGATCCGAATCCAGTCTGTCCCTTCTCCCTTAGAAGCAGAGAATCCTTCTGGATACGAACTGGAAGACCCCTTGGAAGAAGATTTGGATTCACCAGTTCGGGGATTAACCCACCGGTATCCGGATCGGGCTTTGCTTGTGACCACCCATGTTTGCAGTATGTATTGCCGTTTCTGCACCCGCAAACGTGCAACCATGGTACGCGGGGGATGGGATGCCGTCAGTCGGGATGATCAACGGATGGTCGATTATGTGGCCGCCCATCCTGAAATTCGCGATGTAATTATCTCGGGAGGGGACCCGCTCACGCTCCCGATCGCAAAGCTCCGTTTCTTTGTTGAGAATCTTTCCCGAATCCCTCATGTGGATGTGATCCGCATCGGGACACGGGTTCCGGTGACACTTCCCCAACGCTTGTACGATCCGGAGTTGATCGATCTGCTGAGCGCATCGGGTAAAATTTGGATCCAAACCCATTTCAATCACCCCCGTGAAGTGACCCCCGAGGCCAAACGAGTTTGCAATGCGTTGTTGCGGGCCGGTATGCCAGTCAATAATCATTCGGTCTTGTTGCGTGGGGTGAATGATGACTTGGCCACCATGCGAAGTTTGCTCCGTGCCTTATTACGGATCAAGGTGCGTCCTTATTATATCTTCCATTGCGATCCAGTGATTGGGGCAGGACACCTTCGGACTTCGGTTTGGAAAGGTCTCGAAATTATGGAAGGGTTACGCGGTCATATGTCCGGCTTGGGTATCCCGACTTATGTAGTCGATAGCCCTCATGGTGGCGGCAAAATTCCGATGATGCCGAACTACATGGTCTCGATGTCCGATGATGCGGTTGTTCTGAGAAACTTCGAGGGGCAACTCGTTCGTTACCAAGCTCAAGATAAACCCCCGACAATTAAGCCGACCCAAACCCGTGGGGTCTCGGCCTTACTGCAAGGTTCCAAGTCCGTTCTTGTTCCCGAAGGCACCGAGCGCATGGAGCGACGCAAACTTCATGCAGCCGAATTTGAAAAAGGGGATGAGGGGGGGGGATGCTGCGGAAGTCATGGCGGTGGAAATCATGGCAGCGGACAGGGCGAATCCTCACACGAAGAAGATTCTACCTCGGGTCAGAATCATGCGGGGATTATCCCTCTCGGAATTCGAAATTTCCCCCCCGCAAAACCCAATAGCGGCTCGGCTTGATTCTGCCGGATGGAGTCAAAGGGGGGTAAGGACATTTCCAAAATGGGAACGCTCTCAATCCGGAACCTAGATAAATTCCCCCTTTTGTTGAGGATTTCTATTTAGCGATTCGGTTCCCTTCACGATCGATCCAAGAAAAAGGACGGGTAATTTGAACGGGTTTCGTAGAAATTTTTTCCCCAAGGATATTCTCGAAAACCGTGCCATAAATCTTTTCAATTTTGACCATGCTATGAGCGCTGAGAAGTTGGTGCACACGTCCTTGAGTTCCTAATACCCAACGCCCCCCTTTGGCATCGACGATTCCTGCGGCCCCGAGCGATTTGGCTTCGGCGGCTTGTCGGCGAGCCAACTCGGCTTTGTCGATCCGAACATCCGGACCATCAATCGGAGGGGGTGGCAAAACGGGTGCCAAACTTCTCCCTGAAGGATCGCGATAGGTCAGCGCATCC
>JAOAAA010000006.1 GCA_026419115.1 Gemmataceae bacterium
GTTTACTTATTGAACCTTCACAACAATACACTCATGTGCTATGATCGGATTAAATAAGTGAGTTAATTTAATAGTTTAAAAATTAACAGAACAATTAGCCCATGTCAACAAGAATGAACCTGTTTTGGTGAATTCGAAAGATTAAATCAACCCTTTATTCCCTCTCGAAATATTCGAGATAGAGGGTTCAGAACATTTATTCTTCAACCAAGATGAACTAGCGAAACCATCGAGATGCTCTTTTAAGAAATAATTTTTTAAGGTAGAAAGAATGTTAATGGGTCCTGATTATGAAGCCGAATTGGAGTTGCCCCTTGCATTACCCAAGGTTCCCCCAATCATTCACACTCACTGAAAAGTTCGTAGCCTATCTTGGCATGGAGAATTCTTACAGGTAGGGAACATGGCAGAGCCAATTCAAGGTCTCAAACCACAAGCGGTGATTACGGGATGGGATTTTTCCACAGGTTCCGTCAAAGGACTGGCCTTTGACCTTTCGGGGCAAATATTGGCAGAAGTCCGCTTTCCAACCGATCTTTGGACAGAAGACGGGGTCTCGGAATTAAATCTGATGCTCCTTGAAGGCCAAGCCCGAGCCACCACCCGTTCTTTGGCCCATCAACTGCGTCAGAAAGGGCGTTTGAATGACTGGGTCGCTGGAGGAATTTCTGCAACGCATCACTCGGCAGGTCGCGTCGACAAACTGGGGAATCCGATCCGACGGGCGATTTGTTGGAACGATCAAACTTTAGCAGAATATCACAAATTAGGCATGCAACGATTAGGGGGAGCTGCCCGCGTCCAAGAGCTTTTAGGAGGCCCTTGGGCCGTGCGCTACTCTTTGTCGCATCTCATCAAGGACGAAGTCACGCTCAGTCATACCCAATGGTTAAATACCTATAAGATTTTGTTGCATGGCCCTTTAGCTGCGGGATATTTAACCGGTAATTTCTCGGTCACGAGTATCTCGTCTGCTGCTTCGACAGGCATCATGAACTTCGAGAAGAATCGTTGGTGCCAAGAGATGCTCGAAGCCCTTGCGAATTTGGAATATCGGCATTTGGCTTGGCAGCAACTACCGACCATTCATAGCGATTATACCATTCCTCTGGGTCAGCTCAGTGAATCGATTGCTTACGATTGCAATTTGCCCGAAGAGGTTCGGCCCGAGATTTATCCAACCCTAGACGATCAAGCGGCTGGATTAGTGGGGGGGGGGGCAACCGATTCGGGTCATGTGGCCGTGATTTTAGGAAATTCGGCGGTGGTGAACTCCTCGGCTGCTGCGGCGCCACGCAATTCGACCCTAGATGCCATGAAATTGAACTGGGGGCCTTGGTTGTGGATGCGATGTTACAGCAACGGGGCACAATTTCTCGATCGTGTACTAGGAAAAAATCCCGATTGGGCCAAACTCGAAAGCGCTGCCCGTGCCCTGCCCCCTCGCTGCCAAGGGGTTTCGGTTTTGCCATTCGTTTTAACGGAACCTTCGATTGGGATCGAAAAACCACGGGTAGAATGGTTCCCGCACGAGCCAAGTGATATGGCCACACGCTATCGAGCGGCTTTGGAATCCTTGGCATACATCATTGGGCTGGCGGTGCGCGAACACGAAAACGCGGGTCAGAAAATCACTCGCATCACCGTCTCGGGAGGGATTGCCCGAAGTGAACTCATGCTCGAAATTTTGGCCAGTGTGTTGAATCGCTCGGTCGAACGTTTGGAATCGGAGGAAGGTCCGGCCCTTGGGGCAGCTGTTTTGGCCCTTGCAGGGGCCGAGCAAAAAGCCCGTCGGGAAAAGGGAATCCACATACCTTTTACCGTCTCGGATGCGGTGGCTCATTTGGTGAAACTCAAAGGGACCATTTCTCCCCGAACCGACTGGATAGCCCACTATCAAGAAGGATTAGCTCAATTTGAAGCCCGATTAAAGTGACCCCCATCAGAATTCAGAGCAGGTTTCAAGTGGATATCGCGGTGACAACCCCAGATCGTTGATGCTCTTTTCCTCTGACGATACGGGGCATGCTCGACGATACTTCCACCCATCTTGAACTGGTTCTAGCTAGCCCCCCACTCGTTTGACCTGATAGCCCAACGATTGGAGATGTTGAGCAATTCGATCGCGATGTTCACCCTGTATTTCGATGACCCCCTCCTTCACGGTTCCCCCCGAACCACATTTCGCTTTCAAATCCTTTGCTAGTTCGGCAATCCCCGTTTCATCGAGCGGGATTTCCCAAACGAGGGTAACCCCTTTGCCTTTTCTTCCTTTTGTCTCGCGACCGATTTTCACGGTCCCCTTCCTTTTATTGGAGATCACGGGTTCCACAGCCATTGGTTCGCTTGGCCCTTGTTCGGTCCCCCCCAAAAGCTGAGCAATCAATCCCGAAACCGCTGAGGAAATTTGACCAAAAGCGTTCGCTCCTTCTTCAATGTTCCAAAACAGCACCCGCTCCAACAATTCGGGAAATCGGTTTTGCACAATCGGGCGATGCACCTTCTCGGAAAGGGCAACGATCCGCTCAGCCGAGGTCGCTTGGGTCAGATCGAAAGATCGAGGCAACCGAACCAACTCGGGACTCGTGGCAGGGAGTTTGAGTTGAAAACGCTTTTTCACTTCAGGCGAGCAGGAACCCTTCAAAGGTTTTGCAGGAGTCTCAGCAATCGCGTAGGATTCCGCCTGCCAAGGTATCCCCCATTGTTTCGCAATGAGATTAAACTCGATTTGGGCAAATCGACCCCAGTTATAATCGTGAGAACTGAGTATCACCAAAGTGCGGAGAGTCATGCCGAACCTTTTTCCAGAAGCAGGCGAATCAACCATTGCGGGCCAATTAAGCTAATTTATCGAATGATCCAAGCAAAAGGGATGGACCGATTCGGGCGTATTAATGATCAATAAGGATGGAACCTTGTGGATGAGAGATCGAACCTTCGCCACACTCCGAATCCAGAATGCTTAAGCCGCTTGAGATCGTTTGAGAATCTCTTGAGAAGAAGAAATGGGGGCATAAAATCCCTCGCTGGCTTCGGCCCGTCGGAGTAATTCATCACACGGAGAGAGACGGGAACCATATCTTTCGGCATAAGATGCTAAGCGATCCACGATCCCGAGAATGCCAAGATCATCGGCAAAACGTAAAGGTCCCCCTTGGGCGGAGGGGAATCCTAGTGATTTGACGAGTACGGCATCGATCGTTAACGGTGAGGCTTCTGGTTCCTCGCTCAAGCCCGAGGCAGCTTCATTAATCACCCGAAGAAGTAAGCGTTGGAATCCCTCGGCGTTGGACTGATCCACCCGATGGATGTAGCAGGGTTTACAGCCTTCATCGAGATCGTTCCAAGCTAACATGCGGGCAATCTCGTTGTATCGTTTGCGATCCCCTCGATAGCGATAAAATCCTTCGCCATTTTGTTTGCCTAAAAAGCCAAAGGGTAAAAACCGCTCGAAGAGCAAGTTGCGAGCAAATGAATAATCGCCCGAAGCCAGTTGAAATTGCTCCGCCTGCAAGGCTAAGCGATCGAACCCCAGTTCATCGCACCACTCTAACGGACCACGCCGAAAACCAAATCGCCGTGCTTGCTGATCGACCGCAGCAGGGTCAAGCCCTTCGGCCACAAGATGGACTCCCTCGGAAAGGTAAGCCATGCGGACTCGCCAAGCTAAGCGCCCGACCCGATCCCCCACTTGCGCGACCTGAAAACCCCAATGGTGTCCCCACCACGCTAAAGCAGCGATCGTACCAGAATCGGTCTGGGAGCCTCGCACTAATTCCACGAGGGCGCTTTGTGGTGCAATGAGATGAAAACCTGCAAAGCGACTGGGGCGATTCATTTCGTTTTGTAGCGATTCAATCAACACATGGGTACTGGTTGTAGCAATCAGCACGCGGGGACGCAGTAGACTTTCGAGTTTTGCCAGCAAATTCTTTTTGACGCCGACATCTTCCTCAGCACTTTCCACAGCAAAATCGACATTCTCGAAACCAGTCCATTGCGAGGTGACCGTGAGCTTTTTACGAATCCGCTCTCCTTCGAGGGGGGTACACCTTTTCTGAGCGATGCGATTTTGTATCCCCTTTTCCAGACGGCGTTGAGCATTTTCCGCCGTGCTGGGAGTGGCTTCGTGAATGATCACTTCACATCCCCGTTCGGCCCAATGTAGCGCTAAGCTCGAACCAATTTCCCCCCCCCCGACGATTCCCATTTTCTTCGGGATCGGCGGCAGGGGATTCATCGGTTCAGGATAGACTCGGGGGATTTCACGCTGTTGGTGCTGAATCCGCAGGGCATTTCGATATTCGCTCGTCGGGGCTTGTTGGGCAAACAGTTGTTTTTCTCGCACCAAGGCAAGGCGCAAATCTCGTTGAGCCAACAAATAAATATGTTGAAATTCCTCGATCCTTGGAATGCTCGCTTCTCTTTCGATTGTTCGGTGGCTTCCTTCCCAATGGACCAATCTCCCAAACCAATCAGACCAAAAAGGACTTCTACCTTCTTCGGTGGGTCGTTTTCGTTGGCTGATCAATTCATCACAAAAGGAGCGCACCTCAATTTCCAAACGGCCCGAGGCACACACCCGATCGAGTAACCCCAAACGCAAGGCCTCGCGCGGAAGGATGGTCTCAGCCGTCGACCAAATTTCCCAGTTTCTTCGAGATAATTTTCGGGCCACCCGAGATATTAACCCCCACGCAGGCACAATACCCGAAGCCCGATCTAAACCGGCAACCCCACTTTGCGGAGAGGCCACCATGACCCGATGCGAACACGCCATGGCTAACTCAAGCCCCGCAAGGCTACACGGCCCTTCCACGGCGGCAATCACGGGGATTTGTTTGGTCAAATTATTTAGAGTTTGCAATACCTGTTGACCGAACGAAGCATAAGCAAGGGCTTCACTTTCATGCGAAAATTCCAAGGTTTCATGCAGGGGATATTCTGGATTCCAAACTCCCGAGGTCCCTTTGAATATCAGAGCTTCCAATTGAGGTTGTTGAGCTAGGAAGTGAATGAGATTTTGTAAATCGGTCAACCAAGCTCGACCCCAATGATTCGCAGAGAGAAGAGTGATTGTTGCGGTCGAACCATCGCAAGAGAGGCGGAAAGATTTGTTTTCGGAATGCATCCGCATCGACTCCATTCGTTGTGATCTCAAAGAGGCTTCGTGCCGAATGATATTCTGAGCAAAAAAGGTCCCTTTGGTCAAGCCCATTTTTTTCTAACCCTGAAGGTTCAGAAACAATCGAAATAGGAACCATCCTGCGAATTGGTGTTTGATAGGGATGAATCGGCTGAGGGATCGTCTTGGTACGCTCACTAAAGGCTCGCTTGCCTTGGGATCAACTTGGCTCCCTTCAACGGGGAAGGGTCTTTCCATAAAATGCGTTTTTAGTGTCATCGCTTTTCGTGAAAACTATGCGTTATCTGATCGGGATCGACCTTGGTACTACCAATAGTGCCCTTGCTTATATCGACCTGCGAAATAAACCCACGGCGGGTCGTTTAGGTCTCAAAACCTTCCCTATTCCGCAATTGGTCGGGGTAGGACAGATCGCAGAACGATCGCTGTTACCTTCTTTTCTTTATCTACCGAGCGAGCACGATCTTCCTGCGGGTTCCACGCAGTTACCTTGGAACCCCAATAATCACGAGGTCATAGGTGAGTTTGCCCGTAATCATGGGGCAAAGATTCCGGGTCGGCTCATTTCTTCTGCGAAATCGTGGTTAAGTCATACCGGAGTCGATCGACTGGCCCCGTTGCTTCCTTGGAATGCTCCGCCGGAGGTGAATCGTCTTTCTCCTTTGGAAGTATCGACCCGATATTTGAAACATATGGTCGACGCTTGGAACCACAGTCATGCGAAAAATCCCGAGGATTTTATCGAAAATCAAAGTGTCACCCTCACAGTGCCGGCCTCGTTTGATGATGTAGCCAGATCGTTGACCTTACAAGCAGCACAGGCTGCGGGTCTCAAAAATGTCGTGTTATTGGAAGAGCCGCAGGCGGCTTTTTATTGTTGGATGGGCTTGAGCGACCCGATCGAAGTGGGACAAGTGAAACCCGGTATGCGGTGCCTTGTGGTCGACGTGGGGGGGGGAACCACCGACTTTAGTCTCATCCAAGCCAGTGAAGAGAACGGGGAACTTTCTTTTATTCGGGAATCGGTCGGCGATCATTTGCTCCTCGGCGGGGATAACATGGATTTGGCCCTCGCCAAGGCCGTAGAACAAAAGCTCCCCCAAGCAGGCAGGCTAGATGCTGCCCAGTTTGGAATGCTGGTGCAAGCCTGCCGAAATGCGAAAGAAACCCTGTTAGGGTTAAAGGCTCCCACGAGTGTGACCGTGACCATTCAAGGGCGTGGTCGATCCGTTGTGGGAGGTTCGATCCATACGCAACTGACTCCCGAGGATATTCAGCAAATTCTCTTCGAGGGATTCTTCCCGAAAATTCCCCGCGATTCGATGCCAACGCAGACTCGGTCCGGTCTGCAAGAAATGGGCCTTCCGTATGTGGCGGACCCTGCGATGACCCGTCACTTGGCCCAGTTTCTCGGCAAGCAACTCAAAGCCGATGAAAAACCCGATGCCATTCTTTTCAACGGTGGCGTGTTTCAACCTCAATCGCTCCGCGAACGATTGATCGAAGTGATGAAACCTTGGTACGGCGCGGATTGGTCCCCACTGATTTTGGCAAGCCCCTCTTTAGATTTGGCCGTCGCTTGGGGCGCGGCTTACTCCGGCTGGCTTCGACATACAGGAGGCAAGCGAATCGGCGGAGGGATTCCCCGATCGTATTACATAGCCGTTGAGACCGGCTCGCAGGATAAGGCTCAAGCATTGTGTGTCCTCCCGCGACGAGCCGAAGAGGGAGAAACCGTTGAGTTGAAAGAGCCAACCTTGGAATTAGCTCTCGGGGAACCGGTCTTGTTTCCCTTGTTTACCTCCACCGTGCGGGGGGACGACCAAGCAGGTCAATTGATCCAACTGACAGGCGAGAAACTCGGCAAACTTCCCCCGTTATTTACCGTCCTCCGAGGCGGGAAACGTGCTGGTAATAAACGGGTCCCTGTTCAATTGGCCTCGAAGGTGACCGAGATCGGCACCTTGGAGCTATACTGTGTTGCCAAAGAAGGGGAGAATCGTTGGCGGCTGGAATTTAATGTTCGTGATATTCTGACGGACGAGGGTGCCCATGAGGAAATTGACTCGACCCAACAGTTAGTCGATGTGCTACCCGAAAGCCAAATTCTACAGGCCTGCGAACTATTAGAACGTACCTTTGGTAACAAAACCCCGAGTGTCTCTCCTCAAGAAATTACCAAAGCGCTGGAAGGGTCCTTAGAGAGTTCGCGGAATTCTTGGCCTATGAGTGTCTGTCGTCGCTTGTGGGAAACACTAGAAGGGCTTATCGAAGGGCGGACCAAATCTCCCCAGCACTTGATCCGATGGTATAATCTTGCGGGTTTTCTGTTAAGGCCCGGTTTTGGGGACTCGCTCGATCGGTATCGGGTCGATCAACTGTGGAAAACTCTCAATACCCTCGGGAAGGGAGGGTTAGAGGGAGGGGCCGAGTTATGGATTCTCTGGCGACGGGTTTCCGGCGGGTTGGCCTCGTCCATTCAAAATACGCTCATGTCTCGCTTGCGACCGATCCTTCTGCCCCCGAAAGGAAAGAACATCGCTAAACCCCCTGCGAATGAATATGCGGAAATGTGGCGTTTGGCAGGGAGTTTAGAACGGATCGATTTGAAAACCAAACAGCAACTCGGCGATGCTCTGCTCCACCAAACCAAACGCGATCCCATCCCGAATTATGTCTACTGGAGCTTAGCTCGAATTGGTGCGCGAGCTTTGTTGTATGGTCCTTTGAATTTGGTCCTTCATCCCAATTTGGTTACCCATTGGATCGAAGAGATGTTGGAACGCCCGCCAACACAGGAGACCGACCTGAAAAATTGGGGATTCTGTGTGGCATCGCTGGCTCGGCGGACGGGTCAACGCGCTTTGGATTTAGATGATGAGGTCCGAAGCCGTGTGATCCATACCCTCGAAAAATTCCCCCAACTGCCTGAAAATTATCGACAAATTGTCCAAGAAATTTCCCCGTTGCAAACCAGCGATCAAGGTCAAATCTTCGGCGAGTCCTTGCCGATCGGCTTGAGGTTATCCACCAAAAGAGGGTAATCATCGCTCTTCTTAATTTAATTATGTCGAGTGGAATTTCCTCCGATAATCAAACGGTAAACCAAGAGTATCGTCGCGAGAGTTACAAACCTCGGAATGGAAAAAAATGAGAGAGGTGAAGATAAGATTTGAGGAAACTTCCTTCTTGCTTTTGGAGATAAGTTCGATTAAACTATAAGTTGAATAAAACCTTCCTTAGATTCCCTTTATTTGGCAGTCCCTACGCCAAATCGGAGTCCGAAACTATGTTGACAATTACCGGTCCTTCTAACAAAAATTACTGCGATGCCATCTCTCGTCGTTCCTTTTTAACCGTCGGAGCCTTGGGCCTGAGCAGTGGCCTGACCCTTCCCAATCTCCTTCGAGCCGAAGCCAAAACAGGAAAACGCTCGCATAAATCGATCATCATGGTTTATTTAAGTGGGGGTCTCACCCACCATGACACCTTCGATCTGAAGCCCGAAGCACCCGACGAAGTGCGAGGTGAATTCAAGCCCATCCCGACGAATGTACCCGGAACCTTTGTGTGCGAGTTACTGCCCAAAATGGCCAAGGTCATGGACAAGGTCACGGTGATTCGATCGATCGTGGGTTTAGCCGACGAACACTCCAGCTGGCAAAATATGACCGGTGTGGGAATGAACACGGCCCAACGTGAAGGGCGACCCCACTTTGGTTCGGTGGTGGCTCGCTTGAAAGGGCCGACCGATCCTTTGGTTCCGCCGTTCATCGATCTGTTCCCGACCATGCAACACAAGCCCTATAACTCCCCTCACCCCGGAAAATTGGGCCGTGCCGCAGCTCCCGTAAAAGTGGATGGGGAAGAAGTGGCCTTGATGCGAAATCTGGCCGTGCCGATGGATCGTTTGGCCGATCGGAAATCGCTCTTGGCCGAGATGGATTTGGCCCGTGCCAGTGAAGAACGCCGCCCGAACACCGATACCTTCCATGCCAAGGCCTTTGATGTGCTGACCTCCTCGAAAGTGGTCGAAGCTCTGGATGTGACCCGTGAACCCGTGGCCTTGCGAGATCGTTACGGTCGCGGTTCCAGCAAACATCAAGGGGATGGTGCTCCGCTGTGGAACGACCAATTGTTGATGGCTCGCCGACTGGTTGAAGCCGGCGCTCGCGTGGTGACAGTGGCTTACGGATTCTGGGACACACACGGCGGAAACTTCAAACACATGAAGAGCAATCTCCCGACCTTTGATGCGGGCATTTCGGCTTTAATTGAAGATATTTATACTCGTGGGTTAGATAAAGATGTCACGGTGTTGGTCTGGGGTGAATTTGGCCGTACACCCAAGATTAACAAAGATGCAGGTCGAGATCACTGGGCACGGGTCGGCCATGCTCTCATTGCCGGCGGTGGTCTGAAAATGGGACAGGTCATTGGCTCGACCGATTCCACCGGCGCCACCGTCAAAGATGATCCCATCCCCTACCCGAACATTTTAGCCACGGCCTATCATGCTTTGGGTATCGATCCTCACTCGATGGTTAACGATATTTCGGAACGCCCCAACCCTGTTCTTCCAAGCTCCACCGAAGTGATTGCCAAACTGGTTTAAGGTACACAATCCTAACAGATAAAATCTCACGATTCCAAAAGCGAAAGAACGCTTTTCCACCAACGACGATTTCCCCATGATGCTCCTTTCCGCTGCCCAACCCACTTGAGCAAGATGAGCCACGACCGCAAGGGAGTGGCTCTTTGATGGTGTGGGGGGGGGCCAAAAATGAGCTACTTGAGCAAAATGAGCCACGACCGCAAGGGAGTGGCTTCTTAGTTTTGGATTGACACTCTCTTGCCGTTGTGGCTCTTTATTTCAACCCATTGAAAGAAGCGTTTAGAGCAAGTTCCAATCTGGAAGAACGACAACTATTCCTTAGGAGTAAGTCACCTTTTCCACTCACCAGCCTGCACTTTAAGAGATCAATCGACAGGGGAAAAACCCTAGGTGTTGGCAGGGGGAGGATTATTGGAAGTGGTGGAGTTCGATGCGGGCGGTTCCGGAGGATTCGTCACATCGGAAGAGGCCGGTTCCGTTGCGGTCGGTGCCGTCGTTTGCGGTGTTGTCGGTGCGATTGGCTCCGACGATGGTGTCGGGGGTGCAGAAGGTTCAGGGGTTTTGAGGGTCGGTGCCGGCAAAAGTTGTTCCGTCGGTGTGGGGGTTGGTGCGGAAGCAGGGGTCGCCGGTGCAGGAACCACCGGAGTGGGAGGTGCCACCTCCAACGTGACATCATCGACTTCGGTTCCATCGACCCGTTGCCGCATGAGGAGATAAATCTGCGTCGAGGCCGTCCAAAAGTAACTGTAGCTAAAGCCAATGACGAGCAGGAACATCAAGGCGACCCAGAAACTGACCATCCCCGCGCCGGCATGGTTGTACCAAGCATAATCCGAGATGTATTTCTGAGCAAGTTCCGGATCGATGTATTCGCCATCATCATTCACGGCAATGGAACTATTCGCTAAGAGGACTTGTTTCCAGCCGAGCGATTCGGGAGCGTAAATGAACAGATATTCAGGGCTGCGCTCACCAAGGAAGGGGAATTTGGCAACCCCCCACTTAGCGAAATAAGCCGAAAGTGAGCCAACCGAAACCACAAACAAGGTCAGCACAGCGCCGTACAAAATGGCCACCAAGGAGTACCACAGGTAATGCCAAGGAGATTCAAACACATAGCTGTAGGTTCGGCTGACCGCATCGAAAGTATCGGTCCCTTCGGTACTCAAGGTGGTGTACATCATGGGGTAACCCACCAACCCCAAGAGGACCAAGGTCATCACAATCCCAGCAATCAACGGAAGCCACCAGAATAAGCCCGAAACGAGAATATCCCCCACTCCGGGTATCCAATGAAGTAAGCCAAACACGATACAACAAAGCACGATAAATGCGATAATCCCCAAAGGAACCATCGGAGAAATTAAATAGGAGAAGTAACGATCCTTCACCCATTTCACAGCGCCACGAAGACCCCCTCCTTCTTTGTTAGCGAGAGAGAGGGCCGCCATACGAGTGATAATCCCTCCGAAGAAGCCCCAAACCCCCACCAGCCACAAAATCAGGAAGATCAAATAGATCACGATACCAGAATTGGCGCGCTCGTCGAACAGGTAGTATACGGGTGTAAAGAATTTGAGAAGAGGTTCAATCAGGTTCGGCAATTGGTTAGAAGCAAACCAAGTGAGAACTTCCCGTCGTTGTTCGCCGGACCCCGAAACCACGGTCCGAATCATCAAGAAGGGGTTCGGTCCGCGATTTTCCACCCAAGGCATTTGGCGATATTTTCCACCAAATCCCTTAGCGAGATCGGCGTTTCGTTTATTAGGATCGGGATTTTGAGATTGATACCAAAAGGCATAGGCCTTGGAGGCCTGTTCGTTCGCTCGCTCGGTGGGGCCGGCTAATTCGTACCATAAGGCCCAATTCGCCATTCGTTTCGCATGGATCGCTTTGAACTTCTCGTTGGCAATGCTGCTGACCACAAGAATTTTACGTTTCTTGAGTTCTTCCCCCTCGAGTTTCTTGTAGCTCTCTTGCTTTTCCTTTTCTTCCCATTTGAAAATATCGTCGTTGGAAAGTTCTTTGAAAGCGAGGACTTTGGAATCATCTTCCGTCGGGGGGGTATTCCCCGCAAACGAGTAATAGAAGATGACCGAGATCAGCCACCAACCGATAGCGGTCAGTAAAAGCCCGACAGCGGCCACCAAAAGTTTCAATGGGTCCAGCGCAATCGTAAAGGTTCGGAATAAATCTTTCCAAGTTCCTTTCTTCTGAGCGCCGATCTCACGCGGGTTGGTTTCCCCTGCCATGAACTATCCTCTTGCAATTGATTGATTTGCTTCAACAATCCAATGAATCCCTTTTTATACTTAGGAAAGGATATTTGGCAATTAGGTCGAGGAAGTTCCCCCAAAAGCCGAACGGGAACGAGAATCTATCGCTCGTTCGATAATCAAAGAATCGCCCGAGGAAATTTTTCCTGATTTTCAGAAAGGCTATTTTTGAAAGAATTGCGCCAGCACATCGGTCACCCGATCTTGCTGTTGTTCAGTGATTTCGGGAAACATTGGTAAAGCGAGTACTTCCCGCGTGGCCTGTTCGGCAATGGGATAATCCCCCTTTCGATTACCGAGGAATTTCAAGCATTCTTGTTCGTGTAAACACAACGGATAATAAATCTCGCAGCCAATTTGATTCTCTTTGAGATGTGCCACTAGAGGATCACGCTTTGTCTCCTCCACACGAATCACATATTGATTCCAGACGTGCCGTCGTTCCGGCAATGCTCGGGGTCGAGTGAGGTATCGATCCAAATTCTTCGCCTGAATAAGCCGATCGTACCTTGCAGCCGCTTCTTGACGTCCTTGGGTCCACCGATCGAGATATTGGAGTTTGACTCGCAAAATGGCCGCATGCAAAGCATCCAGTCGGGCATTCCACCCCAGATACTTGTGGTAGTATTTGATCTCGGAACCATGCACCCGCAATGCCTTCATCTTGGCCGCATAGGTGGGGTTATCGGTCACGGTCATGCCGGCATCCCCATAGGTACCAAGGTTCTTACTAGGATAGAAACTCAAGCAAGACATATCACCTAATTGGCCCGTGCGAACCCCATGATACTCCGCCCCGATAGATTGGGCCGCATCTTCGATGATGACGAGATGATGCTTTTTGGCCAACTCTCGGATGGGGTTCATCTCGGCACATTGTCCAAATAGATGGACGGGCATAATGGCACGGGTGCGGGGGGTGATTTTCTCTTCGATCTTGTAAGGATCGATATTAAAACTGACTGGATCGATATCGACAAAAACGGGTTTAAGCCCCGCCCGAACCACACTCCCTGCCGTGGCAAAGAAAGTAAACGGGGGCATAATGATTTCGTCATCCGGTTGCGCGTTAAGAGCTAAGACCGCCAGCAAAATGGCATCGCTTCCCGAGGAACAACCCACGGCAAATTTGGTATGGCAATACGCGGCAACCTCATTTTCTAGGGCAGCCACCTCAGGCCCCATGATGGCTTGACAGGACTCGAGGACCCGACAAACGACCTTTTCTATTTCGGGCTTGAGATAGGCATATTGTCCCACCAAATCAACCAAAGGAACTGCTGTGTGACCTGCCACGAATTGAACTCCCGTCGCACTATGGACTTTTCTGATCTTTCACAAACGGGCCTATATAGATGATGCTATGAAAAAGTGTCAAGAGGAGTATGAGAGGTCGAGCGTGGTGACTTCAAAAGGGGAACTCGAAACGATAATCCTTTTTTCGGAGCGGGTTTAGGATTTGGAAGCCCCCGAACTTTATGAACCTCAACGGCCGCACTATCAAGCGATTCCCCGTTTAACTAATGGCACGAGCCGATACGGGGATCCCCTGAGTTAAAAATTCTGGCAGATTTTGGAAGAAAATCCGTTGACATTCGATTTGTGTCGGGTTACGCTTTCTTCATCATCCCTATAAACCTACCATTAAACTCCTCTTCTCGGAGCGAACTATGCTCACCCTTTTCTCAAACCGATCTCATCACGCTTGTGATGGAACCACCCGCCGTGACTTTTTGCGAGTCGGGGCATTGGGACTCGGTGGATTGACCCTCCCTAACCTCCTTCAAGCGAGAGCCGAAGCCGCAAAAACCGGCTCGCTTGCTAAGGATACCTCGGTCGTTTGGCTGTGGCTGGGGGGCGGACCTACCCACGTTGAAACCTTCGATCCGAAGATGGATGCTCCTGTCGAGTATCGTTCTACCACGGGTTCGGTGAAAACCAACGTGACGGGAATCGAACTCGGGGGCACCTTTGAGAAGATGGCCGCTGTTGCCGACAAAATGGCCTTCGTGCGATCGTTCGCTCACAGTAACTCGGGTCACGGCGGCGGCACTCACTGGGTCATGACGGGTTACAACTTCGTTGCTGCCGATAATGGTGGTGGCGCGAATAAACCCGGCTTTGGCTCCATTCTGGCCCGTTATCGTGGTACGAATGCTCCCAGCGGGATGCCAACCTACATCCGAATGAGCAGCATTTTGGGAGATGGTCCCGCTTTCTTGGGCAGAACCTATGCCCCGTTCGATGTGGCAGGCAAAGCCCGCGACAACCTCTCGCTTCGCGGAACTCTCGACATGCTGGAAGATCGAAAATCGCTTTTGAAAACCTTCGACACCATGAATCGAGAAGTCGATCAAAGCGGTTTAGTGGCTGGGCTAGATGGTTTTGAAACTCAGGCGTTGGAATTGGTTGTGGGGAAAGCGAAAGAAATTTTCGACATTACCCGTGAAAGTCCCAAAACTCGGGAACGCTATGGTAAGGGATTAGGTGAACAACTGCTGCTCGCTCGTCGCCTGTGCGAGAACGGGGCAGGTTTCGTGACCTTGAATTACGGCGGTTGGGATATGCACGGCCAAATCGCCAATGCCATGAAACGAAGTGGCCCCGTGGTTGATAATGCCGTCAGTGCTTTTGTGGAAGATGTGGCAGAGCGAGGTCTTGATAAAAATATCCTGCTCGTCATCTCCGGTGAATTCGGACGCACTCCCAAGATCAACAATAGTGCAGGCCGAGATCACTGGGCACCTCTCTCAACGTTAGCCCTTGCCGGTGGCGGCTTGAAGATGGGTCAAACTGTTGGGGAATCGACCGCCAAGGCCGAAGCTCCCAAGAGCAAGCCGATTAGTCCTCAGGACCTCATGGCAACGATTTTCCACGTTCTGGGAATGCCGCAGGATTTGCACTTCAAAGACCCCACGGGCCGACCTGTTCCCATGATTAACGGCGGTAAAGTGATTAGCGAACTCGTCTAATTGCCTAGCCCATTTTCGGGATGCCCCCCAACAGAAGCCGACGTTTGATCGTCGGCTTTTTGCTTTTCCCCTTCGACTCCGAAATATAATAATCCCTATGCCAGTGCGTGTTTCTAATCTTCGTACTCCTGTTGATGAACCTTTCGAGGCTTTGCCAAAACGTCTGGCCGCCGCTCTCGGGATTCCAGAAAAGGAACTTCCTTCTTGGCGAGTGGTCCGTAAAAGTCTCGATCTGCGGGATAAAAAAGCCCTGCAATTTGTCTACAATGCAGAGATCGATCTCAAAGAACCGCGTCTTCCCGCGCAAGCGCCGGGAATCAAAATCGAATATGTCCCCGCCGAAGTCTTTTCTCTTCCCCAGCATGGCTCGAGCCCGCTCAAACATCGACCCATCGTGGTCGGAAGTGGCCCCAGCGGCTTAGTGTGTGCCTATTTTCTGGCTTTGGCTGGTTATCATCCCTTGGTTTTAGAACGGGGAACCCCTGTTCATCAAAGAATTCGTGATGTGAAAAATTTCGACGAGGGGGGGAAATTTGAACCCGAGTCGAATTATCTGTTTGGTGAAGGGGGAGCCGGCACTTTCTCCGATGGGAAATTGACCAGTCGAGCGGTCGGCCCCGATGTGCAACGGGTCATGGAATTGTTCGCCGAATGCAAAGGCCAACAACCAAATAAACCTTCGATTTTGTACTACCATCGCCCGCACCTTGGCTCGAATCGTCTCCCTGCCGTGGTGAAGGCCATTCGCCGAAAAATCGAAGAAATGGGCGGCGAAGTGCGTTTTCATACTCGCGTGGAAGACATTTTCTTAACCGAGGGACGCATCACCGGCGTTGGGACCTCTTCGGGTGAAATCGCGACGGAATTGGTGGTGCTAGCGCCCGGTCATAGCGCGAGAGATACCTTCGAGATGTTGTTGCGGCGCGGGATTCCCATCGTGCAGAAGGATTTTCAATTCGGTGTGCGTGTGGAACACCCCCAAAGTGTGGTGAATCGAGTTCAATATGGGACCCGCCCTTACGAGGAGATTTTGGGGAATGCCGATTACTCGCTTGTGGCACGGGGAAAGACCGATTTGTTTACCTTTTGCATGTGTGCGGGAGGATATGTGATTCCGAGTGTGTCGGAACAAGGATACTTCTGCACCAACGGGATGAGCCTTTCCAAGCGAGATTCTTATTTCGCCAACAGTGGGCTAGTGGTTACCATCCCGACTTCGGAATTTGGAGGGAGCGATCCTTTGGCAGGGGTTCGGCTGCAACAAATCTATGAGAAACGAGCATTTGAACTCGGTCGCGGGGAATACGCTTGCCCCGTTCAACAAGCCAACGATTTTCTTGCTGGTCGCGTCTCGAAGGGGGCAGAATCCAGTTATCCACGAAAGAAAGTTCTCGTGTCGTTGGAAGAAGTTTTGCCCCCATTCGTGGTGCAGGCAGTGAAGGCCGGCCTTCCGAAACTCAATCGCATGTGGCGGGGTCAATTTCTCCCTCAAGCGGTATTGGTTGGCCCCGAAGCGAGAGGCAGCTCGCCGGTGCGCATCCTTCGAGACGAGCAAACCCGCCAAAGCCCTGCTATCGAGGGTCTATTCCCTGTTGGTGAAGGAGCCGGCTACGCCGGCGGGATCGTCAGCGCTGCCGTCGATGGGCTTCGGACTGCAAAAGCCATCATGGCAAAATATGCCCCCTTCCGAAAAAATTAGAAAGACGAAAAAGAGTATCTTCTTATCATGGGGCCGTCTGTCCACTTTGTGGTGTGGGTTTTATCATTTCTGCACAACCCCCTAGCTGTGAGATTTATGAGTCTATTGAATTCCACTTCTATCCGTCAAAAAATCACCGGCTTAACGATCGTTGCCGTCATTGGTTATACCAGCATCTCTTTGATTTTTGGGATTCTTTTTTCCGAACTCCGTGTGAACGGCCCCACCTATAAACGGGTTCTACAAGCCAAAGAATTAATGTCCGATGTTTCACCACCCTATCAGACCTTGACCGAGAGTTACTTCCTACTTTCTCAAGCCGAAGCTGCAATTACAGATCGTGAACTCGATGAAGCGATCGCTCGTTTCAATAAGGTGAAAATGATCTATGAAGAACACCATCTCAAATGGCAAAAGGAACTACCCGAAGGGCCTTTGAAAAAAACTCTCGTCAATGATTCTTATCGAGTAGCAAGTAATTTTTTCGATGTGGTGGACCGTGAGTTTTTCCCCGCGCTCAAAAATAAAAAGAAAGACGATGCCCGAAAAATCCATGTTGAACGGCTGACGCCTATTTATGAATCGCATCGCCGGATTGTCGAAAATGTGCTCGAAATGTGCGAGGAACTCACGCAGAAAGAAGAAGAAAATGCCCGCGCATGGTCCTTGTGGGCTCGTTTGATCGGGGGTTTGGCGAGCCTTTTGGTCTTAGCCGTCACGTTTGGGATGGGATGGGTTTTGTCGAAGAATATCAATCAATCGACAGAAAAGATTCTCGCGCGGGTCAAAGAAATGGCTTCCGGCTCAGGAGATTTGACCGCTCGGGTGCAAATCGACTCGAAAGATGAAATGGGCCAATTGGGAGAATCCATCAACCAGCTGATCGGGAAGATTCAAACCGTCGTTGCCAAGGTTCGGGAATCGAGCGTACAACTGCTTTCCACAGCTGCAGAAATCAACTCGACCGCCAAACAGCAAGAAGATACCGTAAGCCAATTAGGCGAATCGACCGCACAAATTGCTTCGGCAGTCCGTGAAATTAGCGCCACCAGCACCGACTTGGCAGGAACCATGGGGGAAGTGAATCAGCGTGCCGATCATGCCGCGAATCTCGCCTTAGCAGGACGATCCCGCTTGGCCGATACCGAAAAAGCGATGTCCACACTGGTCGAAGCCACCTCGGCGGTCTCGACAAAACTCAACATGATTCGAGAAAAGGCCGATGATATAAACGTTGTGGTGACTACCATCACCAAAGTGGCGGATCAAACCAATTTGCTCAGTATCAATGCAGCGATCGAAGCCGAAAAAGCGGGGGAAGCCGGTCGGGGTTTCCTCGTTGTTGCACGGGAAATTCGCCGCTTGGCCGATCAAACTGCAGTGGCCACCCTTGATATTGAAAATATGGTGCGGCACATGCAAGATGCCGTCTCGGCAGGGGTTCGTCAGATGGAGCAATTTAACGAATCGGTCCGCGAAGGTGTCAATCGAGTGGCCGAAGTGAGCGCCCAAACCGGTCAAATTATCGAAGAAGTCCGAGGTCTTTCCGAACGCTTCCGACTAGTCAATGAAGGTATGAAAAACCAATCGCTCGGCGCCCAACAAATTAACGATGCCATGCTCGGGGTCAGTGCGGGGGCCAAACAAACCGCGGCCGCTTTGCAAGAATTTGAACGGGCCACCGCCCATATGCGAAGCTCTGTGGAAAACCTCAATCAAGAAATCTCCCGCTTCAAGGTGTAAGAAAGAGTGATTTCGATGTTGCCCTATCGCCAAGAGAGAAGGAACATCTACCAAAAAGAACTTTTTCTAAGGGGGGGGTCATCGCCCCTCGCAACTCGAAATCGTTTTAGGCTTTTCGATAATGATCCCATAACAGAAGGGCCGAAACGGTTTTCGCATCCTTGATCGAGCCATTCAAGATCATCTCCATCGCGGTTTTGATGGGAACAATCACAGGTTCGAGCTGTTCGTCGGCCTCGGGCTTGGCAAGACCCTTTGTGAGTTCCTCGGCAAAGAAGAGGTGGAGTTTTTCATCTAACACTCCGGGAGAAGCATAAAAATACCCCCGATAGGTCCATTTTTTGGCACGGTAGCCCGTCTCTTCCTGAAGTTCCCGCTCGGCAGCAACTTCGATTGGCTCGTTCGGCTCAAGGGTCCCTGCAGGTATTTCCCAAAGCGTTTCCCCTATCACAAAACGGTAGTTCCTGAGTAAACAAACATGCTCTTCATCCACGATGGGTAAAATCACCACCGCACCCGGATGAAGTATCATATCCCTTTTGATGAGGGTGCCATCCTTGCCTACCGATTCATCAATGGCGACCTTGATTTTTCTACCTTGATAGATAACTTTTTGCATGAATGTCCCAGATTTAATTTCGGTGAGTGCCTGCCGCCGCTTTTTCGAGTTCGACTTTCCGCCGTAGTTGCCCACAGGCAGCGTCAATATCACTCCCTTTGCGTTTTCGGACCTTAACGGAAACTCCGCTTTGACGCAGGATATTGATGAACTCGGTTTGCGCCTGTTGCGTTGGCCTTTTCCATGGCAGGCCTTCGACATCGTTGAAAGGGATCAGGTTGACATGTGCCACACGGCCTTGCACAAGGCTTGCCAGCTCTCGGGCTTCTTTCGGACTATCGTTTAATTGTCCGAGCAAAACGTATTCGTAGGTCACTAGTCGGCCGGTCTTCTCGAAAAAGTACTCGGCAGCTGCCATGATTTCGGGGATACCGGTTTTGTCATTGGTCGGCACAATTTTACTTCTTAGCTCATCGTTGGGAGCGTGCAAGGATACTGCTAAATGATATTGCTTCCCCGTGTCGGCCAGTTTCCGCATTTTGGCAGGAAGCCCGACGGTGGAAATCGTGATGTGTCTGGCCCCTAAATTCAACCCATCGGGTCGGCCAGCCATTTCGAGCGCCGCCAGAAGGTTTTCGAGGTTCGCCATTGGTTCCCCCATCCCCATCACCACGACGTTTGTGAGACGCCCCTCGGGGGGGGGGGTTAAATTCCGAAGTTGAACCAATTGTTCCAAAATCTCGGCGGCCGTGAGGTTTCGCTCGACCCCATTTAATCCACTGGCACAAAAGACACACCCCATTCCGCACCCCACTTGGGTACTAATGCAGGCGGTCCGCCGTGGCTCTTCTTGAATCAGTACACATTCAATCGTTCGCTTATCTTGTGTTTCCAGAAGGAGTTTATGGGTCTGATCCTTTGAAATCAGGTGTCGCGAGGGAGTTAATGAAAAAACGACAAACGATTCGGCCAAAGACTCTCGAAGGTGTTTTGGCAAATCGCTCATCTGTTCAAAGGAAGTTGCCCGCGAGTGCAAAATCCAGCGACGAATCTGACGGATTCTCAGTGGCTTCTCGTTTCGTTGTGCGAGCCACGCTGCTAATTCTTCATCCGGTACATCGAGGATACCACGACGTTTTTCAGGTTCGAGCAGGGGAAGTTCAGTCAACATGGAATTATTTTACATGAAATCATTTAAAGTAAAAGGTAACGCCGACCGGAATCAAAGGATCGTTTGAGCCTGAAAATCTTTGTTCAGGCCAAAGGTTATCGTTTAGGTCTAAAGGAGTTTTTTAGATTTTTACGTTAACGATAGGGTCTCATGAACCATCGTAACTGGATTGCCACTCTGTTGTTAAAAGGAATCCGTCAGAACTAGGAAATCATCTTGCGTTCAGGCGGCCTTTGTTCCACAATAGACAATACCTTTACTTCTTTAATAAGGAAACGTCTCTTATGATTGGTTCCGTCGAGGCATTCGTGGCTGCTCTTCGCAGTACACCCCTATTGCCAGACGAGCAAACCAATCTGGCGATCTCGTTTGCTAGTTCATTTCAAGACGTTCAAGAATATGCCAAACACTTAGTCCGGCAAAAAATTATCTCGTTATATCAGGCCAAAAAAATTCTCGCGAACCGCACTCATGAATTAGTGATTGGTTCCTACGTTGTGGTGGACAAGCTCGGTGAAGGGGGTATGGGCAAGGTTTACAAGGCGATTCAAACCCGTATGAAACGCCTTGTGGCCCTGAAGGTTGTGAAGGCATCGTTACTTAAGAATGAAATTGCCCTGAAGCGATTTCAACGGGAGATGAAGGCAGCCAGTTCGTTGACGCATCCCAATATCGTTCGAGTTTTCGATGCCGATCAGATCGGGGATCGTTATTTCTTAGCCATGGAGTATATCGAAGGGCCTGACCTTTCTAAGTTGGTAAAGGAGAATGGACCGCTTGATATTGGTACCGCTTGTTCCTTGGTTCGTCAGGCGGCCTTGGGGCTGCAACATGCCCATGAGATGGGGATTGTTCACCGCGATATAAAGCCGTCGAATATCTTGGTGAGTCTTGGGGTATCGGGAACGGTGGGTCCACACAGTCAGGCCAAGATTCTGGATATGGGCTTGGCTCGTGCCATGGCCCAAGAAGAGGATGGCGTTACCGTCACCGAACTGACACGGGCAGGAACCGTTGTGGGAACCCCCGACTATATGTCGCCAGAACAGGCCAAAAATTCTTCGTTAGTGGATGGTCGATCGGACCTGTATTCCTTGGGTTGTACTCTCTTTTATTTAGTGACGGGCGAAGTCGTTTTTCCACATGGGAACGCACTGGAAAAATTGATGTCTCACCAGATGGATGCACCTCGCTCCTCGCAGTTGGTTCGGTTTGATGTTCCGACCGAAGTGGATCAGATCATTCAAACCCTGTTATCGAAGAAACCATCAGAACGTTTCCAATCCGGAGCCGCCTTGGCGCAGGCCCTGTCTCCTTTCTGTCGGGGCGAAAATACGACCATCCCTTCCACTGTGCTGTTGGCCGAAGCCGTCGAAGGTGATAGCTCGGGTACTGTGACAACGGCCCCCCCCCGCGATCCGTTCGATTTTCGCTCAACCGAGGCCGTCAAAGCACAAGTCCCCTCTTCTACCCCGATTGTAGAGACACCTCGAACTACGGGCAAAACCAAGGTTCGCCCCTCGACCTTTCGGGAAGGGATCAAGACAAGTACCCCCCCACCTATTACGAATACCCAGACGAAGGCCCCAGCTTCCCCACAGAATGCGAATCGACGTCCGAAAAAAACTTGGCTGTTCATCCTGCTGGCCCTGTTGGCAACTCTATCGGTACTGATTGTGGGGCTGATCCTAATTCTCTCTTTGCTGGGGAACCACGAACAGAAAGAAAAAGCACCGAAATCGGCGGCAGCCGAACCGGAACTTGAAAAACCGAGCGTAAGCCAACAACCACCGAAGAAGGCGCCCCTTAAAAAAGAACGCCTCCTACCCGAGACAATTGAACCCTTTACGAAATACTGTCCCGATCAGGCAACTGGCATACTCCATTTGAACCTCAGAAATATTGCGATTAGTCCCGGCGCGAAGTATCTTCTTCCTTATATCAACAAGCCGTTTGCTGAGATGTCGGAGATTGCAGAGATTGATTTATCGCTCGCCCTCGAAAATTTGACACTCGTCATTACCCCACTAACAGACAGAATGCCGCCCAAGATTGATGAGCAAAATTTCCTCTGGATCGTACAAGGGCATCATTTCGTTGATGATGATTCCCGCAAGGCCTTTTCTTCATTAGCGGGGGTCACTTCGGAAGTCCTTTTACTCACGGACCCCAAAAATGGTACTGTTTATACATACAAACGAACCCCGAACGAGAAATTCTACGTTGCCTTGTTTGATAATCCCTCGGTTGCGATTCTATCCAAAGACAAAAACCAAGTGATCGAGGCAATCCAGAAAAAATGTACCCCCCGAATCACGAAGTTTCATGATGAAAGTCTTTCCACCGCAATAGGCCGTGGCTTCGTTAATACCCCAAAAGCGGCCCATCGCGAAATGTTCATGCTATTGGGTGTCAAACATTCTTGGGGATGGATCGACCCTAGGGAATATGGGCTGGAATATCTGATTCTGGGACTGAACTTCGAGAATCGCGGGTTAATCCTCGATCTTTCGGCACACGGACCGGAAAAAGCCCTTCCTAAATTTCACAATGATTTCGTAAGCCGATTGAAAAACCAAGCCGGAACCGTCGAGGGACCTGCCTCACGGGTGATAAATTCGATTCATGATGTGGTATCGAAATTCAATTGGATCGAGAATAAAATCGGCTCAGCTCGTTTTCAACACATGCGCTGTACGCTTCCCAGCGATAAGATCGAAAACTTTTTGGAACCCTTTCTGCCCCAAAAAGAACCACGAAAATAGTGTTCGTTTCCCGCCACTCAGATAACCATTCTCTTCGCTGTCAAACGAAGCCCCTTCCTACCAACCCCTTTACTTAACAATACCTTGGACCCAATCAAAGGGACCAGAAAAATTCTCACAGTTATGGGGTTATCCTCTGTCCAGTTTCCATTTCGGTTCTATTCTATCTTTTTGGAATCCATACCAGTATTTTGGGATTTGTGAGGTTTTGACGATGTCGGAACGACAAAGAGAATTAAGACGGCGATACCATCGTAAAGTAAAAATGAAAAAACTGAAATGGAAACTGTCGACAGCAACCGGTCCGGACCGTGAAAAAATTCTCCAAAAAATTCTTGCTCTCAGCCCATTTTGGGTCGAACCAAAGAAGAGCTAATAAGAGCTAATCTCCCTCTTCTGAGACCTGAGCCGACTTCCTAGGTACACCGTGTTGAGAATCCCTGCATTCAGTTGATTGGCAGGGGAAACAAACCGGCGTTCCCATGGAATGAATCCCCAAAAATACCACCACCAAAATCGTTTGGCCTGCCTCGGGTTGGGGTGCGTTTCTAACAAATCCCGAAATTGTTGAATCTGCCCGACTTCCACCCCAAGTGCCCTTTGAAAGACCTCGTACACCAGTTTTGAGCAAAAGGTTCGTTTTGAATCGAACTTAAAGCCTAAATGGTAGAGAGTACCAATCTGCTTTTGCATTTCCGCATAGATCGCTTGGAGTTGCGTCGCGGATATTTCAAAGCAAAGCCGCTTCTGGCACAGATAGCCCGACTCACTACGGCTGAGGAATTTTTCTAACGGGGTCAGTTGGACAAAAGGAATCACACTTTCGGCAACCACCCAGTGGCCATCCCGTTTCAACACGATCCCAACATGGTTCGTCCAACTGTCGGTAGCTTCGGCCACTTTTTTGAAGAGGTATCGGGGAATGCGGGCAAAGAGAATATCCCCTTCACGTAAATCCTTCGTGATTTCGGAAACGACCATTTGGGTTTCGAGCTGATTCATTTTAAGGTTACCTCCCACGAGAAGGGGCCGCGTCTCAACTCAAAAATGCAAGCCGATTCAGGACCTTTTTTTGGGATTCTCTTCCATTAATTTCGCAGGAATAAGTTTGGGCACTGCAAGTAAATTCCCGATGATTCCGCCATATTGTAGTTCAAAATCCCTCCATGAATGATAGAGAAATTTGAGGATCGAAGGATCGGGTCGGGTCCGGAGGTATTGCACAGCAAATTCGGCCATTTTGGCATCGAAGGCTTTTTGACTTTTAGAATGGATTGCATAACGACCATGCTCGGATAACCGGCGGATGTCACCGTTCATCTCGGGGGAGATGTGATATAACTCGTGGATCACCGTGATCAATTTTTGCTCGAAGGAACTATCAATAAATCGGGGCACACAAAACGAAACATGGTAAAAAATTTCTTGTCCCCCGACGATGTATCTTTGAGGGTAATACCAGCGTCCTCGGAGTTTCCCTCGGAGTTGACCATTTTCAAATCGTAAAGGAATAACCTTGGCTTGCAGCCCGTGTTTGGTCCGAACTCGTGCCCGAGTGAGTGTGAAGAGAATCTTCTTCGTATCGATATGAGCTAACTCGGGACATCGTTCTGCAATGTCTTGGCACAAATTTTCAAGGGCCTGTGTAAAATCGAAGGGAACCAAAGATCGGTCTGGGAGGGCACCATAGAGATGGAGGCGGGGTAGCGATTTCTTATCGGCAAAGCGAAAAATTTTTGGTATCGGCGGCATCGTATTCCCTTCCTTGCACAATTATCCTAAACCCTCATTCTTTTCAAGTCAATTGAATGCCTGTCTACCAGAAGGAAGATATTCGTTCGGTTTACCTTAAATTTTTTCAATCTCGGTTCGCGTTTGTGTCGATAGATCAGGATGTATGAATTGTGACGCATGAACTCGATAAATGTACTATCAGGAACATGCGGATTTTGCAGACAGGCTGTTCACGGATGCTCGCAAGCTCCGAAACCGATTGCAAAGGGAATTGCTATGAAAACCATCTATCGAAGAATGTTGGTACTGAGTTTCGGGGGTATCCTGACCTTATCGATTGGATGTCAAACATGGATTGCAGGGATGACCCTTCCCTCTCCGAGTTATCTAAAACATAATCCGCAATACTTCCCCGAAGAGCCTGCCTTCCCACTTCCTAAAGAGTTGGCAGCACAAGAAGAGGCCGCGGGGTTATTGAAACCGGCCCCTGCCAAAGGATTAGGCCCCGTGCCAGGGGTCGCTCCGGCTCCATGAGCTGACGTAACACTTCCTTCGTGAAATTGATACAAGGGTTTACATATGTTCATTCGTCGATTGGTACGCACTCCCTTGTCATGGGTGAGTGGGTGTGCTCTGTTAACATCGCTTAGCACAGGCTGCCACATGGCACCGGGAACCCCCTTGATCGCACCGGCAAACGATCGTGCGATTTATGGAGGCGGCCCCCCTGCAGTGGCGGTTCCCCCTTCACCTGCCTTCAACAATGTCGCTCAGGGAATGAATCTTCCCACAGGCACCAACGCACAAGGGCTTGCCCAACGACCCGTCCCCATGGGGCCTCCCATAATCGGCTCGGGGGGAGCAGTCGTTCCGGTTGGTTATCAACCGTTACCCGCTCAGCCTGTCGCTTATCCTCAAGGGTATCCACAAGGATATGTCCCCGTGTTGCCTCAATATCAACCCATGGTTCATCCTCAACATATGCAACCCCAACCGGTCGTTGCCCCTCAAATGATGCAACCCACGGGAACGGGGGTCGTGCCGGCTTCGGGACAACCGCAGATTCAGATCATTCAAACGCCCCAAGGGCCGCAATACATCATCGTTGAAGGATCACCCTCAACGCCGAGCAATACGGCCCCAACGACACCCTCGACATCAACGACCAACCCGCAAACGAATTCGACCACCACGCCGGCAACGGGACCTTCTAACCCAGAAGGAACACCGGTCAGCCACACTACACCGGTGGCACCGGCAGGGAACCCCACGCTGACGGCACCGGCGCCGAATTTTGCTCCCGCACCAAGTTTGCCTCCCTTATTCGATAAATCGAAGGGACCGGACCTCTCGAAGCCCGTGTTACCTCCCAAAGAATCGGATGCTCCGAATGGTCCCTCGATTCATGAGGACGATATTCCCACCGCCCCCGGCTTTTTGCCGCAACCTCGATAATCGATTTTCGGAAACCGAAACGCTAAACGACTTGGCCCCGAAGTGTCAGCAAGGCATGCTCGGGGTTTTCTTGTCTCATAAGAGATTCGCCTACCAAAACTCCGGTGACCCCTGCTTGTTCGAGCAGAAGCATATCCTGATGGTTCCGAATCCCACTTTCACTGATCACCGATCGCCCTGCCGGAATCGAGTTCATTAAGCGAATGGTGTGCATTAAATCGGTTTGAAAGGTTCTGAGGTTTCGGTTGTTGATACCGATCAACGAGGCGCCAGAATGAAGAACTCGGGGAAGTTGTTCGGCATCGTGAAGTTCTACGAGAACATGAAGACCCATATCGCGTGCTTGTCGATACAATTCTTGCAAAAGCGATCCCGAAAGAGCCTCTGCAATCAGTAGAACCGCATCGGCCCCGAAGGCGCGGGCTTCCCACAGTTGATATTCATCGATGATGAAATCCTTTCGGAGAATGGGTAGCTGAGGGAAAGGCTTCACTTGGGAGATAAAACGAAGGTCCCCTTGGAAAACCTCCCGATCGGTCAGGATGCTCAATGCAGCGGCCCCCCCCCTCTCATACTGCTGAGCGATTTGAATCGGATCGAAATCCGAACGAATCAGCCCTGCCGAGGGAGAGGCCTTTTTGATTTCTGCGATCACTTGCAGACCGGGTTTGGTCAAGGCTGCGGTGAAATCTCGCACTGGTGGTTGAGCGTATGCGAGTTCACGAATTTGAGCAAAAGGAATCTTCGAGATCGCCTCGGCCACCTCTTGACGTTTGCGCTCGAGAATTTGGGTCAAAATATCCATCAAAACTACTTTGAGGTTTTCTTCGGTTTCGCGATATGGGTTGCCCCACCAAGAGCGAGTTCGGCCCCTTCCATGACGGTTTCCGAAAGAGTCGGATGCGGGTGAATACTTTCGGCCACATCGCGTGCTACGGCGCCCATTTCAATGGCAAGGACCCCTTCGGAGATCATTTCCCCTGCCCCGACCCCGACAATTCCGACACCGAGAATCCGTTGGGTGCCGGGGTCCACCAAAAGTTTTGTCAAACCTTCGTTTCGTCCCAAAGTAGTGGCTCGACCACTGGCCGCCCAAGGGAACGTCATTTTCTCGTAACGAATTCCTTTCTCGATAGCCTCGCGCTCGGTCAGGCCACACCAAGCTAATTCGGGATCGGTAAACACCACGGCCGGAATCGCACGAGGTTCAAACACAGAAGGTTCCCCCAACAGAGCTTCGACAGCGACCTTAGCTTCGGCAGTCGCTTTGTGGGCCAAGCCCGGTTCCTCTGCCACATCCCCGATTGCAAAGATATGGGGGACATTCGTTCGCCGTGCCAAATCGACAGGAATATAGCCGCGTTCGGTAACATTCACTCCGGCCGCTTCTAGCCCCAGCCCCGCACTGTTCGGCCGACGCCCCACCGAAACCAACACGCGATCAAAGGTCAACTGAGAGGGGACATCCTTCCCTTCCAAGGTCGCAACGACTCCTTCAGTAGTAGGGTTCAGCGAAGCCACCTTCGTATTCAGATAGATCGCCTCGAATCGTTGTCGCATCCGAGTTTCCAAAGGCTTAACCAAATCACGATCAGCCGTTGGTAAAAGCCCATCGGTAAATTCCACAACGGTCACTTTGGAACCAAGGGCAGCATAAACCGTACCAATTTCCAGACCGATGTATCCCCCACCAATCACAAGCAATTTTTTGGGAATATCGGGAATCGCCAAGGCCCCCGTCGAATCCATAATTCGGGGATCACCTAGAGCAAACGCTTTCGGCATCACTGGAACCGATCCGGTGGCAATAATCGCATTCTTGAAGGTGATTTTGCCAGTATTTTGCCCTTCCAGTCGCACCGAATGAGGAGAATCAAATACGGCACGGGCACAGATCGTTTCAACGCCTCGCCCTTTTGCTAACATGCCGATCCCACCGGTGAGCTTTCCGATCACCTTATTTTGGATAAAGTTCCGAAGTTTATCTAAATCGATCTGCGGCTTCCCAAAGCTCAAGCCCCATTCGGCCGATTCGTGCGTTTCTTCGATCAATTTCGCTACATGCAGGAGTGCTTTTGAAGGAATACATCCTCGGTTGGCACAAACCCCACCGAGCTTCGGGTCCATATCGACCAAGATTGTTTTCACACCATGATCGGCAGCATGGAAGGCAGCGGGATAACCTCCAGGACCACCACCAATGACCAATAGGTCCGTTTCGCGGTTGATTTCGCTCATATCTTTTCTTTGGATTGTTTGGGCTAAGGATCAGTGTACAAACCAAACGCCCAATGGGAATTTACGAATCGAAAAAGTCAGCAACATCATTTCGTTTTTTACTGCGGGACTCATCACTATCTAGTAAAATATCTCTGATCAAAAACTTTCTCTCTCTTTGGAGTAGCCCGATGCCTTCTGAATCTGAAAAACTCCTCATTAAGCAAATCCGCACCGGCGACGAGAAGGCTTGGAAGCAACTTATCAAGGCCTATGAAGGACGGTTGATGGCCTTTGCTATCAAAAAACTACAAGATCGTACGGTCGCCGAAGATGTTGTTCAAGAAACCTTTGTGGGTTTTTTGAATAGTCTGCCCAACTTTGATGAACGACGGGAACTCCAAACTTATTTGTTTACGATCGCCAACTACAAGATCATGGATCATCTTCGCCGCACAATCCGAAAACCGAGCCAAAATGGTGAGGAAAGCGCAGAGTTTATTGCAGAGAAAATCGACGATCGGCAAAGACATGCTTCCAGTGTCGCTCGAAGTAAAGAACAAATCGAACTGGAAGTAAGTGCTCTGGCTCGGGCTCTTCGAGGTATTCTCAAACAACTTCAGGAGAAAGGCGAATATGGTCGAATCCAAACGCTTGAACTTCTGTTCGTTAAGGGGATGGCAAACAAAGACGTTGCACGAGAATTGAAAATAAGTGAACAACAGGTAGCCAATATCCGTTTTGCTGCCATACGCAAGTTAGGTGAATCGGTCCGAGAAGCAGGCTTACCGATTGAAGTCTTCCCTGAATTAGCCGAGGATCAAACAACCTAAGCAAGTTAATCGCTCAGTTAGGACTAGGATATTAGGAACAGGGATTTACAAATTCCTCCCTGTTAAGATTTGAGTCGTTTGTTCATAAACAAAAAAGACAGGGATGTTTAGAATAGGGGTTGCTACAAGGACCAATCGTCGGTCAGACTGATTAAAAAAGTTGATAAGAAAAAAAGAGCTTATTTCTTCTCTGGTTTAGAGAAACGTTTTCTGAAACGTTCAATTTGCCCTGTCGAATCGACCAGTTTCATCTTCCCAGTGAAGAAAGGGTGCGAGGCACTGGAAATATCCAGTTTAACGCAAGGATAGGTTTTGCCATCGGTCCATTTGATGGTTTGATTCGTTTTCACAGTAGAACGAGTCAGAAACGAAAAATTAGCACCGTTGTCGATAAAAACAACTTCACGATATTCAGGATGGATACCTTTTTTCATGGTTCAATTTCCTTTTAGCTGGATTTACGTTTGACCAAAACCCGAATGGTTTCTCCACTGGCTTTGGCATAAAGCACTTTATCCCCATTCTCATTGACGCGAACCCCCAAACGGGTCGGTTCATTGGTGGCGGGGTCCACCAAAGCCACTTTGCAAGCGGCAATGGGCATTTCGCGGGATAAACGGCCCCCTTGGGGACTTTGTTGGGATTTCCGCAGATGTTTGTAAACCAAGTTCACACCCTGCACGGTCACTTTCCCTGCAGCTCGATCGACGCTGAGGACTTTGCCACGTTTCCCTTTATCATCGCCTGAGAGCACAACGACAGTATCATTCACTCGAATACGCATGGTCTTTTCTCACTTAGCCCAAGAGGGCATTACTTACCTTCTTTGTACATCACATGTTTACGGACAATTGGATCGTACTTTTTCAGTTCGAGTCGTTCTTTCGTGTTGTTTCGATTCTTCTGAACAAAGTAACAATGGTCGCTTGCAGAGCTAACCATTTTGATGTACGAACGCGCTTCTTTACTTTTCTTTGCCATAATTTCCACTCCACAAGCCTATTATCATAGAACGAGTCGACAAAATTGGGGAGAGGGTCCTCGAATTTTTTTTTGAGAATCGGCCCTGAAATTTCCCCTTCTTCGATGGTCCGATGGTCCTGAATTTCGTTTGCTCTTGAAAACTCTTTTACTAATAATGTTTTTTTCAGGAGACCAACATGATTGATAACACTCCCCCCAACGCGGATCAACTCGAAACCTTCCCGAATCCCTCTCCCGGAAGGGATTTTACCATCGAGATTATCTGCCCCGAATTTACCTCGGTTTGTCCCAAAACAGGGCACCCCGATTTCGGTACCATTACCTACACTTACACACCCGATGCGGTTTGTGTTGAATTAAAATCGTTGAAACTGTATCTACAGAAATTTCGCAACCAAGGCATTTTCTACGAACAAGTCACCAATCGATTATTGGATGATTTCGTCAAAGTGATTCAGCCGAAAAAAGTAGTCGTAAAAGGCTCGTTCACTCCTCGTGGGGGCATCTCCACGAATGTGGTTTGTACCTACGAAGCCAAAAAAGAGTGACATATCACTTCATGGATTGAAAGTGTTCGATTTTGTGCAAACGTGGTGATTTGACTAGAGGTGCGAGGAGGGGTGGGCGCAGGGGTTTCGGCTCTAATGAGATGCGTATTCGTCCAAGAAAGGGGTCAATGAATCCCCTGTGAATACAACTAAATAGATGACATCTTTGCGATTTTGATCCCGCATTTTTTCAACCTTATGCCCATAAAAACTGCTCTGGCTTACAGGAACGGCATCGGCTATCCGGAATTTATCGGAGGTAATCACATAAACCTTGGCATAAACGTTCTTGCTCCCATTTCGGAGATAGAGCATCGGTACATCTCGGTTCTGGATTCTCCCAGAACCAACGGTCGCTAAAAGATTGAGATTGATGGGCAGTTCGGGGGTAAAGGTATGGCCTAGATAATTCTCCACAAGCCCCCGAGGGTTTTCTGCCTCGCCATCTGCCTGAGCGATCAACTCATTCAGGTTCAAAGTCGGTGCATACAGGATGCGATAGGCCGAGACTGCCCCCACCACCAAAAGTAGCGAGGCGGCCATCCCCATTGCCCAATAGGTTTTTCGTCGAACCCCTGCCCCATTAGAAGCCGAAAGGGACGCCTCGATTTTTTGCTTCAGATCGGTGGGGACAGTCACATCCAACATTGTTTTGGCAACTCGAGCTTCAAATTCTTGTTCGAGTTTGAGTTGCTGAGCCAACTCAGGCCAATTCGCTAAACTCGCTTCCAATTCGGCACGGTCTTCCGGTGTCAGTTCCGTATTATTGCGGCCTGCCACAAGGCTCAGTAGTCGAGCCTGCGAAACGAGGGCCGATTTTTTTTCAGGAGAAAATTCACTCATAATGTTGCTCCGAGGGGGCAAGAACCCGTCGAAGATATTCCTTGGCTCGATTCAAACGGGACATGACCGTGCCGATGGGGAGATTCATCTGCTCGGATATATCACGATAACTAAAATCCTCAAAGAAATACAAGATCAAAGGGGTCCGAAAACCCTCCTCCAGATTGTTCAAAGCCTGTTGTAATTCTTCTGATCCGACCTCTGGTATTAGCGATTCATTTTTTTCGGGCAATTCCCCGATCGTGTCCAAGGAGAGACTGGCTTTTCCTTTGTCTGCTCGAACACGATGAAGGTAGGCATTCCGAAGAATCGCAAACAACCAAGGTTTGGCACGAGTGGGGTCTCGCAACTGAGCGAATTGCGTTTGTGCTTTCAGGAATGTTTCCTGAGTGAGGTCTTCCGCGTCTACCTGACTTCCCGATAACCGGTAGGCATACCGGTATAAAGGCTCGTAGTATTGGGTCACAAGATCGCGCACACCAGCCACTAAAAATCTCCTGTTGGCGGATCTTACATAATGTAAGAGCCAAGAATTAGGAAGTTATTCCCGACTTCGGGATAAATATTTTTGAAATCCCTAATCCCCTAATTTTCAATGGTTTATGATAATTTTGAAAAAAGTTCCGCTTTTTTCGGGAATAAAACCCCCGCTCTTTGTATCTTCTGTGGTGTGAACGATTAAGTCGAATCTTTAGGTTTGACAATACTGATCGATTAACCTCCTATCCCAAAAGGGAAATAAACATGAAGAAGCTCCTCGCACTCTTCGTTGCTGCTGCTTTCTTAGTCGCTGGTTGTGAAGACAAGAAAGGAACCGGAACCGGAACTGGTGCCAAGGGTACCCCCACCAAGACCGGTGAGAAAACTCCGGAAAAGACACCTGAGAAAACCCCTGAGAAAACTCCGGAAAAGACCCCTGAGAAAACCCCAAGCGGTCCTTCCGTTCCTCCAGCTAAGACTCCTGAAGAAAAGAAACCTGAAGAAAAGAAACCCGAAGAAAAGAAACCTGAAGAAAAGAAACCTGAAGAAAAGAAACCTGAAGAAAAGAAACCCGAAGAAAAGAAATAAGCAGTATTTGAATCCTGCTGTTCAGACCCAGTGTTTCAAAAACAGCCTGTATAACAACATAATTCGCCCTAATGCTCGCCCAAATTTGATTCTCGAACCTTACACACGGTGTTTTGGATCCGTGTCGGTTTAACATCCTATATAAGGAACTTTGTAAATGAAGAAAATCTTCTCTCTCGTCGCTGCTGTTGCTCTCTTCGCCGCTGTTGGTTGTGAAGAAAAGAAAGGGACCTCGGGCACGGGCGCTAAAGGCACGGGCACGGGCGCTCCTTCCACCCCAGTCGGTGGCACCCCTGCTGGCACCAGCAAGTAATTGATTTTTCGTCTGACAACGATCTTCTGGCCAACCATTCATCTCGAATGGTTGGCTTTATTTTTTTATCGAGGGTCTTTCATCCATGTCGCTGAAATTCTTTTTTTCTCTTCTCATTTGTCTGCTTTTACTTGGCTGTTCTCGCGAAGAAAAGGGAAAAAATCGAGATGAAGATATGCCAAAACCTGCTTCAACAAAGAACTAAAGGGATTTCGATATTGGTGAATTGCTCTGGGGCCATTTCCGCCCTTGGTGAATCGATCGAGCGTTTCGTAGCTGGTGAATTGCTCTGGAGCGGTTTCGTGGTTGGTACATTACCAAGGATGTCGTTATCGTGTTGATGAGCGAACGAATCCCTTCGACCAAACAGACTGCAAGAGTAGAAAGGGAACTCCACACAATAGGCCGCGTGTTTGAATGATACTCTGTCAATGGTTGAATGGCGTTGACCGTGAGTCAGGTCCCCCCCCAACAGGCAGTTTTGTTTGGGGGCGAGAATATCCCTTTTGCCTTGGATTCTCTTGTGCCTTGGAGGAGGAAAATCATCCAAGATTGTTTATCCTTTTTTCTCTATTTTTCCTAATTTCCCATTTCTGAAGCTCGGAGAATCGTTAAAATAAAAAACATATATCTAGGAAACCTGACATGAACTCCTCCACTGTTGAGCAAGAAGGTTTGCTTGTGGGTGGGTTAGTCATTCACGAAGGGCCAAAGAATGGAGGCTACTGGTCATTAAGCGAATCTCTAACCCGAATTGGTCGCTCTGACCTGTGCGAGCTTTGTTTATCTGGAGCGGGCATCCGTCACGTTCACTGTGTGATTATCCTCACGCCGACAGGACCGTTGCTTCGCTCGGTTGGTGGGCTGACTTACGTCAATGAAGATGCCGTTAAGCAACGTTTGCTTCAGCATGGTGATGTGATCTCGTTGGGACCCTATCGGATCGAAGTAAATTGGCCTACTCCTCCCAATCCGGATCCCATTCCTCTTGGGCTAACATCACCTCGGGCAGCATAGACATCGGTTTTCCCACCGCACTTCCGGTTCGCAAAGCCAACTCGGCCGAGACGCTTTTTAATTCGGGATCGGTTTTCGATTCCAGTCGCAGGACCACTCGAACGCGATCGGCATGCTCTGGGATTCGGCTCGGATCAACCGAGAGATAATACCCCGAGGAGCCACAACATTGACGAATCAAGCGCGGTTGTTTGATTTCGCTGACCACTTGACCGGCTCGCAGAAAGATCACTTCGACCTTAGGGGAAACCCCAGTGGGTAACTCGCCAATTTCAATAGGAACCTCTTTAGCCTGAGCCGAAGATTGGCTCGAAAAATTCACTAAGGCAATCAGGGGTTTCCCCGCTTGATTCGGGGTAGTGAAGGCCACTTTGGCCGAGACCGATTCCAAGGGAACGGAGTAATTTCGGCGTGAGAAGGAATGATCGTCTTCACACCCTACAAAAATGGCGACCGATCCGAGAAGTAATAATCGGGTGAGCATTGGTACAACCCTCTTCAAGAGCCGAGCCGAAGGTGAGTTAACCATAGATGCCGAAATCCAGCAAGAGCAACTCACCGACTCGAGGACAATCAACTAGAAAAAGGTCGGCCATTCCCGTGATTCTTGCCATTCACCTCGAGGGACAATCGCGAAGAAATAGGAAACAGAGATCGTTTATCCGACAGAGAAGTTAGGATCGTGCTAATTGGTGAACTTGATGATCAGTTGGCTCTTTTCTTTGAGGTATCGAAACCGGTAATCACTTCGCTAACGATTAGGTCGCATTTAGCTTGAGAAGGGACTTCACCGATTTTGTCTGCATCTTTTTTCTTATCCGAGGATTTTGAGGTTAAGTTCACACGAACCCGAACCAACCAACGATTTTCGCCCGAACCTGCCGTGAAAACATAGAGTGCCCCGAGTGAAGAGCCGGTTCCGAGAGGGCCATCGTTGATCGGAATTTTATAGGCAGGTATAGAACCGATGCGATGTTCGATTGGTTTTTCGAGTTTGCTTGCCCCGTAGATGGCCACTAAAGTCGCGTACTCCTCCCCATAGTCAGTTGGCTTATCGGTGATTCCGACCCTGACGAAATCTTCGAGTTTCGCCGTGGCGGACATTGGGGCAATATAAACGATAGCGTGATATTCCCAATCTTTATGCTCCACACCAACAGTTGTGAGCGGGCGAGCATCGATCTTTCGGGGCATACGCGATGCACGAATTTCTTTCCAATCCTTCGGAATCGAAATCAATAAGTCTGTGGGTTCATGAACCCAAGTGCTGACGTTGATTCGTTTGAGATTGGTATAATCCCGACGGTCCTCATCTTTCTTCGTGAGAACTTCTTCTTTGCCCGGAAGGGTCTGGGCAACAGATTGCGAAAGACAAATCAAGCAAAACACCAATCCACAACTTGCTAACAGTCGTAACAACATAACCTATTTCTCCTCGGCCGAGAGAGGCCATCGTTCCTTGTGATTCCACTCAGTAAACTAACTTTGCCTTCTTGTGATGTTTCAGAAACAGACATCACAGGGGTATATTTATCTAAAGTATTAAAAATTCAACCTTTATGAACTTTTTTCAGCTTATTCTTAACGGCCTGAAGTTCTACAGTCGTGGCTATCTGTTGGTACTACTCGGTGCAGCCGTGGGCGCCCTCGTTCTTTCGGGCGCCTTGGTTGTAGGCGACTCGTTACGCGGAAGCCTTTATGAACGGGCTGTTCGACAAACCGGAGGATTACAATCGGCCCTTGTCGCGACCCGTTTTTTTGAAGAATCTTTGGCCCAGCGAATTCCCGAAACCATTCCGTTCCTGTTGCTGCAAGGGCCTGTGCGGAATGGGAACAAAACACAGCCTCAATCCACTATTTTAGGGGTCGATGACCGTTTTGGGTTGAAGCAATACACTCCGACATCCGGTGCGGTTTTGTCTCACTCGTTGGCTCAAAGTCTCGGAGTTCAAATCGGGGATAACATCTCCGTTTCGCTCCAAAAGGCCTCGGCTGCCCCCAAGGGATCGTCTTTAGCGAAACGGGATACCGCATCGGTCACCAAAACATTTCGGGTTCCTGTTCAGGAGATTCTTCCGATCGATCATCCGATGAACGATTTCACTTTGAACCCAGGCCCCTTGTCTCCCTTTAATTTGCTATTACCGTTACGACTTGTCCAACAAGAATCTGATCAAGCGGGACGGGTGAATGTCTTAGTCTCCCAGACTCAATCTGCACAATCGTTACAACCCTACCTTCAAAAACAATTATCCCTCGCCGATTGGGGGCTGACCATCAAACTAGGCGAGGAACGAAAAACTTATTTGAGTGTTGCCTCGCAACGGGTTTACCTTGAACCAACGACGATTCAGGCCATTGAACAGAGCGCCAAAGAACTAGGGCTGGCCTCCACACGAACTTTTGTCCATCTCGCGACGGCCCTTTTGAAAAATCCGAAAGGTCCGGAAGTCCCCTACTCGGTCATCGGAGCCATTGAACCGATCGTTCTTCCCGAGGGAGTGACCCAAATTCCAAACCCCGTTCGGGAAGCTCTCAATCCCTTTGGCGAGATTCCCCTTGAGGACGATGAAATTATCCTGATCGATTGGGCAGCGAAAGTGCTCCGAGTTCAAACAGGAGACATGATTGAAATGTACTATTTTCGCCCCGATATTGAGACCGATGCCAGCGAAACTTCCACGAAACTCAAAGTCAAAGCGATCATTCCCCTCGCAGGGCCTGCCAAAGATCGTGACCTCGTGCCGACGTTTCCGGGTATCACCGATAAAGACTCGATCGGACGTTGGGAAACCCCGTTTGAATTAACTCGAACAATCAACCGTCGGGATGACGATTATTGGAAAGATTATCGCACTACGCCCAAAGGTTACGTCTCGGCCCAAACTGCAAAACGCATTTGGGGAAGCCGATTCGGCGATGTGACGAGTGTGCGGGTTTGCTCGCTTGAGGGGGGGGACCCTTCTCCCAAAATAGCGGAACTGAGTGCCAAAATTCTGAGCCACTTGAAACCCTCTGAAGGAGGATTTGTCTTCGAGTCGATCCCCGATCGCATTCAACAAGCGGGGGGGGGGAGTACCGACTTTGGTGGGCTTTTTCTGAGCTTTAGTTTCTTCATCATCGTGGCGGGCATTTTGCTGGTGGGCTTGCTGTTTCGTTTAAATCTGGACAAACGGGCCAAAGAAGTCGGTTTGCTGCGATCGATCGGTTATCGTTCGGGCACCATCCGCAGAATGTTACTGGGAGAAGGTTTGTTGATCTCGATTCTCGGAAGCGGATTGGGAACCCTGCTTTCTCCACTTTATGCGAAAGGGATGCTGCTATTATTTAGTTCTTTTTGGCCCGATACCCAATCAGCACAGATGCTACAAGTTCATACTCGACCTTCCACGCTCATTCTGGGGTTTATCATTGGAGTTGTGGTGGCGATATTGGCTATCCTATGGGCGATTCGTTCGCAAACAAAACGAGAAGCCGTCGAACTTCTCAAAGGGGGTTCCGAACCGATGCTCAACCAAGCGGCTCCCTCTTGGTTGTGGATGGCCTCTATCGTTTGTGTCATCATCGCCGTAATTTTAGGAGGGATTGGCCCGAGTTTACCGGCCGGAGAACCTCAGGCAGGGGCATTTTTTGGAAGCGGATCACTCCTTCTCATAGCAGGGACTTTATTGCTCCTGTGGAGTCTGCGTCGCGCGCCCAGAAAGGTCGCCAAATCCCTTGCCTTGCTCTCGTTTCGGAATGTTCAACGCAATCCCACACGGGCGATTCTCACGTCAGGTCTATTGAGTTCGGCCATTTTCTTACTGATCGCCGTGGAGACATTCCGGCGGTCCCCCAGCAACGATTTTTTGAGTGAGAAAGGAGGAAGTGGCGGCTTTGTGATTTATGCCGAAACCGATACCCCGATCTTGTTCGATCTGACCTCGGAGAAGGCCCTTTACGAGATCAACAGTGCCCTTCGCGGAAAATACGAACGAGAAGAAGGGATGGCCCCTGCCCAATCTCGCGACTTGGCCGAGACTCAAACGCAAAGCCTAGAAGGAATGCAAGTGGTTCCCTTAAGGGTCCGTACCGGTGACGATGCGAGCTGTCTGAATCTTTATCAGGCCAGTCGGCCGCGAGTCGTGGGGATTCCCACATCTGCAGTGGCAGGACGATTTTCTTTCGCCCAAACTTTAGCACGAACGGAAGAACAAAGAAAAAACCCTTGGCTTCTTCTGGATGAGTTTGAAGACGGGGCTTTGCCAATTTTTGTCGAGGCGAACACCGCACAATGGGCGTTGAAAAAATCGTTGGGGGAAACCATCACCTTGACCAATGAGAGCGGACAGGAATTGGTTTTTCGGATCGTGGGCTTGTTGAAGGACAGTATTTTTCAACGGGAATTAGTGACCTCGGAAAAAGTATTTTTACGTTCATTCCCCAAATCGGAAGGTTACTCGGCGTTTTTAATCAACCCGAAAGCACCAAACTCGATCGATACCATCTCAAGCACCTTGTCCGAGGGATTGCGAGCCTACGGATTTGTGACCAAAGACCCAAAAAGTATTTTAGCGAATTTTCTTGAGGTTCAAAATGCCTACCTCAGTACGTTCCAATTACTCGGCGGACTGGGGATGATCCTAGGCATTTTGGGATTGGCCATCGTCTTATTGCGCAACATTTATGAACGGGGTGGGGAACTGGCCTTGATGAGTGCAACGGGGTATCGTCGTTGGCACCTGATTCGGTTGGTCTTGCTGGAAACCGGTATGCTCCTTGGATTGGGGTTGCTCTTAGGGGTCATCCCTGCGGTGGCTGCGGTGGCACCCCACGTTGCTTCTGGAAATTCCCTCCCATTCACAAGGTTGATTTTCCTGATCGCATCAACAGGGATCGTCGGATTTATCGCCACCACACTTGCCGTGGTGAGGAACGTTCAACCCCAAGTGATTTACGCCTTGAAAAAAGAATGACCTCGGAGTTAAACAATACCCCGCCACACAAGAACGATGTCCTCATTCATGAACGATGCCCTCATAAGAGAATGACCTTCTAAAATCGATTTTATCGGCCCACCTGATTATCCTCATGGGAAGGAGATATTGATGATCCCCGAGCCGGTTCGCTTGACCAAACTCGCCAAACGTGCAGGATGTGCAGCGAAACATCCCCCTGGATTTCTGTTACCCTTATTGGGGCTTCTGCCCCCGATTACGGATCCCAATGTGATCGTCGGGAGCGCGACGGCAGACGATGCCGCCGTTTACAAGCTGACAGAAGAGATCGCTCTTGTTTTGACCACCGATTTTTTCACCCCGATCGTGGACGATCCCCACGATTTTGGCCGTGTGGCTGCCACGAATGCTCTTTCCGATGTTTATGCCATGGGCGGTACCCCCACCACGGCCTTGAGTATTGTGGGATTCCCCGATAGCTTACCCTCAGAAATTCTGGGGCAAATTTTAGCGGGGGCCAGCGAAGTCGCCTCGCAGGCAGGAATCGCCATTGTGGGGGGGCACACAATCAAAAGTGAGGAGCCAATTTTTGGTCTTGCTGTGGTAGGCACCATTCACCCCCAACGAGTTCTCAGCAATGCCGGCGCACAAGTCAGCGATGTTCTGATTCTCACTAAACCGATCGGTTTGGGAATCATCAGTACAGCCGCCAAAAACGATCAGGACACGTTGAACGCCATGCCGGAAGCCATCCGGATTATGACGCAATTGAACCGAAAAGCAGCGGAAGTTCTGACCCGCCACACGGTTCATGCTCTGACCGATGTAACGGGGTTCGGCTTGTTGGGACATCTACGAAATATGACCTCGGCCAGTCATGTGAATGCTCATATTTTTGCGGATCGTGTGCCGATCTTACCCGCTGCAGTTACCTATGTTAATCAAGGTATCGCTCCGGGTGGAACCCGCGCCAATCGCAAATTCCTAGCCGATTGGGTCGAATATGCCGCGAACATTACCGAGAATATGCAATTACTCCTGTGCGATGCCCAAACGTCAGGCGGGTTACTGGCTGCGGTTCCTGAGTCGATCGCTCCTCTCATCCTCGACGAGCTAAAGCAATCGGGGGTGACCAGTGCGATTGTCGGGAAAATGGAAGAAGCCGGTAAAGGCACAATCCGAGTTAGTTAAAAATAGAAAGGGAACACATAAAATTGGCAGATAAAAAATGAGCCACGACCGCTAGGGAGTGGCCCTCTAGCCGGCAAAGGCTTACCATTCCCTAGCGGTCGTGGCTCTCTTGCCTCTCCTTTACCGTCGTGGCTCATTTTGTGACGACTTGGTTGCAGTGGATTGATTGCTAGGTGTATTCCCTACGGTATCCCATACCAATCACGGAATTTATTTCGCGGTGATCTCAACGAGCAGATCGTAAGCAATGTGAGTACCCACGGCAATTCCTAACCCCCGTAGGGCGAAAACCATGGCAAAAAAGAGTCCCGCTGCCACTCGGAAGAGAAAAACAGTCTGGTTAAAATTCTCGCCTTGGGAACCGATATGATGAGCGACCGAAAAGAGAATCGCAGAGGTCATACCAGCAAGAAGCACGGCAATCGGTGCGGGAATAAAGGCCCAACGTAACAGAAAACACAATCCCCCGAATAGGGCCAGTCGAAAAATCACTTCCTCATAAATACCGGTCCCAATCGTGCCGATCAATCGGGCATATTTTTGGGCGTCGGAAGGAATCGCCTGTATTTGTAGGTTCGGCGCGTGAAAGTAAGCCAAAATCGCTGGGAAATTCCATGCGATTGTCCAAAGCCCCAAAGCCAGAACCACACTCTCTAGGGTCATCGGAATCGGAATCAGCCAAGCTCGTTTGGGACGCTCGGACCAATTGAGCAAGGTCATAGCAAACAAAAAGAGCAAAAGGACCCCCGGAAGGGCGAAAACTTGTTGTACGCCAAAATGATCAAAGGCTTTGCGAAGCCAAACATCGGCGCCGGCGCGCAGGGAATCGGGATTATTCCCCCCGATCGAGAAGACCCCCAGTTCATAGGTCACGATCAAGGGAAACAAAAACAACAGGCTAGGCCACGCATGCCGAGCAGCAGAAAAGTAAGTCGTCATCATCGTGCTCACTGTAAAGGTACGGGATCACGAGTTTCGGTCCACCTTCTGTGTTTCGCATATCGAGCCGAGAACTTTTCAAAAGTTCCAGATTGATCGGAACTTTCATAATCGGCAAAAGTTTTTCGGTGTGCAGTTCGCATGAGCCGAAGCCAAACTTGATCCGCCGGAACAATCCGAGAATCGAGGGCTTCCTTTTCAATAGGAACGTACCCCAAGAAATTCTCTTGCCAAGGTAGGGTTTGCAGCACACAGGTGAGAAAACCTGCGACCAAATATCCTGTAAGTAATCCCAAAATGCTCCCCAAAATCGGAGAGACTTGCCCCCCTAAATCGATCAAGCGATTGGCCAAGGCATTGGTGACCACTCGCAAAATGGCAAACACGGCAGCAAATACCCCGACCAGTGCCACCATATCCTCGTAACCGGATAATCCCCCTCTTTCCAATTCGTCGGCAATGGGAGGCCAAAAATGAAATGAGACAAGCCCTGCGATAAGGGTATTCATCAAGTGAGTGAAGGCACCGATCGCCCCTTCTCGGAAATGGGCATATCCGACTGCCAAAACCACCCCGATCGTCAGCAGAATTAACATAGGTTTCTCATTCGCTCCTTCCTTCAGGATGCGGCTCGTTGAATCTCTTCGAGAGTGGTGATTCCTTCGGCCACTTTTCGGTACCCGTCGTCCATCAAAGTGAAATATCCCGACTTCATCGCTACCTGACGGATGGCCCCCAAATCGGGATTTTCCTTGAGAAGAGACCGTATTTCATCGGTCAAAACCAGAAGTTCAAAAATACCGGTTCGGCCTACATATCCCATCCCTTGGCAGCGGCTGCAAGTTTCTTTGTCGGCCCCTTTCACTATGGTGGGCTTAAAAAATTTCCCTTTCCCTGCGGGCAATTTCAATCTTTGAACGACTTCGGGAACGGGGTCACATGGTACCCGACATTTGGCACAAAGAACTCGTACCAATCGTTGGCTTAAAATTGCTGTGACGGAACTCGCGACCAAAAAGGGCTTCACTCCCAGATCAATCAGACGCCCCAGAGCGGTGACTGCATCGTTAGCATGAAGGGTCGTTAACACCAAGTGACCCGTTTGAGCTGCCTGACAGGCAATTTCAGCGGTTTCTGCATCTCGTACTTCCCCCACAAGAATCACATCGGGGTCTTGTCGAAGCATACTGCGTAACTCGGCAGCGAAGGTTTTACCAGCTTTCGTATTGACCTCGATTTGAGTGACATTATCGATCATGTACTCAACGGGGTTTTCCAAAGTAATCACATTTCGAGAAAAGCGATCGATTTGATTCAAACAGGCATAAAGGGTCGAGGTTTTACCTGCACCGGTCGGACCACAGGTGATTAACAAGCCGTTCGATTGATCTAATATCGGTTCGATTTTTCTACGCAAAACTTCTCGAAGCCCGACCTCGGTAAGGCTCTTCATCTGGCGAGAGGAATCGAGCAAGCGAATGACCATTTTTTCGCCATGAACGCTCCCCGAAGTGGCCACACGAAAATCAACGGTTCGCTCTTCAACCTCGGCCGAGAAACTGCCATCCTGAGGTTTTCTCTTCTCTGCAATATCAAGGGCTGCCAAGTTTTTGTAAACATTCAGGACAACCGTACCCCGATCGGTATCAAAATCCTTAACGGGCTGCAAAATCCCATCGATTCGGAAACGAATCTGCATTCCCTCCCGAGTCGGTTCCATGTGAATATCGGTGGCGCGGCGTTGCACCGCTAACCAGATGAGTTCCTGCGCACCCCGATAGCCCTCGGATTGGCTTCCTTTACCCTCCCCTGCCTTGCCGAGGAATTTTACGGGGATCGTTTTGAGAGTATCCTTAGATTTTGAACCAATTTTGAGTCCGAAATTCCGACGGGCAACTCGCTTGATATGCTCGACGGTGAGTATCGTTAATGCAGGCGGTACCTCCTCATTCCTTTTTTGAGCATAAATAATCAAAGGACTGAGCAGTAGCAAAAGGGATAAGACCACCGAGAGCCAATAGAAGGGAAAAATCCAAAAGCTCAACAAACTGAGGAAAGCAACGCTCGCAGCAATGGGGGTCCAATACGAGGGCATCCCAAAGGTTTTGGCATCGCGATCCAGCCACGCAACGAACTTCACCCAACACAGATAAATCACGATGTAACCGATGAGTTTTCCGAGATGAAAGAAGAGGCCCTCCCCACGGGGAAAGGTAGCCCATAAATCTGCGATCCTTGCGAAATCGACCATTCCAAAACTCGGCAAAAAAGGTTGACGTTATCCTATCAAAGGGAAGAGTTTTTTCGAGAGGTTTCTCCCAGAAGCGAGCAAATCCACCTTGGTGGAATCCAACAAGTTTTCAACAAAGTGTACCTTCGACCTCAAAGAGGTTGCTAAAGCCCAGATTGTTATCAGGACATTCTACCGAGTAAATTTTGTTCCGACAGGCTTGGGGCAGCGTGACCTAATTGAACATACCCATCAGGCCATTCGCGAACTTTCCAACAGGTCGAGAGAGGCTCCCTTCGGAGAATGGTTGCCCAAATTGCCAAAATATCGAGCTAGGAAAGCTGGGAAAGATAGGCAAATCTTACATCTCGGAACGAATGTGAGACAAACCAATCGTAGAAAAATGGAGTATTTTGTTGTTTTCCTAAGTCCTTGCCATGTCTAGTTCTGGTGAAATCGATCTCAATTTTCTCCCACGAAGGGTTGATTCTGTCTATTTAACCCCTAGAATCTGACAATCTGTTACATCCGATACAATCGGAATTTCAACAGAAGGCGACATGAAAGGACATCTTTTACCCTTATGGAGAATTCGCTTTGATGCACAGCATGATTACAGTCGTCGCCTTGTTCAACACCATTCAGGCCATTTCCGAAAAGCCGAATTGGCAAGCCGATTACCGCGCTGCTCTGACCGCAGCTGCCAGCAACGGCAAACCCATGGCGGTGTTTATTGGTCGTGGTACGGATGGATGGACCAAGGTGGCTCAAGAAGCTGCGCTGAACAAGGAAGTTCTTGAATTACTGAAGGATAAGTACGTTTGCGTTTATGTAAACACAGAGACAACAACAGGCAAATCCCTTGCCGACGCCTTTGAAATTAAGTCAACCGGATTAGTTATCTCGGATGCCAAAGGTGCCAAACAAGCCTTCAGTCACGAAGGTTCGTTAACTCAAGAAGACCTCAAATTGGCCCTTGTTCGATACTCGGACACGAATCGAGTTCCCACCACCACCGAAAGCCTTGCTTCCATCAAAGCGCCGGTTGCAGCGCCGGCTTACATCCGTTCGGGATGTGCAAATGGGCAATGTGGTTCCTCGGTTCCGTCCTACTCGTCGTATCCCTCATCTAGTTCGCCCATCACTTACCCCACGGTTGGTTACCCCAGCTACGGCATTCCGGCACAAGGAAACTGCCCCAATGGCCGGTGCCCGACTCGTTAATCTGTAACTTTTTTTAGATACGCCGAAAACCAATCGGCGACCCTCTAAACAAAACTCACTCCTAGGACCTTCTCCCGAAAATGTTTTACCTTTCATGTCGCAGGGAGAGGGTCTTAGTTTTTTAGTTAACTTTCACCGAATTGAATACCAACCCCGTTAGCAATTTTGGATAAAAATAGGTCGATTTGGCAGGCATTTTTTCGAGATTGCCTGCGATCTGTTCGACGTGGCCCATCTCGGCAGGGGGAACCAATACCGCTAAATCCGAACCTTGAGCTTGAATATCTTCTTCGACCTCACTTAGAAGATGGACATAGCGACAGGTGCCCGTTTGACCGGTTGCCTCGGGCAACAATTTCTTCAACACGGTCTCATGAAGGATACTCACCCCGAGTTGTTGCCAATCCTCCGAGTGATTGGCTGCGAGTTGTGCCATGAACTCGGGGCGAGTGAACGTACCTACGGTCCACTTACCATCGGCCTTGGTGTAAAATCCAAAAGCGTTTTGCCCACCATGGATTTGAACCCAATCCCAAGCATCTTGAGCGGATGCGACCTCGGAGAGGGAAAAATAAGGGGCCAAAATTTCTTTCAACCGCGACGACGTTAACCCCGTAAACCCACTGACTAAACGATGTGTCGGCAGAATGATTAAGCCCGGATCACTCATCGAAACGAGCATCATCATGATAAAATTCTGTGGGGCGTCAGGATGGTTCACCAGCCCCGCTTCGGTCTGCTCATCTCGGTATTTGACCCCTGTCTCATAACGGTGATGGCCATCGGCTATGAAGATCGGTTTATCGGTCATGGCACTGAGTACCGAGCCGGCGATTTTGTCATCCGTCACCAACCATAATCGGCTAATGACTCCGAGATGATCGATTGCAACGAGGGGCAACTCGGAACGAAGGCCTTTTTCCAGACGAGAGAACACTTCGTTCTCAGGATCGGGATACAGGCCAAAAATCGGCGAAAGATTCATCCCTGTTGCCCGCATCAATTTCAAACGATCTTCTTTCGGGCCGCTCATTGTCTCTTCATGAGCATAAATCTTACCTTGACCGAAGGGCTCCAAGCGAACCCGTGCGATAAATCCTCGGCGATGATACGTTTTGCCTTCGACGGTAAATTCCTGTTCGACAACGTACAAGGTCCGCAAAGTATCTTGTTGAATGACCCCATCGTTCAACCAACTATTCAAAGTTTGGGCAGCCACGCTATATTTATCTTGCGATTCTTTCTCTTGGGTTAATTCAATCCGAATCGCATTATTCGGCGAACGGTCATAGAGTTTTTGCTGAAGTTCTCGATCGATCACATCATAAGGGGGGGCCACGAGATCGGATAAAGTTCCGGCAACCCCAAGATTATAACGATATCCGCGAAAGGCTCTGACATCGGCCATAACATCCTCCCAGATTCCATTTCACTTCCTGAAGGAATCATTTTCCAGATTCCCCATCCATCATCCACGAAGGAATCATTTTGCAGATTCCCCTTCTAAGAACCAATAGGGAAAAAACGAACCGACCGAGTTCACTCTGTTTTTGATCTGCAACCTCGAACCCAATCGATGGATGGAAACCCCGAAGACCGGTGAAATGACTGACGAACCGACTATCGAACCGACCGAGTTCGCACTGTGTGGATCGAGCATCAGCGATCGGGCGGCACGCATTTCTTTAAAAAAAACGATTGGGGCAGGCAATCAATCGTGAGAGAATTCTTCGGGATGCGATTTTTTCAGAAAGAGTTAATGTTTCTAATGTACAACGATCGTATTCTCATAAAACTTCCCCTACTAGTCATGAAATTTTTAGGAGCTTCCGTGGATTCCCTATCGCGTCGGGACTTACTGAAACTCGGTGCTGCAACCGGATTGAGCATGACTCTCAATCCCATGGCCGAAGCAAGCACGGGCCTGACCTCTTATTCGTTTCACTATGATCATATTCTTGGGACTTCCCTTGATGTTTGGCTTTATTCCACCGATCGCTCCTCCGGCGAACAGGCAGAAATCATTTCTCTGGACGAAATCGAAAGGCTCCGAAAAATTTTCAGCCTTTATGACTCCGGAAGCGAACTGAGCTTACTGAATCAATCTTCCGCTTGGCACAACGTCTCTAATGATCTCAAAGCAGTGCTCGATCTTTATGATCGTTGGATGAATCTTTCTCACGGTGCGTGCAACCCCCAATTGGGAGAACTCAAACGAATTTGGTCCGAGGCTGAAAAAACCAACGCGATTCCTGATGCAGATACCCTGAAGAGAATCGCGGAGGAAATTCGTTTTCGACCTTGGCGATTCGATGAGCATCACGCGTTGGTTCAACGAACCTCACGATATTCCCTTGACCTGAACGCAGGGGCCAAAGGTTACATCATCGGGCAAGTTGCCCGAAAAATTCAGGAACAATGCCCCCATCTGAGAGCTGGATTGGTCAACCTCGGGGGAGATATGGTCTCGTGGGGGGATTTTGCTTGGCCCATTGGGATTCAGAACCCTCATGCCCCCGAAGNAAATAGCCCCCCCCTCGGAGCGATCCCCTTACACAATCGCGCTGTGGCAACCAGCGGGGGCTACCAACGGTTTTATTCGGTCCAAGGTCAAAAGTTCTCTCATCTGATCGATCCTCGAACGGGTCAGCCTGCGGAAGAAATTGCCTCGGCAACCGTCATCGCTGACGAGAGTATGACGGCGAATTTATTGGCGACCACCTTGGCCGTCCTTTCACCGGCCGAGGGCTTGCGATGGATTGAATCGTTCCCAAGAGTTTCCTGTATCTTGGTCACCAAAGCAGGACAAATTCTGACCTCGGCGGGGACGGATTTTGTCTTTTACGAATCAGAAAGCTCTTGCCAAGAGAAAAAACCCAAGCCTTGGCCCGAAGGATTTCAAACCACGATTTCGTTCGAGCTTCCACGCATCGCCTCCGGTGGTAAGGGCTATCGCCGCCCTTACGTTGCGATTTGGATTGAAGATGATGCCGGCAAACCTGTACGAACCCTTGCCGTGTGGGGGAATCAACCCAAATATCTCAAAGACCTAACCGATTGGTGGCAATTTGCCAAGAACGACAAAATTTTGATTAACACGGTCACCCGAGCTACTCGCGGACCCGGTCGATATGAAGTGGTTTGGGATGGCAAAGATGATAAGGGCAATCCCGTCGGGCAAGGGACATTTACGGTGAAGATCGAAGTCCATCGCGAGCATGGCAAACACCTTCGGCAGTCCGGTAAAATCGATTGTAAAGGGGAACCAGCTCAACTGAAGATCGAAAAAAATGACGAAGCCGGTGAGACCAACGTGAGTTACGGTAAGAAAAAATCATGAGTCCGATTTATAAACGACTGCTCAAAATTTCTCGATTGGTCCACCTTTACCTCACCTTGTTCGGGCTAGCTCTCATTCTTTTCTTTTCACTCTCGGGATTCATGCTCAACAACGAAAGTTGGTTCAGCAAGAAGAAATCAAACGAGAATGAATCGGCCGAGGACGAACGGAACACGCAACGAGGAAAGGTCGATCCGAAATTTTTGAACCTCGAATTGGAAAAACCCGACCCCGATCATCCCGAGAGAAAAGGGGTCGATAAATTCGAGGTGACCGAATCACTTCGGAAAGATTTTCAGATACGCGGTGCATTTGATAAAGAACGATACCGCGAGGAGGAAGATCGAATCGAAATTTATTTTGTTCGACCCGGTCAGGTCGTGCAAGTCGAGATCGATCGACAAACCGGCGAAACCATCGTCCGAACGGAAAACGAAGGTTGGGCCGGTGTGATGATGGACCTCCACAAAGGAAAATACTCAGGCAAACTTTGGAGCTATGTCATCGATACCTTGAGCGTGTTACTTGTGATCGTGTCGATCACGGGTTTAATCCTGTGGAGTTCGCTCAAATCTCGGGGGAAATGGGGAGCCTTGACCCTACTTCTGGGAACCGCCCTTGCTTTTGGAATTTATTATTTTGCGGTCCCGTAACCCCCTCACGAAAAATATTCCCCTTATCAATCAATCGGCTCAAAGAGAGTGAAAGGACAACCTCCAGAGAAGTTAGAAGGAATTCTTACTCCCGAATCATTCACCCAACGGTATCAGAAGTTCATCCCGTTCAATCAGAAGTTCATCCCGCTAAATCAGGGGTAAAACCTCGGCGAAGGGTGTTCTCGGTCACAGCACGAGGGAGTAAGAATTGCAATAGGTAATCGGGACCACCTGCTTTGGAACCAATGCCAGACATTTTGAATCCGCCAAAAGGTTGACGATCGACAAGGGCACCGGTGATTTTCCGATTGATGTAGAGATTTCCGACACGGAACCGACGTTTTACCTCAGTGATGTTTTGCGGACTTCGCGAGAAAAATCCCCCCGTCAGGGCATAACGGGTGCCGTTGGCGATCCGTAGAGCATCCTCAAGATTTTTCGCCTTGATGACCGCCAAAACGGGGCCAAAAATTTCTTCCTGCATCAGGGTCGAATTTTCACTCACATCAGTAAAGATATGCGGGGGGACATAACTCCCTTCATCCTTAAGGCCGGCCCAATCCCCTGCAAACGCTAAGGTCCCCTCCCCTTTGCCGATCTCGATCATTTTGAGAATTCGTTGACGGGCTTCTTCATCGATCACGGGTCCCAAGGAACAGCCGGGGGATTCCGCCGGGGCCAAGGTCAGCGAGCGAGTCGCTTCAATCAATCGAGTCAAAAAGGCATCGTAGATGGGTTCCAAAACAATCGCGCGAGAACAGGCGGAGCATTTTTGCCCCGAATAACCAAAGGCACTATCCACGACCCCTTTAACGGCCTCATCGAGATCGGCATCGGCATCGATGATGATCGCATTTTTCCCGCCCATCTCGGCGATGACTTTCTTCACATGGGTTTGCCCCTCGGCTTGGATCGAAGCCCCCTTGTTGATGGCCACGCCAACCCCAACCGAGCCGGTGAACGCAATCACTGCGGTATCAGGGTGATTCACGAGAACGGGTCCAATTTCTTCGCCGACTCCGGGCAAATAGGCAATGGTTCCTGCGGGGGCACCGGCTTCCATCAAAATATCCATAAGTTTCGATGCCACAACGGGCGACTGCTCTGCCGGCTTCATGATTACGGTGTTGCCTGCAACCAGTGCCGCCACGCTCATTCCGCAGAGAATCGCCAAGGGGAAGTTCCAAGGGGAAATGACCACAGCCACCCCTCGGGGTTCGTAGAACATGTAGTTTTCCTCGCCGGGAACATCACGTCGGCGGGGTTGGTCTAAGCGGAGCATTTCTTGGGCGTAGAACTCGCAAAAATCGATCGCTTCGGCCACATCGGCATCAGCCTCACGCCAAGGTTTAGCCGATTCATGGATGATCCACGCAGAAAGCTCAAAGCGTCGATCCCGCATGATCTGGGCGGCCCGCCGCAAAACCTCGGCCCGTTCTTTCACGGGAGTATCTCGCCATTTGGGGAATGCCTCTTTGGCTGCTTGAATGGCCTGCTCGGCCTGCACTACCGTAGCGCAGGCCACACGACCTACTACTTTTTGAGAATGAGACGGACAACGCGATTCGATCCATTGGCCCGTTTCGATTTTTTTATGGTTGATAATCAACGGATACGATTGACCCAATTGATTTTGAACCCGTTCGAGAGCCGAACTCAGGGCTTGTCGATTTTCTTCTTTGGAAAAATCCGACAAAGGTTCATTTCGGAAACCCGTTGGCTTCTCAACAACGGGATGATGGCCATTGCTGAGAACAGCCGCTCGAGATTCAGGAGCCATAAGAAGACGATCCTCGGGAAGATTATCACGGAAACCAGCACGCAAGAAAGATTCATTGGAAGTATTTTCGAGGAGTCGGCGAACCAAATACGCCATTCCTGGAAGCAACTGTCCATAGGGGGTATAAATCCGCACCCGCCGATCGAGCGAAATCATCACATCCTTAAATTCATCCCCCATGCCATAAAGCATTTGGAACTCGTAGGCAGAAGGCGGGATCTTCAGGCTATCGGCAATGGCCAAGACGTTAGAGACACTGCGAACATTGTGGGAACCAAAAGCGGGGCGTAGCCATTGGTAGTTTCGCATCAGAAACCAGCTACATCGTTCAAAGCAAGCATCGGACTGCCACTTATTTTGCCATACAGGCACGGGCCAATCGTTTTGGGCAGCGATCACCGTTTCGTAATCCCAATAGGCCCCTTTGACTAAGCGAATCCACACGGGGCATTGGCGTTGGTCTCGTGCCCAAACGAGGAGTTTTTCCAAGTCCTGTTCTGTATCTTTGAGATAGGCTTGAATGGCAATCCCCACATGGGGCCAATCGCGAAACTCGGCTTCTTCTAGAACGGTCCGAAAAATATGCAGGGTCGTATCTTTGAACGAGTATTGCTCCATGTCGAAATTGACAAAGGCCGAATTCGCTTTCGCGGCTCGGAGAATGGGTCGTAAGCGACTCAGGACCACTCGGGTGGTCCCCTCGGGATCGATGGGATCAAACTGGCTAAACAAAGCCGAGAGTTTGACCGAGACGTTCACCCGAGGCATGGGACCATGAATATCGCGATCAATCAGCGGAATTTCAGGCCAATGGTTGACCTCTTGGGTCAGCCCCGAGATCAATTCGAGATATTGATCTCGAACGGCATCGGCCTCGGCTTCGGTGATGGTGGCCTCACCGAGTAAGTCTACGGTAAAAGCCAGTTTTTGCTTGCGCAAGCGGGCCACCGCTTGAATCGCTTCTTGAACGGTGGAACCCGCAATAAACCGGCGTGCTAAATGCTCGGCATTGAAACGGGCCGCCTTGGCGAGTAACCGTCCGCCTACCCCCCCTGCAGGGAGAAATCGCAAGCCCCATTTCAATAACGAAGGCAAAGCGCTATCATCCCCGCCCAAATACTCTTGTAAATGTCCCGCAATAGCAGCGGGATCGTGAAGCCTTGGCAGGGCCTCCACGAAACGAAATAATTGCACTTTCAGGGCGGGGTCGCCCATCGTCCAATTCATTAACAGATCATCTACCCATGCAGGGGTAAAGGCCGTCGGGCCGGAACGCCGTGCGCGGGCGAAAATCTCGCGCCCATAGGCAAGCGTTCTCTGTTCGTGTTCCGTATTGATCATATTGGGGTCACTGCAACTCTTTATTGGCACAAGGGATATTGCTGCTCGTTATGGGTTCCGCTTCGACTTTTTTCTAATTCCTGAATCTTCGCATCTCCCCAATCCCTGAAGAGATAGGTATTTTAGTAACAACTGTTCGGTGTGGCCGAGAATGATTTAGGATTGGGCATGACAACCATTAGTAAAATCGGCTCGTTTCAAATCCTTGGTACCCTCGGGCAAGGAGCTCACAGTTCTATTTTACACATCCGCCGTGCCGAGGATTCTCGTGAGTACGCTCTGAAGATGGTTCCCATCGAAAAAAAGGAGGATTTAAAGTACCTAGAGCAAGCACGCCACGAATTCCGTGTGGGACAAATGTTCAACCATCCCAATTTAATTCGGGTTTACTGCTTGGAAGAAAAGAAAAACCTCCTCTTTCAGGTCAAAAAAGCCCATCTTCTGATTGAGTACATCAACGGAAAACCACTCGATCAAACCCTTTTACCTCTGAATGAGCTTATTGTGGTGTTCGCACGGGTCGCCGCAGGATTGATGCACATGCACCGTAAGAACGTCTTTCACGCAGATCTAAAACCGAATAACATCATGATCGGTAAACGCGGCCAGGTCAAAATTATTGATTTCGGCTTGGCCCACATCGCGAATGAACCGAAAGATCGTGTCCAAGGAACCCCAGAATACATGGCACCGGAAACGGGTCGGCATAAGATCGTTAACGAACGCTCTGATATGTATAACTTCGGTGCCACAATGTACCGGATGGTGACCCAAAAACTTCCCCCTGCTGCCTTTGATCCAACCGGTCAGGTCAAAATCACCTCGAAAATGTGGCAGAAAGAATATGTTCCTGTCTCGGAGTTAAATAAAGGGGTTTCTCCCGAGTTAAGCGAATTAATCGAAAAGTGTCTGAGTTTCGATGCGGAGAATCGTCCCGAACGAATGGGTGAGATTGTCATGAAACTCAAATCGATTTGCGAAAATCTCGATATTCCTGTGGATGATATTGAATAATCTCCTTGAGAAAAAATCACTCTTAGTGATGTTCTCTGCTTGAACAATTTGTTTCACAAAGCAACGAAAATGGATGACTCCACAAGGTTTCGGCTCAATCTTGGTGTACCTCTCTCGGGTATTATGCCACAATCTCACACTAATCAACAAGCTCACTCTTCTCAACAATCTATCCTGTGCTTTCTAAATTCCGATTTTCTGACCTTCGCGCCAGTTTCTAACATAGGTAAACTTTTTACTGGAAAAGGGTTTGAATCACTCTTTCACTGTTGGTTCAAATCAACCACGAGGGATAAAATACCCATAGAGTTTGAGTGTATTATAAGAACCTCTCGAACTCTCCGTTCGGTCTTGACTGAATCGTTCATCCTTTCGTCCGAATTGTCACCCACAATGGAGAAACACATGACTACGCTTTTCTCGGAACTGATTGACTTCTTTGAAGAAGAAAAGTGGAAATACGAAATTCTCGAAGGGGAAACCATCGTTCGTTTTCACTACAAGGGGACCGCAGGACGACTCCTCTGTTACGGAGAGGTGGACGAAAATAAACAATGGGTTCTTTTCTATTCGTACCTCCCGGTGAATGTGCCTATGGATAAATTAGGCGTGGCCGCCGAGTTTGTTTGCCGTGCCAACCAAGGGATGCGGATCGGAAATTTTGAACTCGATTTTGAAGATGGGGAGGTGCGTTACAAAACAAGCATCGATGTGGAAGGGGGCGAACTCGCCCCGAAAATGATCGATAATTTGTTGCGGGCGAACCTCTCGACCATGAATCGATATTTCCCCGGTCTCATGAAGCTCATCTTTGCAAACATGAGCGCCAAAGAGGCAATCGAAAGCGTCGAGGGAAATCGCCTCCCTAGCCCGAATATGATTCAAACCAGCACGCAAGATCAGGATGAACAGAACGACGATGACGATTTGGATGATTTGGATGAAGACGATCTCGACCTCGATTCCGATTTGGATGGCATCGACGATTTTGATGAAGATGAAGAGTTAATTGATAAAATAGATTTAACCAGTGATGACGCGGAGGAGGGCAATGATCCCCCCGAGTCCGAGAACGAAAAAAAGCCGTAATCCGATGATACGAATATGCTGATCAGTTGTGTACGATGGATCGTTTCGTTGGTTTCTCTCCTTGCTGCCTTTTGTTCCATCGCTTTGAATATCGCATTAGCTCAACTCCCCCAAGGGTTGGGTGACCTGTGGCCAATGACCCTTCCCTTGATCCTGACCCCTCATTTGCTCACTTGGTGGGTGTTGGTACGTCCGGAATCATCCCCAACGCTTATGGGCATTTCCATGATCACCTCGGTTCCTTTCGGACTGATCCTTATCGGACTGACCCTGCTTGTGTTACCGCTGAACATAAATCAACCGGATGCGGGAAAAAGTGCCTTTATCCTGCTGCTGTTTGGGACATCCGTCGCGTGGGTGATTGCGGTGTTATTAGGGTTGTACTTTGCGATGGATCGGTGGATGTTCAAGGATGCTGGCCAATTCGACCTGAAAAATTAGACCTCGGGGGGGTCTTTCCAATTATCTAGCAGCCGTTTGACCATGGCGACATCCGCGAGTTCGATTCCTTCTTTTCGAGACAATCTTCGTTCTAAACTTTCTAATAAATCGATCCACAATTGTTTTTCTGGCTCGGGGATTGCCTCCCAAATTCCCCTGCGCGTAGCTCGTTGTGCAAAGGTCCATTTGCCGGCAAAACGTTCCGCTCGGATGAAACGGCGTTCGCCCGTGTTAGGATCGTAATCGGTCCACTGTAAGTGCATGAAGATATTATTACGGATTCCACCAAAATTGTGTGCCGACTTGCTAGTTTCATCGTTCCGCAGGCAGCCCAACCAGATCGATCCATTGGAGAATTTTTTCTAACACATAAAGGGGTTCTTCGGTCTCGTTGGGTAAAGGCCACAAAATTCGCTCGCTCGCAACAAGCTGATAGGCAGCCCCGCGACTTTGAGGGGCACTCCATAAGGCAATGAACCGACCTACGATCCGTGCGAGCTGATGCAGTTTTTGAAACTGGGACCAGTGCGGATTCTGATCAACCCGATTCACCAACCATTCGATCAAACAGCGTGCTTCAGAATCGCCCAGTCCCCTTGTCAAGGATGCATCATCCAGAACGGCACGAAGCATTGGTGGTATTCGCATCGATCCTTTATCCCCTCTCACCCCGATCCACGTCGCCCCCGCGATGTGGAAGGCCCGCCTATAACCAGAACTTTCATCCATTGCAAGACGAAAGACCAAGACAAGGTTCAGGGGCCAAAAGAACACGATGTTCTCTATCGTTTGAATGAAGTGCAAAAAAAAGCATCCCCGAGAGAAAGGGGATGCTTAAAAAGAATTGTCTGACGAACAGGAGGTTCAGTCACGAAATTTTTTGAAGTTCTCCCACAGTTCCAACGATGGTTTCTTTGCTAGGATCATTCAACAATCGCTCGCTTTCGGGGAGGATTTGTTTATCGCGGCTTTTGGCCAGTAAGGCGCGCCCTTCGACCAAAGTGACGATTTGACCATCTTGCACAATTTTGCCATGTTGATTGATGATGGTC
>JAOAAA010000070.1 GCA_026419115.1 Gemmataceae bacterium
GTGTTGCGAATCACCGTTTCAGCCGACATGGCATCGATCACATCGGTTGCTTCGAGACGATGCACTTTGGCCCCTTTGGTCGGGTCATCCTTTTTGGCAAGCTCGGTTTTCTTCGGCTCGATTTTCGGCGTTTCCGGCATTTTTACCGACTCGGCCGATTTGGGAATAATGGTGGTGGCCGGACTACCTTTCGAGAGCAGCCAAAGTTTGAGTTCCTTGGCTTTGATCCCACTGGGAACGGGAGTCGATTCATCCACAAATTTTGCATTTCCGACGAGAGTGATCCGATCGAGTTTCACGCCTTTTTCGATCTCTTGACCATAGAGCATCACATCGTCCCAGTAGGCAAATTTCATATGCCTACCGGTTCGGGGATCGATCTCTCCCATCTCGGCTCGTCCGGGTCCTGCAAGAATGGCCGATTGTTGCCCCTCGGCACCGCCTACGAAAGTAATTTTGGGGGCAATGATTTTAGAGTTGTCTTTGCTGACTTCGAGCATTTCACCAGGGCGAGCCGAAAAGGTGGTGCGCTTGGTGGCCGTTTCGTGTTCGAGGTCACTGCCGAAAGCAAAGAGTTTATCCATTTCGGAGGTGACGGTAATAATCTCCCCCCAAGCATGTATTCTCTTCACATGAAGAGAACCCGTTTCCTTGAGCTTCGTCGGGATCGGTTCGCCTTTTTTCGGTTGAATGGGGGTTTTGCCTAAGAAGACATCCAGATAATCGCTGACCAGCAGATCGGGCGCCGCCGAGGTCTGAATAGTTCTTTTCACCGTGACATAGCGAATGATTCCGGGTACTTGAGGGGGGCGAGGAAAATAGGCCCTTTCCACAGTGGGGGAACCTTCGGGGTCTTTCCATGTGGGGTCTTTCCAGCGGCCGTAGTATTCAAAGTGGCCCGCCGTTTCGATGAAAAGAAGCTCCTTGGGTTTCGCTTTTTGAGGGTCCTTTTGGGGATCGTTCTTGGGCGTGGGACCACCGGTAAAATTCCCCCCCCCCGATTCGACCCATAACCAAACTTGAACCAATTTTTGGCGGGTCGGGTCCCGCTCGACCTGCGAAAACAATTCCAATTTTTCGACCCCCGCAAGTTGCCCCTTGGGGGGGGGTTGATTGGGTTTCGCAGGGTCCGGCGGCGGAGGGGGCGGCGGATCGCCACGGTACATGTAGATGTTAAGACCATAACCAATGGCCGTTTGAAAATCCTCGGTATCGCGACGTTGATGGTACTCAACGGGGACGTTCTGATAATCGGTCAGGGTCACTTTGGCCGTCGTCGAGATATTCGGTTTGCCCGGTTCGGGTTCCTCGAAGTAGTCGAGCGGACCATCAATCTTGACTCGCAGATCATCGGCAGGATTCAACGATTTCCGGTTATGAGAAATCCAAATGGCGGTTTTACGATGGTCGGGCGTGCTGGCTTCATGATCCGGTTCGAGCCGAGCTTGCATCAACTTCCGTTGGTCGAGCTGAGTAGCATCTCGGACGGGTTGATCGAACTTCAGGTAGGCTTTTTCAGCATGAAAGGTGGTGAAGTCCGGAGAACCATCGGGTCCGGGAGTTTTGCCCTCGATGACGATGCTCACCGGTTCGACAAAAACCCATCCTTCATAAGGGCCTTGTTTGACGAACTCGAAACGTTCCGCAGCAACGATGAACCCCCGCTTCGGATTGGCCGAAACAATTTTCCAATTCATCTCGTCGCAGTTGGGGCCGAAAGCAAGTTGCAACCGTCCCCGAATCGAGTTGAGAGGTAAAGGAGGCGGGGGAGCTTGCTCCGCTGATCCATCCGGTGGGGCGAATCGTTCGGGAAGCGGAGGTAGCCCGTCGAAACTACCCAGTAAAAATGAATAACCTAGGTAAAATGATAGGCAAAAGGTCACCCCGAGCAGAGCAAGAACAATGCGTCGCGGGGTCCACATACCAATCACACTCCATGAGAACTTCGTTACTGGGGTTCAGGTAATTTTGGTTGTTGAGGGAATTTTCATCGAGATCAACAACAGGGCCAAACTCGCCTTTAGCCTTCTTTCGGGGCGATTTCGGCCTCGAGAATGCGTTTCCAAAGGCCTTGATGTTTCAGTATTTTTTCGATGACTTCACGCACAGCACCACATCCCCCCTTATTCTGAGTGACGTAATCGGCTTGGGCGATCAAATCTTCACAGGCATCGGCCACGGCCACCCGATAGCCCGCTTGATGAAACAACCCCAAGTCGGCCAAATCATCGCCAATAGCTGCGGTTTGTTCCTTTGACAATTGCAATAAATTTTGCAACTGACGGGCTTGGGCCTGTTTATTCGACACACCCTGAAACAGATACGGAATCCCCAGCTCCTGACTTCGGCGGCTGACCGTTGGACTGCTTCTCCCTGTAATAATCGCTAAGGACTTACCACTTTGCATCCAGTATTTTATCCCCGAGCCATCTCGAACATGGAACGATTTCAATTCCTCGGCCGCATCGCTGTAGGTGACTTTTCCATCTGTTAATACGCCATCGACATCAAGGATTAAAAGTTGAATCGTATCCAAATCGATTCCTCATAGGGGGCAAGCAATCTTTGCTGAAATTACCAATAGTACTAAATATGATATGTAAACAATATGTCCCAACCAAACGGATTATAGGTAGGTTTCGCGGGTGCTTGTTAAGAAATAGCGATTGAAAAAACTTTAGGGGCTACCGACCACGAGTGCATGGAAAACGCAACCCCTTTAAGGGAACAGTTTTTCGGATGGAATCGGGACCTGTAGGCGAGATCGACCCTACCATTCTCCGGTAATCCTTCGGGAAGAAAGTTTTTTGGACGGAATCGGGAACGATTGTAACTCTGTAAGTGAGGTAAGGTCATCGAACCTTTAGGAAGAAAGTTTTTTGTAGCGGGATGGGTTGGTTAGGACCGCGATTCCTGAAGCAGCCCGAAATTCTTGGCCCTTCCCTCATCATTCTGGTGTGGATCAGCTCGTGCTTTTATGGCCTATCCCGATCGGATTGATTCAAAATCCCCCCTATTTGCAATCGCCCCCATCCGGAAGAGAGATTTTTTTTCGATTGATGAAAAATTCCACGGGGAGCGTCTATAAATGACTTTAACATACCCACCTAACCCCCTTTTCTAAGGAGTTACCGTGCGATTTCTGGCATTGGCATTGATCGTTGGTTTGTGTGCTTCGTGTTCATCCGCCGAAGATAAAGGAGCGCCGAAGATGAATAGTGTTCTGGACTTTACCCTCAAAGACATCAAAGGTCAAGAAGTCAAACTCAGCCAATACAAAGGCAAAGTGCTTCTACTGGTCAACGTAGCCAGTCAATGTGGATTGACCCCACAATACAAAGAACTTGAAGCCCTGAACAAAAAATACGCGAAAGACGGGCTGGTTGTCATCGGGATTCCCGCTAACGAATTCGGTGCTCAAGAACCGGGTACCAACGAAGAAATCGCCAAATTCTGCACCACGAAATACGATGTGACCTTCCCCATGATGTCCAAGATTGTGGTCAAAGGAAAAGGGATCGACCCCCTCTATCAATTCCTGACCAGCAAAGAAACCAATCCCGATTTTGCCGGCGACATAACTTGGAACTTCGAGAAATTCTTGGTTGGTAAAGATGGTAAGGTGATTGCTCGCTTTGCTCCGCGTGTGAAACCCGATGATGAGAAAGTGATCGCTGCTATCGAAGCCGCCTTGAAAAAGTAATCGTTCACGACCGGCAACAAAACCGAAAACCGAAAGGGCAGGGATAATTGTATTTGATTATCCTTGCCTTTTTTTATACTCGCCAATCCGATTTCGCTTCAATCGGAATAGGAACAAATTGCAAAGGTTTCTCCCAAATGCCTGCTTCGATGGAACCGGTTTCCTCGAGATTCGGGAGATTGAGAATCGCTTGGGAGCCGACCGAGGGGATGAGCGGTTCGTTCAATTCAAAAACCTCGGGGCCATCCTCCCAATCCCGCAGAGAAAGCAAAAAGCTCAATAAGGCATAGGTGATAATGGCAAAGAAAAAACCCACAAGGATACTGGGCGGAATGGGTATCCATGCTGCCAGCACCCCCCAGAATATCGGCGTCGGGAGCCAAAAGAGTGTATTTTCCGTGTTCATGTTGTTCGGTTACTCATTCGGTAGAATGTATCATAATGGGGGGAATGCAAAGATAAAAGGGATAAAATCTAATTTATTGATTAGGCAAATCGTACTGATTATTCCACACTTTTTGTTCCATCAAAATACCTATCTCCCTCGATAGATTCGATACAATCGTTTAATCCGATTTATCTTGATCGTTTCAATGCTCCTTGAATTTTGCTTTCGTCTCAATTCCCAAACCTTCTATTCCTCTGGGAAAGGAAATCCCTAATGTTGATCTGGAATGATCTGGAAGGAGAGAGCATGGATTCGCGAAAAGATAATTGGTTCAACTTGATTCCGATTGCAGTGACCTACCTTTATGTGGCCGGTGTGGTCGCGTTGGCCTTGTCTTTTTTTTGGTCTCGGGAATCTTGGGGTATTTCGTTGTGGTGGGATATTCCCATAGGAATCATTGCTCTGTTGCTCATTGCACCGGCCCAACATCGCCTTTGGGTCTTATTGGAGGAGGCGGCGTTAGGGAATCTGTTTCGTTCACGCTGGTGGAACGATTTCGCAGGGGATTGGCTGTTGGCGTTTCCTTTTTCGACAAGTGTGCATCATGTGCGGATGCAGATTCAATCGCATCACGATTTTTTGAACGATCCTGAAAAGGATGCTCAACTGCAGATCAATACCCTCGCGGGGTTTTGGCCTCCCAAATGGGTGCGATTTCTTCGAGTCTCTGCGATTATTCGCTGGTTTTCTTTACGCACCAATTTCAATTTTCATCCCACGTTAGCCCCCTATCGAGACCCGTCTCAGCCCCCCAGTCCCGTGGCCTTACGGATCGGAACCTTTTATGTTCTTTTGATGTTTGCCTTTCTTTTGACCATGTACTTTCAACCGGGTGGCAGAGACCTGACGAAATCGCTTTTGACCTATGTCCCTGTCACCATGTGGCTTCTCATGATGGTCATTTTTATGCTGTTGCCCCAACGGTATTACCATCACTCGACGCTAAAGCCCATCTATTCTGCCAAAGTGATGACCCTTATGAGAATCACTTATATTTCGCTGCTTAATTGTGGATTGGGTTGGACGACCTTTCTTACGGAGCGAAGCGCTGTCTTGAATTATGTGGCCTTATGGATCGGTCCTATGGTGACGGCAACTATGGCACTCATTCTTGTACGACAATGGAACCAACACGGAGCAGGCACGCTGCGAAATCTGACGGTTCGGGGTTTACCAAAATGGATTTTGTTTCCCTTTAATCAAGATCAACATCTCACTCGTCATGAATACCCTCATCTCGCATGGTGGGAACTCAAATCCCAAGCGTAAGGTTGAGGGTATCATACCTTCGGTGGCTGCTCGGCAGGGGATGAGGGAAGAGCCAAGGAGACTGTGCGAATCAATTCCATTTCCTTCATAACACCGACATCGATGAATGCTCGGCGGGGAAGGAGCTAAGGAGAGAGGGAGGTTATTCTTTTGGTTGATTTTCCAGTTCTTTGAGGTCGTTGAGGCCAAAAATTTGCAGGAACCTTCGAGTCGTGCCGTATAAAACGGGTCGGCCCAAGGATTCTTCTCTCCCGACGATTTTGATCAAACCGCGTTCCATCAATTGGGTTAACAATTCGCCACATTGAACCCCTCGCACCGATTCAATATCGGCACGGGTGACCGGTTGTTTATCCACGATGACGGCCAAGGTTTCCATCGCAGCGGCCGAGATTTTTTCATCAGGAACGGATCGTTTGGCGCGAACGATCCAACCATGATACTCTTTGCGTGTGAGGAGTTGATACCCACCTGCAATCTCGACGACCGTAAAAGCACTGCCTCCACTATCGTATAATTGTTTGAGTTTCTCAACGAGAGAATGAGCCTCGGCGGTATCATGTAAGCCAGCCACACGGGCCAGCTTTCGCGCCAAGATGGGTTCATCGCTGAGGAACAAGGCGGCCTCGACCCGTGCGAGTTTGTTGTGACGGTACTGGGGATCATCCAAATGCGAAGGGTTTTCCCCTCCCATCCGGTACCAAGGCGAAGGGGCAGCATTCTTGGGCATGGACGCAGGATCGCGTTTTTGTTGCGGACCCATTCGTCGCGAAAAGGGGTTACGAGGCATCGGAACTATTCCTTTTTTTAACCACCTTGAGTTGCACTTTGCTGGCGATAAAGGTCTTTTCCCCCCCCACGGCAAAACGAATTTTGATTTTTCGCAGCGCCCCATGACCACTAAGGGAAGTCACCGTGCCGATGCCATATTGCGGATGTTGCACAATCTGCCCGACCTCGTACCCATCGGGTTCGGTTGAGGTGCTGACCTGATGGGTCGCAGGAGATGTTTTCGGTGCGGAGATCGAACGGTGATTGCCTGCGGACCCATCGAAACTCGGTTCGGTGACGCCGACCCGATAGGCATCGATCGTCGGGTTTCGTCCCCCATGCGATCCTAAATCGATCGTTTGAACTTCTGGAGGAAGTTCCTGAATAAACATACTGGGAATGGCATAAAGAGTTTGACCACGGAAATCGCGTAGCCGTGAATTGCACAGGTATAACTCTTTCATGGCCCGAGTGAGTCCCACAAAGGCCACGCGGCGTTCCTCTTCCAAATCTTCGTCCCGATGCAGCGAGCGTTCTCCCGGAAGAATGCCTTGCTCCATGGCAATAATATAAACAACGGGAAATTCAAGCCCCTTCGAGGCATGCAAGGTCATAATGCTCACGCATTGTTGTTGTTCGTCCCAATTATCAATGTCCCCCGCCAAGGTGATTTGTTCCAAGAAATCCCGAACGGTTCGTGTTCCATCTTCGGAGGTAAATTGGCTCGCTGCGGTGATAAGTTCCTCGATGTTCGCTAACCGATCTTGGTCCTCATCATCGGCAGACGATTTGAGCATTTCCCGATAGCCGGAACGATCTAAAACCTCTCGGATTAGCTCTTCGGGGGGCATCTCATCGGTCAAGGCGCGTAAATCGTGAATGAGTTTTTGAAAATCCTTCAGGGCCGCGACCGCTTTCCCTTTGATGGCAGGGATGCGGTGCAAATAATCGAGGGCTTGGTTGAGGCTTAATTCATGTTGCTCGGCATAATTCTGGAGATGGTCGAGGGTGACTTTCCCGATCCCCCGTGTGGGTTCATTGACCACCCGTAGGAAACTGATATTATCCTGCGGGTTGACCAACAAACGTAAATACGCAAGGATGTCCTTATTTTCTTTACGCTCGAAGAAGGCCAACCCTTTGACGATTTGGAAAGGGACCCCATGTTTCACAAATGCCGATTCCAGCGTCCGTGTCAGAGCATTCATCCGAACGAAAACGGCCACATCGCGATAAGTGTGCCGCCCCGCGAGGACTGCTTCTTTAATTCGTTTGGCGACCATTTCGGCTTCGTCTAACCCTGTATCAAATGTCAGAACGCGAACAGGTTCCCCCTCGGGGTTATCCGTTAACAGGGCCTTTTTTTTCCGTTGGGTATTATGTTCAATCAAGGCCGAGGCGGCCCGTAGAATCGCAGGCGTACTGCGATAGTTTTTGTCGAGGGTAATCACTTTCGCATCGGGAAAGTCCCGCTCAAAATCGAGGATGTTCCGAATATCGGAACCCCGCCATTTGTAAATCGATTGATCGGGGTCCCCAACCACACAGAGATTCCGATGATCGATCGACAATTTCTTGGCAATCTCGTACTGAGCAGCGTTGGTATCTTGATATTCATCAATCAAGACGAATTTGAATCGGGCATCGAGTTCACTGCGAAGGTCCGGAAGCAAGCGAAGGGCCATTGCAGGCAGATAGAGCAGATCGTCAAAATCCATCCCATTGGCATCGCGAAGTTTCTTCTGATAGATAGCATAGATTTTCGCAGCCGTTTGGGTGAAAAAATCGGCCGAGGTACCGGCATAGCGTTCCGGAGTGAGCAATTGGTTTTTGGCTTTGGAAATGGCCGCCCCGATCCGATCGGGGGTGAACTTGACATTATCGAAACCTGCTGCTTCGATCGCTTGTTTAATCAGGCGATTGCGATCTTCCATATCGTAGATGGTGAAATTCCGATCCAATTCCAGCCGATGGGCATATTCTCGCAATAACCGTACCCCCAGACTATGAAACGTACTGATCCAAACCTTGTTGCCCGGAACCAAGGCTTCGACTCGGTTTTTCATTTCCTTGGCGGCTTTATTGGTGAAGGTAATGGCCAAGATATTCGACGGCCGAACCCCTTGTTGCAATAGCCAGGCCACCCGCCGCGTTATGACTCGGGTTTTTCCCGAACCAGCCGCCGCCAGAATTAACAAAGGCCCTTCAAAGTGGGTTACCGCTTCTTGTTGCGACCAAGTCAGGTCGGAGGTCAAATCGTGCATGAGAATCCTTCGGAGCAATCTTCCTATTTCCCAGTATATCGGCCAAATTCCGGAACAAAAGCACAGCAGCCCCAAATATCGTTGCTGGGAATTTGAGATCACCGGACCAATCATCATGTTTCGTGAACGAATTTCCAATCACCGGTCGGAAATTCGTTGGTGGGGAAATTTCGATAGGCGTTTTTTCGTCTGGGTGTAGCTCCCTCACAAAGGAGGTGAAACATTCTGATAAGAATTTCACCAATCGTTGCCGAGAACATTCCCATCGTTTGGAAGCAAGGCCCATCGCCAAGTGAGAGGAGAAATCGAGGAACGGACGCTTCGAGCGCTGCCATCGGCAAGGCCGACGAGAATGCCCGAAGAGTAGTAGGTTTGTGGTAGGTCGGGATCGCAAACGGTAGTTCGTGGGGAAACTTGGAAAGGGGGCCCCACACCGGCCGCATTCGGGAGTTTATGACCGAAGAAGGCCCCGAAAGTGGTGGAGTTGGTGTAACCTGCAAGATCGATCGATGGGTACAAAGAGCCGCCATTGCCGCAGCGGCCTGCTTTCGTCGTGAACAAAATCACGTTGGAAGTCCCATCCGGAAACGAATGATTGAGATTGGCACCCGCATCGGCCAAGTTCCCTGCACCGCTTTGAGGTAAGCCAAAAACCTGAGCATTGGCAGCGAAATTACCCACAGGCAAACCGTCGGTACCGATGCCATTCGGGCAGGTTGGGTCCTTACGAGAGGTATAAAGTTTTATCGGGATTTTGGCCCAAGCATCGCTAGTGGTACTGACGTTATTGAAGCTCACGTCCTGTTCGATGTACGGGGTTAACAAAACCCAAAATGAAATGAGCAGTTGCACGGTGGTATTCGCGTTGCCTGCTGTGTATCGCACGCCAATCAGTGCGGGCATTTGTCCGTTCGCATCGTTGGCATTATGAGCAGCCAGCCCACATTGACGAATATGATTCAGGTCCGTGGCGCGGGCCGCTGCCTCTCGAACCTTTTGGATCGCAGGAAGTAACAGCCCAATCAGCACAGCAATGATCGCAATGACCACGAGTAACTCGATCAGGGTAAAACCCCCACGAAGGGGATTGGCTGCACGATGGTTCATGACCCACCATTCGGTTCGATGCGAGCAAGATTGAGTTTCTGAAGGCACTCGGGCTTTTGAGCAACGGCCAAAGGTTTCCCTCCGCGAGCCGATTCGAGATCGAATACTTGAACCTCATCCAAGGTTTCGGAATCGGTCAAGCGACAGGCCGCTCTTTTGGCAACCGCTTGGCGATACTCCCGCGGCAGACAATCCAAACAAACAAGGGCATAGGTTTTCAGTTCGCTAGTCAGTCCATCGGACCAGCGAGCGGCGATTTTATATTCGGCACGGTGTGGGCAACCTTTGGTCGTACACATGACGGGATAAGAGAATGCCATCACGAGATTTTAGTCCATGTCAGAATGAAACGAAGTTCCCTTCGCCTACATTTTAGTCCATATCAGAATTAAAGGGTACTTCTTTTTGTTCGATGATTGCGAGGGCGTTTTGGGCGGCGCGGGCTTCTGCGATTTTTTTATTGGGTCCCCAAGCAGCAGGGTATCTTCGACCACGAATTATAACGGCAATTTTGAAAGAACGGGCATGGTCAGGGCCTTGCTCATCGAGGATCACATATTTGGGTAGCGGCAGACCATTTTGCTGAACTAATTGCTGCAAGCGTGATTTATGATTGGAAGTACCCAAGTCCTGAATCGCTTTTTCAATCGCCTTTGGAAGAAATCGTTCGAGAAATTGACTCACTGCGGTCATTCCCCCATCGAGATAAAGCGCTCCGATCAACGATTCAAAGACGTCGGCCAAGATATTTTCAGGCAAACGATTCGGATCCAGACCTCGCCCCAAGCGGAGAAACTGATTCAAGCCCAAGAAGCGTGAGTATTCCGCACAACTGGACCGGTTGACCACCGAGGATTTAATCTGCGTCATTTCCCCTTCTTGATACTGGGGATAATTCCGGTACAACCAATCGACGACGAGAAACCCAAGCACGGCATCGCCGAGAAATTCCAGACGTTCAAACTGAGGTTGGTTGTGAGTGGCCCCCGAGGGATGCGTCAGCGCTTCGACCAGCAGTTTCGGACTCGAAAACGAATAGCCAATGGATTTTTCGCATTCGTGCAGAGGATCGCCGGACGGAGTTGGTTTGGCTGCAGTCATAGCCCTAGCGGTTATGTTTTGTACAAAATGGCTTAATACAAAATGGCTCGCAAGCGATCCCGGTAGGCATCGGACATTTCGCTTCGCACACCGATGATCTCAAAAATTTTGACCATCAGTTCTCGAACCTGATTTTTAGCTAAATCCCGATCCAGCTCTGCCGCAGCAATTAACACTTCCAAAGCCTCGGCATATTTCCCTTGGCTGGCCAGTGCATTCCCGAGCTGATACTTCAACTGGGCATCGTTCGGATTGGCCTTAATTTGTTGCTGTAAGGTTTGAATATCACCGGCTTGAGAAGCCCCTTCTCGCATCTCAAGAAGTTTTCGTAATCGTTCCGATTCGTTATCGCCGCCGAGACCTGCAATAATTTGTTTGGCCTCGTTCAGCCGATTAGTCGCCAGATAAATTCGCGCTTGCCCCTGTTGTGCTTTCTCATTCTTCGGGTCCTGTTGGAGCACCTCCTGATAAATGGCCAACGCATCCTCTGGATTGGTTTCCTCCATTGCCGCCGCCTGATCGAGCACGCTCAGTTTCGGCCCCCCCGTGATGCTTTCGATGAACTCCCGAATATCGGCTTCGGGTAATAGGCCCGTGAAGCCATTGACCGGTTGACCGTTTTGAAACGCTATCACCGCAGGGATACTTTCGATCTGAAAATACTGAGCGATCCTTTGGTTGCGATCAATATCGACTTTGGCAAGGATAAACGCCCCTGCAAATTCGACCGCGAGTTTTTCTAAAATCGGGGCCAATTGTCGGCAGGGTTGACACCACTCAGCCCAGAAATCGACCACCACGGGGACTTGTTGCGAGCCTTCCAAGATTTTTTTCTGGAAGTCCCGCTCGTTTTGAATGTCAACAATATGAGGTGAGTTCATGGATACCTATCACGGTTAGAGTTCAGAATGATATTCTATGAGCAATCCTCAAAATGGGAATTAAAACCCCTTGGTTGCCAAAAGGGAAAAGGGACAAAAACAAGAGCAAAGAAAGATACTCAACACGGTCAGACCCCCGATCGATCACGGTCGATCAAATCAAACACAACTCCGGCTGCTCCGATGAAGGAGTTTGCTTCCCAAGGTGGCTTGCTGCGTGAAATATCTCTTCTCATTTCAGGGTAGGGTTCGTACACTCACACTACACCGATAATCGAGGGAGAATTCGCATGGCTCGTGGCGATCAATTCGCAGGCCTTACCGTTGCTATCATTACCCCATTCAAAAATGGCGAGATCGACTTTAATGCTTTGAAAGGTTTGGTCGATTGGCATGTTGCTCAAGGCACCGATTGCCTTGCACCAGTGGGCACAACAGGGGAATCTCCCACGCTTTCTCATGAGGAACACGAAAAGGTAATCGCAACGGTAGCAGAACATGCCCGTGGTCGAATCAAGATCATGGCCGGCACCGGTTCTAATTCGACTCGCGAAGCCATTCGCTTGACTAAGTTTGCCAAAAGTGTCGGGGTCGATGGCGCGTTGATTGTTGGCCCCTACTACAATAAGCCCACGCAAGAAGGGTATTATCGCCATTTTTCTGCGATTGCCGAGGCCGTTGACCTGCCTTATTGCCTTTACAATATCCCCGGCCGGACCGGCTCGAATATCCTTCCGGAAACGATCGCTCGCATTGCTCAGAGCTGTCCGCAGTTGGTGGCAGTGAAAGAAGCCACCGGCTCCTTGGATCAGGCCTCGCAGGTCGCGAGTTTATGCGATGTGGCGATTCTGTCTGGCGATGATTCTTTGACGCTTCCTTTGATGAGTATCGGTGGTAAGGGAGTCGTCTCCGTGGTGGGCAACATTGTGCCGAAGGATATGAAGGCGCTCGTCAATGCGTTCCAAGCAGGGAACGTGACCGAAGCCCAGAAATGGCACCGCAAGTTGTTTCCCCTCTGTCGCGATATGCTTTCCGTCGCCACCAATCCTATCCCTCTCAAGGGTGCCATGCAATTACTCGGCCGCGATACCGGTGAGCTTCGCTTGCCGATGTCTCCTCTCGATGAAACAGGGTTAGCCAAAGTCCGCAAAACCCTTACGGAATATGGTTTGCTGTAAGATAGAAGCCCTGAAGATTCAAGCAACAGCGTTTCAAACGTCTTACTCCAAATCTAGAGCGTTTCTCATAGAGATTTATCTCGAAAGAATGTCGGCTTCGCAGCGAAAAACAGATACAGCACCTACTTCACTCCCTTGCTCTGAGACTTTTTCGAGTGTCTTGAAACAAAGAGCCACGACCACTAGGGAGGGGCCAGTGTGTTCAAACAAAGAGCAGTGTCTTGAAACAAACAGCCACGACTGCAAGGGAGTGGCAAACTCACTCACAATTGAGGGCCACTCCCTTGCGGTCGTGGCTCATCATCATCTTGCATCATCGATGCGGTCGTGGCTCATCATCTTGATGTCGTGGAAACCGATTGTCTCAATGACCAGAATCATAACTGACCCAGTTTTTGCTTTTTATCGTATTCTCGAAGCCCTTTGATTAGGGGTTCCATCTCCCCCATCATCACAGAATCCAAAGAGTGCAAGGTCAGGTTGATACGATGATCGGTGATGCGATTTTGCGGGAAGTTATAGGTCCGAATGCGGTCACTTCGGTCCCCCGAACCGACGAGCGATTTACGCATCTCGGCACGTTCTTTGTGTTTTTTCTGCTGCTCGAATTCATACAGGCGACTTCGCAAGATTCGCATAGCCCGATCGCGGTTTTTGTGTTGGCTTCGTTCGTCTTGGCATTTCACTTCAATGCCTGTGGGCAGGTGAACAATCCGCACCGCTGATTCGGTCTTATTAACGTGTTGCCCGCCCGCCCCACCGGCGCGCATGGTGCTGATCTCTAAATCTTCAGGGCGGATATTCAAATCGACTTCTTCGGGTTCGGGAAGCACAGCCACGGTCGCAGCCGAGGTGTGAATTCGACCTTGGGTTTCGGTTTTGGGAACCCGTTGCACACGATGCCCCCCCGACTCGTAGCGAAAATGTTGATAGACCCCATCACCACTGATGCCAAAAACAATTTCCTTAAAGCCGCCGGCCTCACCTTCCGAAGCATCAATCGTTTCTACGGTGAAGCCCAACGAGCGGGCATAACGGGTGTACATTTCGTACAGATCGCCCGCAAAGATGGCCGCTTCGTCCCCGCCGGTGCCGGCTCGCACTTCGATAATCAGGCTGGAAAAATCTTCATCCGGATCGATCAGGAGTTGATCTTCGATTTTCGTCACCAGTTGGCTTTGCTTTTCGCGAAGGCTTTTTAATTCCTCTTCTGCGTAAGCGCGCATTTCGGGATCGGTCTCGGTAGCAAGCAGCGATTCATTCTCGCGAATGGCCTTGCTCACCTCTTCGTATTCAAAATACGGCAGAACATATTTGGCAAGCGTGCCCCGTTCTTTAGCGAGGCGGCCATAAGCCTGCGCATCGGCAGCAATGGCAGGGTCGGCAAGAGAATTTTCGATCTCTCGATATCGGTTGACTTTCGGTACTAATGTCGGCCACATAGGGGTTATTTTACAGGTTTCCCCCAAAATCGCCATGTGCAAACCTCTTCAGAAATTCAGAACATCTTCAAGACCAATTGGGAATCATCGTACCCAACTCCTATAATTGGGGTACTTGTTCCTTACCTACTTTATCGAGAGTGATTATGAAAGGCGATCCGCGAATTATCGATGCCCTGAACGATGCCCTAACGATTGAATTGACCGCAATCAACCAATACTTCGTCCAAGCCAAAATGTGTAAAAACTGGGGGATTCAACGCCTCGCCAAGAAACACTACGAAGAGTCGATCGGGGAGATGAAACATGCCGATAAAATCATTGATCGGATTTTGTTTCTAGAAGGGGTTCCCGAAATTGCTCGCTACGATGTCATTCGAGTCGGGGCCGACGTTAAAGAACAATTGGAAAACGATCTTGCACTCGAATCGAAAGGTGCCAAACATTACAACGAAGCAATTCAGTTAGCGGTTTCCCTGAAAGATAATGGAACCCGTGAACTATTAAGCGAAATTTTGGTCGAATCGGAAGAACACATCGATTGGCTCGAAACGCAATTGGGATTAATCAACATGATTGGGCTAGAGCGTTACTTGGCAGAGCACATGCTCGGGGAAGAGGCCGAGTAACGATCGAGATAGCCCTGAATTTTGCGATGGCAGGCCATGCAACCATCGCCCGCCCCCGTGCAGCGTCTCACTTCCCGAACGCTGCGTAGTTCGAGTGTCAGAATGGCATCAACCAAAGCCGTCTCGGTCACTTGTAAACAACGGCAGACCACCTGCCCTGTTTGGCAACCTTCGCAGCCTTGTTGTTGGCAACTGATCGACATCGTAAATCTTCCTGTTGAGAATCTGTCTCAATTAGAGTTTATACCCTTTTGAACGTCCAGACAAGAGGAAAGTTCCGTCCGTTTTGCAGAATTTTTCCCGATTTCTCAAGGGGCTTCCCAAACCTTCTATAATTTTTGCAACCTGATATTCTGTCTCAAATGCCCGAATGGTTGAGGATTTATGCCGTTTTTCTCTGCAACTTTACCCAATGGGCTAACCCTCCTCGGCGAGCAGAACCCTGCGGCTCTTTCAGTTTCGACTTGTTTTTGGGTCCGGACCGGTGCCCGAGATGAAACCCCTGAAGAATCGGGATTGTCTCATTTTTTGGAACACATGGTCTTCAAAGGGACTGAAAAGCGAGACCCTTTTGCCGTTAACCGCGACTTCTCGAAAATTGGCGCCGTCAATAATGCGTGGACCTCGGAAGAGAATACGGTTTATTATGGAACCGTTTTGCCCGAATTTCTCCCGCAAATGGTAGATGTTTTGGCCGACATTATGCGCCCTAGCTTAAGGGTCGAAGATTTTGAGACGGAAAAAAAGGTCATTCTCGATGAAATTGTCCGCTACGAGGTCCAACCACAATGGGGCGCTTACGATCATGCTCGTTCGACCTATTATGGTTCGCACCCGTTGGGGAATCGGGTTCTCGGCACGACGGAAAGTGTGACCGCATTGACTCAACCCCAGATGCGTTCTTATTTCGATCGTCGCTATGGTGCGGGAAATATCCTTGCGGTCGTGACGGGTCAGTTTGATTGGTCGCAATATGTGGACCTGATTCAGAAGGCCTGTTCGCATTGGCCTACGGGAAGCACCGGAAGGCAACATCGGATCGAACATTGTGGGAAGCCGGAAAAACATGTTCTCTACAAACCGGCCGATAAGGTCAATCAACTTTACGGAACCCTCATCACGGCGGCCCCTGCTGCCGATTCTCCTTTGGCCTACTCGGCTGCCTTGTTGGCTACCGCCCTCGGAGACTATGCCGGTTCGCGGTTGTTTTGGGCCTTGGTCGATAGCGGCTTAGCAGAAGAAGCCTCGATGGATTTAGATGAGTGCGATGCCTCGGGGGCCTATTGGATTTCCTTCAGTGCTTCCCCTGAAAATGGGGAGCAAAATTTGGGGATCGTCCAAAAAATTCTAGACGACGTGCAGAAAAACGGCCTCACGCGGGACGAACTCGAAAAAACACGGACTAAAATTCTGTCCCGCGAAGTACGGGCCAGCGAGCGATCCTCAAGCAGAATGAGCATCGTTGCCAAAGATTGGGTCTATCGGAATCAGTATCGAACCGTCGATGATGAACTCAAGGCATGGGATGCCGTCAGTCTCGATTCCATTCGGGAAGTTCTGGATCGCTACCCTATTAATCAACCCACCATATGCCTGTATGGCCCCGAGGCCTGAGACGATTCTTTCACCTCATTCCCCCCCCCCCGATGGTCAGGCTTCCTATGATGTGGATGGAGATGGGGATATTGACGACATTCAGAAGCCTCCCACGCTAATGCCGAGCCGATTTTTTTCGGTTGAGATTTCCTTATTCTGAATCGATTTTGATTAGAATTTTACCCGTCAAGGTTCCGGCACCTCCCACCGTATTTTCCTCCTGCAATTGATGGGCTTGGGCCGCTTCACGCAAAGGAAATATCTTGCCGATGGGGGAACGAATTTTCTTATTCTCTAAAAAGTGATTGATCCCAAGGGCGGCTTGACGTTGCTGTTCGGGCGAGCAATTGAACATAGCAAACCCCATCAGCGTTAAGCCCTGGACGTAGAAGGGACAGTGCGGGAAGACCGGTCGAGCGGGGCGCCCCGCCATGATGACAATCCGCCCCCACATCCGCATCGATTCGACAATCCGATCATAATTGGGTTCCCGCAGGGTTTCGTACCACAAATGCAAGCCTTGGTTGTGGGTGAATTCTCGGATATTCTCGGCCACATCCTCGGTTTTATAAAGGATCGTGCGATCGGCTCCGAGTTCCTGAGCCAATTGGGCTTTCGATTCACTGCCCACCGTGCAGGCGATTCGAGCGCCCACAGCCTTGGCCATCTGCACGACCAACGAACCGACGCCGCCGGTTCCGCCATTAACAAACGCTAGCTCATTCGGTTGAAGTTTCCCGAAAGTGAACAACCCCAAGTAAGCGGTGATTCCCGTCAGGGCACAGGCACAGGCTTGTTCATCGCTGACCCCCTCGGGAATCGGATAGACGTACTCCGCCGAGGGAGAAACATATTCCGCAAACGTACCTTGTCTTCCCAATAGGCCCTGATTCGATCCCCAGACTCGTTGCCCCACATGAAAACCGCTTACCCCCTCCCCTACTTTCTCAACGACACCGGCAAAATCGGTCCCTGTGATAAAGGGTTTCGGCGTGGACATGGCGACGGCACCGGAGCGAATATAGGTATCGATCGGGTTCAGACCGGCATAGGTGACTCGGACCAGTAATTGGCCTGCTGCCGGTGTAGGGGTCGGCACTTCACCCATTTCGATCACGGTTGCGGGACCGGTTTCTTGGAAGTAAGCTGCTTTCATGATGGCAATCGCTTCAGGAGGTTACACAAACAACAGTAGAGATTTTACGAGCTTTCGCGTACAGTAAAAGAAGACGAGGTTTCGATTCTGATGAATCCATACGCACAGACAATTCGCAACACCCTAACCACTGCCAGTCGGCGTTGGAGCTATCGTGTTCGCCTGAAACGATTCGCTTACACGATTTGGCTGCTGGCGTTGATCTTGTTGGGTTTGTATGGTCTTTGTAGTTTGGTGGTTGTCCCTCACGAATTTTTGCGGGTTTGCATCCTTTTGACCTTGGCAGCGATCGTGGGGGGGGCCTTTTGGATTAGCCTCACGCCCCGATGTTCGCTCACCGAAATAGCCCAACGCTACGAGGGGCATTTCCCACGCTTCAAAGGTCGTTTGAATCTGTGCGCCGAGATTCTTTCTCATTCTCACATGCAGGAGGCTTGGCCCGAATTTGCGACCCATGCCCTGCGTCGGTCGGCCCATCATCTTTCCCGCTATTCCGTCGAGCAAGTGTTGCCTCTTTATAAAACTTGGCGATTGTTGTTCAGCGGTTTGGCGTTGCTGGTCCTCGTCACCGGATTGTACCTTTTTGGTCCCAATCCCAAGCCGGCTCAGCAACTGGCATTGGCTTGGGAAACTCGTGGCGGCCGAGGCTACAAGTTAGTTCTGTCGCAGCCTCAGGTCTCTATCGTTCGTGGGCGAGCGGTGACCCTGACGGCCTACTTAATTCCGATTACCTCTCGTTATCAAATCCCCGATGAGGTTTTTCTGGTTTTGCGAACACCAAACGGGGCCGAACGATTTCCTATGCTCCGAACAGACGAAATCTGGACGGTCGAAATTCCCAACATCGAAACTTCCTGCGATTATTACGTCGAGGGGAACCGTGTGCGTTCCTCTTATGGATTTATTTCTGTGGTGGACCCCTTGGAATTACTCGAAACGGAAATCCGAATTCTCCCACCAAGTTATCTCGATCGAGGGGGGGAAAGGCTCAACGAATTTGCTTCGTTGACCGTGATTGCTGGGGGGGAACTGCAATTCCGCTTCCAATGGAGTGAGCCGCCTCGTTCCGCAGAGATTTATTTCCAACCGGACTCGGCAGAGGAATCGGTGAGTTTGCCTTTGATCCTGAATCGAAAGGGAGAAGGGCAAGGGAATTATCGCCCCGTGAAAAGCGGGGTTTATCGACTCCGCGCCATTTCCCAAGCGGGGGTTCCCTTTGAATGGGCCAGCCATGTTCTGACGGTTTATCCCGATCAGTTACCTCAGTGGGAAAATTTACGGGGTTTTCCGACCCAAAACCGTCGTGCCAGAACCACCGATCAACTGTGGATTCGCGGCACAGTCAAAGACGATCTCGCCTTGCATGATATTTATTTAGAATGGCGTCTGAATGAGGGGCCGGCCAAAAAGGTTCGTTTAGCAGAACTCGAAGAGGGAGCGACTCAAGTTTCGATCGATCAGGTCTTTTCTTTACATAATCGCGGGCGGATCGGTGACCGACTTTACTTCCGGTTGGTCGCTTCGGACAATCGACCTTTGACCCTGCCGGAACATTCTCGCACTCGATACCCCCAGCGGGGTTGGCTCGAAATTATTCTCGACGATTCCAGCTCTCCTTTGAATGAACAAGAAGCCCTTGCCAGTGAGTTAGAAATTCACGCGAGCCTACTAGAGCTGCAAAAACTTCTTCTGGCACAAGCTCAACAAAGCGACCCTCTTTTACAAGCTCTGAAACGGAACCCCCTTACCCTGCAAGAACACCCCGAACGGTTACGAGGTTTGTTTGAAAAACTCGAGGATAGCCTAAACCTGATCGAACAACTTCGCTCGCGGATCGATCCGATCTTCGGCTTTGCCAAAATGCGTGATTCTCTCAAGGGCCTTCAGGATCATTTCACCCGCTTACAACAGAGCTTACAATTACTCGTTGCCGAACCGGATCGGAGTGATGCACTCGATCTTCTGAAAGAGTTAACGCCCACTTATTCGCAGTGCATCAAATTGCTAGAGGGATTGCTCCAAGAAAACCAGCAGGTTTCTCGACGCCGCGTTCTGGCCGCTCAATTAGAAAACCTCGGTCAGGCCGCAGCCGCGTTAGCCGAGCAAGCCCCACGCACACCCGATTCGCCCCCCCCCCAACTCCCTGCACTATTGACGGCATGGAATGCCCTGTGGAACGATCACCATCTGAAAGAACCGATTCAACTGACCCGAAACCAACACTTGTTCTCCCTAGGAAAAACCCTGAACGATTTGCTCCCCGAGTTACAGCAAATCCATCTCGATCTCGAACAAGCATTAGCTCAACAGAAGGAGCATTTTTTTAAGGCAGCAAAAACCCGTTTCCATGAAAATTTGCCTCCATGGGAGAAACATTTTGAGGAGGGGGATTTTCTAGCGCGAGTCTTGCGACAACCTTCCTTGGATCGATCGCCGTTGAACGAGGCACAAAAACAACTGAGGGTCGGGGATACGCTTGGTGCGTTGCAGGCCCTAGCCAAATGGAATTTCACCCTGAAGGAATCGACCCAGAACCTCCGTTTAACCCTTGAGAAATTGGATGAACCTCGGGAACAGGGACAAATACTCATACGGTTACAAGAAGAAGTTCTCTCAGAATTGGATAATCAAACCCGAGAAAGAACGTGGCAACAACTTCCTCTCTCAACTCAACAACGTCTGTTAGAATATCAAAAGACGGTAGCGGAAATTCAAATTCAATTGGGGTTGAAAGGAGATCGGGCTTGGGCCGTGATCGAGATTCTAAACAAGGGAGATGTTCCGCAAGCCCGTATGGCCCTGAGCGAAAATCTGACGTTGCTCAGAATGAATGTTCCCTCCCTAGCCAGTCAGGAACAGCGGATATTACGAGTGCAAGAAGAAATCGCGATTCTTCGGAAAGAAAGCGACCAATACGGCAAAACCCTCGAAGTACTCAAGCGAGATGCCGCCAAAGCGAATCCGGATGATCTAGCGGATCGAATTCAGCAGCGCCAACTTTTACAAGGGCTAGCCCTGCGAGTGAGCCTGCAACACGAAAGGTTGCAGCAACTCTGGGTTCCGCTGAAGATCCGCCCCCGTTGGGAGAAAATTCAAAAGGCGCTGCATCTTTTCTGCAACGATTTGACTGAGGGGCTTTATGCCGATTCTGTGAAATCGCTCTCGTGGTTGCGCAAGGAACTTCAAGCATGGGATACCGAGCAGCAACAAGGCAAAACGCTCGATACCGAGATAGAAGAAGCTGCCCAAAAACTCGCAGAACTGGTCGAAAAACATAAAAGGGTACCGCTTCCCAAAATCGTTGAAATTCTGGGAGAGTATCAACGAATTTCGCAAGGGTGGTCGTCTCTGGAACGAGGGGCCACCGTTTGGTATTTTCAAGAACAATTATTGCGGGCCGAAAAAGAATTGGCCGAGAACCCTCGAAATTTAACCAGTCTGAACGAAGCGGTTAAAACCCTTCGCCTGCTTAGCAACCTGTGCCAATATCGTTTGGAACCCGTCGTTTACCTTGAGCATTGGTCTCGGATACTCGCACAGATCAACCAAGGGAACGCCAAAAAGGTGGCCCCGAAATGGATCGAGGAATGGAGATTATTCCGCGTGGGGGTCGGTCGGTATACTTTGTGGAAAAAAATTCTGGATCAAACCGAGGGCTGGCTTCGGGGGCAAGAAAAATGGCT
>JAOAAA010000071.1 GCA_026419115.1 Gemmataceae bacterium
AGATGTGTATAAGAGACAGGGCATGTTCCAGCCATTCGTCCGTGAGATCGAATTGATATTTTTGTTTGAGGCGTTGTTTGGGAGGCTCATTTAGTAACCACATCCCTTCATCGCTAAACGCCGACATACAAATCACTCCGCACAGGAACAAACAGAAAAAAAAACGCATCAAACACCTCACACAAGCAAAGGTCTGTCGAGAAAATAACATCACCTCTTTGAATTCCGAGAAATCGAGTCCTCCTCTGGAACTTCGCTGAGTCAATTCTGTGACCATTTTCACACGATTGACCATCTCAATTTCATGAGAGGGGCGATCTCACAGAGGGTTTCCCGAATCCCGAGGGGGGGGGACATAGTAATCGTTACAGGGTCAATGGCCAAGCTGGGCTTAAGAATCTTCCATATAGAATAACACATCGGACAAGCGCCCGCAGGCAACTTCGAGTTCAGACCAATTCTGGGTATCCAGATGGAGTCGCACCGCTTCAGTCAACAGATCGAGTTCGGCTTGATCTTCCGGAGAGGCATTTTCTCGAATTCGTTCAGCCTTTTCCAGCAGGGCCTTTGCGAGGACACTTTCACGCTGACCGACGGGGACTTCCGGCAACCTTTCCACCGGTCCAAAAGTTTCTTCCTCGAATTCCTGATCGTTCTCGTCCTCTTCTGGGGGTAAAGGAGTGGTATCTTCCGGCTCGAAATTATCGCGCCATAACTGATTGAGTCTCTCGGTGGCCAAGGCCGTTTCTTGTTCCCCTTTGAACTTTGTGGCATTGTCGATGGTGATATTTCGACTTAATCCGGTAGCTTTTTCTCGGGCCGAAACTTTTAGGACACCGTTAGCATCGAGATCGAATTGGACCACGATGGGGTTCCCTGCGGGCGCTCGAGAAAGCCCTTCGACCTGAAAATCCCCCAAGGGATGGTTACGTCGCGGGTCTTCGCTTTCCCCCTGAAATACCTCGATTTTCACGGTCGATTGGTTATCCACTGCCGTATAGAAAACCTCGGAACGACTGGTCGGAATGGGGGTATTACGATGAATCACCTTGGCGGTGATATAGGGGTTCAGACTCGGATCGGAGCGGAGCGCCTTGATCCCCAAGCTATGGGGTGTGACATCCACCAAAACCGAGCCGATCGATTCGCCTGCAATCATGGCGCCTTGAATGGCAGCCCCCATGGCAACGCATAAATCTGGGTTGATGTCACGACGGGCAGGCCGACCCATTTTTTCTTCTAATCGTTGGCTAATTATCGGAATACGGGTGCTACCTCCGACGAGGACCAAACGATCGATTTGACTGGGATTGAGTTTCGCATCATCCAAGGTGCGTTGGACACAATCAATCGTGCGATCCAACAGCGGAAAAATGAGTTTCTCGAAATCCGCACGGGATAACTCTTGCGTCAAATGCAAGGCGACCCCGTCTTTCTCTGCGATAAATTCTTCCTCTAATTTGAAAAAGGCATGATCGGAAAGTTGGCGTTTGGCATGCTCGGCCGCTCGAAGAACGCGGGCCCGAGTTGTGCGGTTTTGTCTCAGGTCAATGCCATGTTCTTTTTCAAATTGCTCACAGATAAAGTTCAGAAGTAGTTCATCGAAATCATCGCCGCCGAGATAGGTATCGCCGTGACTGGCAAGGACTTCCACCACGCCATTCTCGGATTGCACAATCGAGACATCGAAGGTCCCCCCCCCGAGATCGTAAACCAGAACCCGTTGGCTTTGTTCATGCTGGGGATCGTAAGTCAGGGCCGCAGCCGTGGGTTCATTGAGAATGCGAACCACTTGTAGGCCGGCGATTCGCCCTGCTTCAATTGTTGCTTGTCTTTGGGTATCGTTGAAATAAGCGGGGACCGTAATCACTGCTTTTTGCACCGGCTGGCCGAGATATTTTTCGGCTCGATCCTTCAGGGTTTTGAGGATCATGGCAGAAATCTCGGGGGGTGTGTATTGATGATTTCCCAAGGTAACTTGGGTTTGTTTGCCCATTTGCCGTTTGATCGATTTGATCGTTCGCTCGGGGGCCAAAGGATATTGGTTGCGTGCGGGTTTGCCAACCAACAATTTCCCGTCTTCGGTGATCCCCACAAACGAAGGTAGAATCGGGTCCCCATCGTCACCGGCCAAAACACGAGGCACACCCTTTTCAATCACCGCGATTTCGCTGTTTGTGGTACCCAAATCGATACCGACAATGATTTCAGCCATTGGAGAACCTTCTCTTGTCAGGGTTTTCTTTTTTTAGTTATTGTTGACATTCGCTTAGCCAATTACCAGAGTGACCTTGCATTTCCTGAGCAAGTTATCGTAAAATTCCTTCATTAGAGGATGGGCCAACTGGGTGTTGGTCGGAGTGTGGATTATTCTATGGCATTGTTGGAAACACATGGCTTGGTCAAATTCTACGGTAGTCGGAAAGTGGTCGATGGGGTCTCCTTTGAGGTGAATCCCGGAGAGGTCGTCGGGCTACTCGGCCCCAACGGAGCAGGCAAAACCACGAGCTTCCGGATGACCACAGGGCAAATTGTTCCCAACGAAGGGCGCGTGATTTTCAACGGGCAAGATGTCACCGATCAACCCATGTACAAACGGGCACGCTCGGGGATGGGGTATCTCACCCAAGAACAAAGTATTTTTCGCAAGCTCACGGTTGAGAAAAACATTTTGGCGATTCTTCAGGCGTTGCCCCGTTCCCGCAGTTTAGGTCGGCGGCTCAGCAAGGCCGAAAGACATGCTCGGACCGATGAGGTTTTAGAACGGTTTCAGCTCACGCATGTTCGGAAGAACCCTGCGGCTCGTTGTTCTGGGGGCGAAAAACGCCGGCTGGAAATCGCTCGCTGTTTAGTCTGTGAACCTTTGCTCATTTTGCTCGACGAACCCTTTGCTGCTGTGGACCCCATCACCACCGAGGATATTCGCCGAAACATTCGCGAACTGGCCCAACAGGGCATTGGCATCCTTCTTACCGATCACAACGTGCGTGAAGTGCTGAAAATCACCGATCGTTCTTATCTCATTAAAGATGGCCGCGTGGTCACCAAAGGGACTCCGCAACAACTCATTAACGATCCTATTGCCATTCGAGAGTATTTAGGAACGACCTTCTCGGACAATATCTTCGGCGGGCAACCGTTGCCCCCTGAAAAGACACTGGCCGAAAACGACCCGATGAAACGAATGGTGGATCATCTGCAAGCCAGCGATACGGCCCGTGCTGCCGCGGAACGCATTTTGGCTTCAGGGAAAGAGGCGATTCCTGCTTTGGTAGATGCCTTGGGGCGGCCCCAAGTCGAGTTGCGGATTCGGGCTTACGATCTACTCAAACGGATTGTGGCGCCGACTCCTTTGGTTTACGATCCCAACGCGGGCGATGCTGTTCGAGCACGTCAACTCGCTGCTCTCCGATCTCAACTCAAAGTCTAATGACGGTCTCATAATCACCCAAGGAGATTCTGAAGGTGTTTGAAAGATATTCTAAAGATGGTTGAATCGAGTTGTTGCCCCTCGCCATTTTCTTTATTTGGCAGGGGAAACACTCGGGGATTCTTTCGGAGGGAGCATTTGGGCTAAGCCCGTCACGGCCCAACCCGTCGCAGCAATCGAAAGGAATTGATCCTTCCCATGCGGGTCGCCGTTATCAAAATCGGCTTGGACGGGGCGAACCCGTGTTTTCACATGCCACGATCCTCCCGCATCTTGTTTTTCCAACAAATATCGGCTTGCTTTGACCAGCGAGACCTCTTCAATTTTAGAACCCGTGAGGCGAAGAATAAACAGCGTTTGTCCTGTGGAATAGGCATCGCTTGCTTTTTCGGGTTGCCCCTCCTTGAGGTCCCCTGCCTGATTCCAGCCGCCATCTTTCCGTTGATTCTCTAAAATCGTTTGGCGCAGGGCCTGTATTTTCTCGATCGTCGCTTTATTGCTGCGATCTCCCAACGTGTGCAGCCCCCATAAGCGCCATACACGATCCTCTTGGGTTTTTAATGGGGCTTGCTCTAACCATTGCAGCGCTTTTTCTTGGGCCTTTTTGAGTTCCGCTTGTTGTGATGGACTGGCATATCGGGGGGCATATTGCAGCACCATCACCGTGACTGCAATGTTCGATTGTTGTAACGGGGGCCGATTACATGTCCCGAACCAGTAACCTTCTTTGTGCTGAACGTGGAGCAGGTATCGGATCATGGCTTCGGTAGTTTCGTCGGCCATGCGTTGATCCAAGTACATCGCCCATAAACCAAATGCAACCGAGGTTGCCCCCCCCCCGATACTATTCCCCTTGTTCAGACTTTCTTTTCGTTCTTGAAAAAATTCATGCGTGAGGTCGGCTTGCATTTTCAACCAAGAACGATCTTGTTTAGGGTCTCGTAACGCCGATGCTTCGACCAATCCCAGCATGGGGAGCGTTTGATGGTGACAGGAAAAGCAGGTCTTATTCTTTTTCCAATTATGTCCCGATTGTTCGAGGATGGTGGCGCCTTTTTGCACTGCTTGAGTCAGCGATCGCTCTTCACTCACAGCGATTCGCGGAATGAAAACAATAATCAGAAAGGCCCCGAGTCCTATTTGAAGAAAGTAGCTCATCGATTGAAGAAAGTGGCTCATCGGTTGACCCTCCCGAGCAGATAGGTCCATCAATCAAAGTATGATGGAACGAAGATTGTTTTCCTTTCATCTCAAACGCAACATCTCACAAAGCAACCGGCTTGGTGGGGAAAATCACGAACAAAGATTATTTTCCTTTCACTTCGATCTCAAGAGCATTAGAAAGCCAAGCTACATCCTTACCTGCGACCTTGGCTGTGCCACGCATCAACAACCAGAACTTGCCATTGGCAGCATTCGCGGCGGCATTCAGGGGAAACTTAATTTCGTTTGTTCCTTTGGCAATGGGTTTGGCGGCGATCGTCACATTGGCGGGCAACCCAATGGCTGCGAGAGCAATATCTTCGTTGAATCCCTCGGCCCGCGTGGTCGTGACCACCAATTCGGCACTGCCTCCCTTATTGAGTTCGTTGGGGCCTTTGACACTCAACGTAAACGGAGGTTTATCGACCACGGCCACGGAAACCGTGGTTGTGAATTGTTGCGGCGGAAAAGGTAACCCTGCCAGTTGAGATTGCCAAATTTCGTTGGCTTTTGCGGGGCGGAACACCTCTTTCCCTTCGATTGTCCCTTTGGCAATCACTTCGATTTGATAGCCACCGGCGGGAACCGAACTGTCGGCTTTCACGGGCAGCAAAGCAATCGGCTTACCATCCGCAGGATTCGGGACGTTTGGTATTGTCACCGTGCCGCTGAATCCCTTCCCTTTCACTGTCAGTTCGATCGGGGCGGTAAAATCTCGACGGGTGACGCTGGTGATCGGAAGAATGGTGGTGGTGTTCGGGGCCATGATTAGGCGATCGGTACCGAGATTCACGCTGAAATCCGCCGAGGGCTGAACGGTCAAATGGTAGACCTCCATAGGACCGGCCAAATAGTTGAGGTGTTCGGCGATAACGACAATATCCCCATCTGCGGCGGGGGTCACTTCGACCCGAGCGGGTGTCGCGGTTTCGTTGCTTTTGGCCAAATTTTTTCCTGCCGAATCTTGCACTGTGAGATAAACCTCTGCGGGCGAGAGAATCTCGTAGGTCTCTGCGGTGATGACGTATTTCACGCCTTTTTTACCGGCAAAAACGAAGCAATCTTTATCCTTCTTTTCTTGGAAAACACCGGTGACGCCTCCCGGAATCGGCAGGCGATTGGCCTTGGCAGGTTCGTTATTGGGTTCTTGCTCGACGATTTCCTCAAAGTCCGAAACTCCCAATGTCACCGGCCAGCCCAGCACTCCTTTAGGCGAAACGGGTTGCACCAGTTTCACTACCTCGTTTCCTTCGGGGGCTTTCACGGTAACGGGGGGAATTTTCTCGGGGCCACGCGAGGCAAAGCTAATTGGAGCGGTCTTGCCACGTTGAATGGCAGCGGGGAGAGGAAGCATCGCTGCGGGGCCTTCCGTGATTCGCAATCGATAGACCGATTCCCCCCCCCCTTCAAATCGAGAGTCGCGAATTTCGACAATCACCTCGCTATCGGTTTTGAAGGTGTGAGTAATGCGGGCATCGGACTGTAAGCCTGGCTCATCATCAGAATAGGGGATGGGCAATTCGCGTTGGGTTTTCGCATCATAAAGTCGCAGGATCGGATCGAGAGGCCCCCCTAAGCGTCGGGCAATCACTTCGATATTGACGAACTGACCTGCCTTGGCATTGAATCGAAAGAATTGGCTCGTCTCGGCCGCGATTTTGCCCGAAATCGCACAAGGAATGGTAACCGGTTGTGCTTTCGCCAACGATTTGTTATCGTTGTTTTCTTCAATGGTGGGCACATCGTCGATGCAAAACAATCGGGCGTTGGAAATTCCGTTACGGGTCACCACACGAAGAGCGTGCAACCCTATTGGTGCATCGGCCGGAATCTCGATAGTTGCCTTGAACTTGGTCGCATCTTTACCATTATTCATTTCCGAGGAAATCTTGGCGCTACCCGCACCACTCAGAAGAATGCCAATCGGATCGGTCAGGTTCGTTCCTGTAATGGTTATTTCGCTGCTTTTACCTCGTTGAAAACCGTAAGGGGCAATCGGTGCGATGGTCGGGGCTTGCGGATATGGCGGGATAAATGGCCCCTTCTGTTGAGCCATTACCATGCGGGGAGGATCCAACTGAGAGAGTGCAACCAAACACATCGAAAAGATAGAGAGGACTAAAAATTGACGAAGCATAACCAACCTCGGAGAGTGTTTCGTGGCGGGAGTTCTGTTATTGTGAGGATTTATCCGCAACAATCAAGGAGCCAATCCCCCTGCTCCTGAAGAAGCGAAGAACCTAAGAACCGAGGGGACCAAAGAAAGTACAAACCGACGAACCCAAGAACTAAGAACCAAGGAACCCCAATAGAGAAAAAAACGAGGACCCCCAAACGAATCCCGATCGGCATCCGGATGAGCCACAAGAGGATCAAGGGCTAGTCGATTTTCAGTTCTTTCCCACTCCATTTGCGGGCTTTCCAGTTGTAATCGGTAAAGCGATAGTCGAAAGTGCCATCGGTATACAAATCAAGGGCGCCATACAGCGGGGGGAAGCCGTATTCGCTGCCGTTCCACCAAGCTCCGCTGGCGGCTCCTCCGCAAATGTACCATACGCCCCGATATTCGCAGCGGTCGCAAGTGTGCATATGTCCGCTGAGACACAATTTCACGTTCGGATAACGCCGGAATAATTCGCTGATGGCCCAGCAATCGACATGCTGCCAAATTTTCGGAATCAACACCCCGTCGGTTTTCCGGTACGAATCGCCATAGAGCGAAGAGGTCACACTCACAATCGGTAGGTGACTAAAAACCACAATCGGGGTTTCCTTAGGGGTCTTTTTCAAATCTTCTTTCAACCATTTGAAATGCTCTTCGGAAAGGTCCCCATACTTGGGCCAATTGCACACACTATTCAGGGCAATGAAATGCCAGCCCCCCTTATCGAAACTGTAATAAGGGGCCGGCATTCCCAATACTTCTTGCATGAGGGTAAAGCCTTTTTTCGATTCGGGCACGGCTTTGGTCGGTTCCAGTCCATCCCAAACATCGTGATTTCCTAAGCAAGCATACATGGGAACCTTGCAATTTTTGACCGCTTCTTTCCACACGTTAATTTGCTCTTCGGCTTTGGCGCCGGTGACTTTGCCATCGATCCCGAGAACGGAATCGCCGGAGTTAATCACAATATCGGGGGACCATTGTTTACCGAACATATGCTGAAACATCGCCTCGACCCCTTTGGGGGCTTCGCGATCTTTGGTGATATGCACATCCGTGATGTGCGCCACCCGAAGGGCAACCTTTTTTTCGGAATCGGGGGCGGCTGTGCTGACGTTGGAAATAGCCAACGATGCGGCACCCACTGCCAACATTTCGCGACGCGAAATCATGATTTTCTCCCAAGGGGATTTTGAGGTCGTTATGTCCGTATCCTACGAATTTACTTCAGATCGATGGACCATTCTTGAACAGGTTGTTTTAACTCGAAGCTGATTCCCGAGGTGGCAGGATTGGCATATTGAGCAGGGAGTTGAAACTTGGGCATAATGGGTTGCGAAGGAGGAACCAAATCATCTTTTTTCTCACTGGCTCCCTTACCCGTTAAAACCGGATCGGCCTTTCTGGGCATTTGCGGCAACGCTTGCTGGAAGGCAACCTTGATTTGACCCACGAAATGAAGAGACGTTAAAATATCCTTGTGAGGATGAATGAGATGTATGGAGCCAATACTCAGACGATTTAGGTGAAGATCACGCACATCGGGTGAAGAGTACGCGCATTGGGTGAAGATCACACGCTTAAGATTCAGCTGGGGGAATCCGAAGGGCCGAGATAATCAACCCACAGGGGTGTCCCTTCACCACAGCAATTTCCTTAAGATGGCCCATGATCTCAAAACCGAGACTTTGGTTGATGTGATGAGTGGCCTGATTGTGATCGAAATACATGCTCAGCAGTGTGGTGACCCCTAAGCGAGGACATTGCGAGATAACAAATTTCTTGAGCCGTTTGCCGATCCCCTGTTTGTGAAAGGCCAATGCCACATAAACGCTAATCTCTGCCGTGGCGGAATAGGCCGGCCGACCTCCATAAAACGAACTCAGGTAAGCGGTCGCGGCAATTTGGCCCTCTTTCTCGACCACCCAAATCGGTCGTTTGTCGGGAGTGAATTTCCGAAACCATTCCCGCCGTTCTTCCACCGTGATCGGTTCGGTATCGGCGGTGGACCATCCCGCAGGAATCGATTGGTTATAAATATCAATAATGGCAGGAAGGTCGGCCTCGGTGGCATAACGAATCAATAAATCCTCAAATGTGAATGCGTTGATTGGCTCATTCTCCATCTTCATTCTCAATAATCCAACAATTTCCCCTTTGTCTTTACCTCATCTTGGTTCTGGGTAAGCGGAGAATTTTCCCATTGCCTCATCTTCATTTTCGGTCATCCCAGAATTTATCCTATGAGGCTTTTACGCCGTTTGATATAGTCCCAGACGACAAAGCGATCTAAATCGCGGCCGGCCGTAAAAATCACCCGTCCTTGAGTCGATTCTGCCATCCGGTATGCAAATCGGACATCCTCTTGAGATTGATTCCAGCTCTGCAGTAGGAAGATATTAATAGTGATGCCTTCTTTAGCGCACAGATGAGCTTCGCGGAGTGTCGCTTCCTCGGTGCGGCGATTCGCTGGATACATAAGGAATAATTGCGAACCTTCAAAGTGGGCGGTCGGTAGACCATCGGTGATTAACACCAACTGCCGATTGGGAGTATCGCGAGTGCTGAGAAATTGCCGACCCAAACGCAGCGCATGTTGGATATTCGTGAAATGAGGGGGAATTTGTAATTCGCTGATGTTTGGATCGCTCATGTCGGCTCGAAGACGAACCACCGGATCGAAAATCGTTACCGGTTTCGGCATCAGCATGGGGACATCGGCGACGGCCACGGGTTTCGCGAAGCTGTACATCTCGATGAATTGGAGAAAATCGCCCGGATACTCCTTCCGGATCAGACCATCGAGTGCTAGCCCCATCCGTTTGACGTTGACGTACAATTCGCCATAACGCATCGACCCCGACATATCCAATAGAACACACGTTGCCGCCTTGGGAGTGTTCCGAGTTCGGTGAATCTCAATATCTTCGGGTTTCATTCGCACGGGTAATTGGGGACCACTGCGGATGAGGGCATTGATCATCGAACTGGGAATATCCATTTGGGCGGCGGAATCACCAAATTCATAGGGTTTGGTGCGCGTCGATTCCGTAGCCCCGTCCCCTTCGACCGGAAGGTTATGCCGACCGGTCCGCGAGGCCTGCAATTCGTTGAAGATAGTGGTCAGAACCGACGACTGAAATAACCGATAGGCTTTCGGTGTGAGTTGGTACCCGTTGCGATCGCGGTTGACACCTTGGCGTTCTGCTTCCGCACGCACTAGCTCGTTAATTTGTTCTTGCAGTCGGCGTAGGTTCTCCATCTGTTCCAGATCGGCAAATTCCGAAAGCGCCTCCATGTCGATGATGCCGACTTTGGCATTCTTTTTGGCTTCTTCCAGTTGCTCTAAGAGCTTATCGATGAGTTCAAGCTCTTCCTTGATCTCAAGGGCCTTGGGGACGTCCATAGGCGTTTTGCCGCTGAAGGAATACTTCGAGGCCAATTCATCGACCTGATATTTCTCACCTAACTTTTGGGTCAATGCCAGTATCGATTTTCCAAAGGCATTGCGTCCACTGAGGTAGTAAAGCGATTCCAATTCGTAAAGTTGTTCGCTCTTCACAGCCTTTTCAAAGGCAGCCGCAAGGTTTTTGGGCGGCTTATATTGGGCGGCCGATTCATGGAATTTTTGATGGGCCTGTTTCTGGGCTTCCTCCGTTCGATAGGTTTCCAGAATTTTTCGCTTTCGTTCTTTGAGCATCTCAATCAAGGCATCTAGGCTAGGGCCTAGTCCCCGAATCTGTGAGGGGTCGATCTGAACTGCGTTGGCCAATTCCTCTTCGGTCAACTCGCGGGTATGACCGTAGAAGAGCAAGTGTTCCATCGCGGCCGAGGCTACCTCAGGCGGGGCAGTCCGAGGCGAAGGAAATTGGACGGGATCATACCCTTGATAAGTGTGAATGATTCCGCCCGTTTTATTTGCGGATGAGTTCGATTCGGAACTCGAGGTGCGTTTCATGAAAGGTTCCTCCATCTTCATAGTAGGGAACCTGTAAACCCTCTGGTGATGAGATTCGGGAGTTTGTATCAAAAAAAAAGTCACTCGGATCGCTGTACCACCTCTCCCTTGGTCAGCGCGATCCGAGTGACGACTGATGATAAATAAAGCGAAAGCTGTGCCAAACTTCGGGATTTTTGGCAAGATTTTTTTTAAGCCCCTATTTGATAGCTAGTTAGCGAAATCTCTGTTGTTCCGATCCCGTTAACGATTCACACAATCCACAAAGGGGTTGCACAGGCTTCATGCAAACAATGTCCGCTTCTCAGGCAAAATGTATGGGCAGTCATTTTCACGGCAGCCAATCGATGAGTATTCGATCGTGATGATCGAGGACGAGCCTCTCAAACGGGTTTGGGATTTACGAATCGGGGTTGCTGAATAGAGAAGGGCCTTGATCTTCGGGTTTTGGCTTTTTGGGTCGTTTGCTTTTTTCTGGCGGCAGAACCAGCGGACCCGTTTTGGTATGAGGCAATTGATGGCGGGCTTCCAACTCCGTAAGAATGTGCTGTGCCCGTTCGAGTATCGGCTTGGGAATGCCCGCTAGCCGAGCCACATGAATCCCATAGCTGCGTTCGGCGCTTCCCGGCGCCAGTTTGTGCAGGAAGATCACCTCGTTATCGAGTTCTCGAACTTGAACATGGTAGTTGCGTAAGCCGTTTAACGATTCGGCCAGTTGTGCCAATTCATGGTAATGTGTGGCGAACATAGCACGGCAGCCAATCTCATCATGAAGATACTCGGAGATAGACCAAGCCAGCGAAACCCCATCGTAGGTGCTGGTGCCCCGACCAATTTCATCGAGGATGACAAGGCTTTTGGCAGTGGCATTGTTCAAAATGTTGGCGGCTTCAGTCATTTCGACCATAAAGGTACTTAAACCCCGTTGCAGTTCATCGCTGGCACCGACCCGAGTGAAGATGCGATCGGTCAGGCCGATTTTGGCACTGCGGGCCGGTACGAAGCTCCCAATATGAGCCAACAAGGTGATGAGGGCTGCCTGCTTGATGAGCACCGATTTGCCGGCCATGTTCGGCCCCGTGATGAGCCAGAACCGCCCCGTCTCGGGAGAGAGAACCACATCGTTCGGCACGAAGGTGCCACTGGGCAAAGTTTGATCGAGAACGGGGTGCCTGCCGTCACGAATTTCCAGCACGGGGGCCTCACTCATCATCGGGCGGACGTAGCGTCGTTGGCTGGCCAATTCCGCCAGACCCGCCAAGAAATCGAGATGAGCCAAAACTTGGGCCGTGCCCAAAATGCGATCGGTAAAAGCCGCCACATCTTCACGCAGTCGATCGAACAAACTGGCCTCGAGGGCCAACGCTTTTTCTCGGGCAGTCAGCACCTTTTCTTCGTACTCTTTCAGTTCGGTAGTGATGTAGCGTTCGGCCCCTTTAAGGGTTTGTCGCCGTTGATAATCGGGCGGAACCTTCGCAGCATGGGAATTGGTTACTTCGATAAAATATCCATGAACCTGATTGTAACCGACCTTCAAATTCGGAATTCCCGTGCGCGTGATTTCTTGGGCCTGATAGCGAGCCAACCATTCGTGGCCCTCTCGGGCCAAGCCGCGTAATTCGTCTAATTCTGGGGAATAGCCCTCGCGAATCACGCCCCCCTCTTTAACAATCGTCGGTGGTTCATCTGCCAAAGCCCGATCGAGCAATTCACGCAGGTCGGGACACAAATCGAGTTGCCGTTCGAGGTATTGAATCAATGAGGATTTCCGGCCGGCAATTTTGGCTTTGATTCGGGGAAGTTGCCGGAGCGTCTTAGCAATGGCCGCCAAATCACGAGGATTCGCACGGGCCGTACTCGCACGGGTTGCCAAGCGCTGCAGATCGAAAATTTCGCCCAGAAGTTCTCGCAGTTCATTTCGGAACGAATGGTCGTTAAGGAACTCATCAACGGCATCTAAACGTCCCTCAATCGCTGCGATTTCACCCAGCGGAGCTAATAGCGCTTCATGCAGGCAACGGGCGCCCATCGAGGTGACCGTGCGATCGATCATGCTGAGCAGCGAACCTTGCCGTTCTCCTTCACGAAGAGTGCGGATCAGCTCTAAGCTGCGTCGAGTGGTTTCATCAAGAATGAGATGTTGGGAAGGATTATAAGGCCGCAACGGTCGAATATGAGCCAAACTCGCTTTGAGCGTTTCTTTCAAATACGCCAAAAGTGCCCCTGCTGCAGTGACGGCCGGTTGTTGATCATCGAAGCCAAAACCCGTGACGGTCAACACACCGAAACGCTCTTTGAGAAACGAGCGGGCCGATTGGGGTTCAAACGTCCAATCGGGGCGACGGGTCACGGAACTTGGCAGACTAGCGCGGATGCGTTCCGGAAGCGAATCGAATTGATTTTCCGGAAGGATCAATTCCGCAGGGGAAAGTCGCGCCAGTTCATCCCCCACACGCTCCGCGGCGACATCCATCGCCACAAGGTCCCCCGTGGTGGCTTCTACCCAAGCCAAACCATACAAACCTTTGGTCGGTACCAATGCCACGAGCAAATTAGGCCGAACCGGATCGAGAAGCTCATCTTCGGTGACGGTTCCAGGGGTCACAATTCGGGTGACTTCGCGTCGAACCAACCCCTTAGCTTGCGAGGCATCTTCGACCTGATCGCATACGGCCACTCGGTGCCCTGCGTGAAGCAATTTCTGTAGATAAACATCCACCGCTTTGGCGGGCACGCCAGCCATCGGGATATTGCCATCTCGCGAGGTGAGCTGCACGCCAAGAACTCGGGCAATCAGTTCGGCATCTTCTTCAAAACACTCGAAAAAATCTCCCATGCGGAACAGCAAGATCATGCCGGGATGCTTCTGTTTGGCCTCCCAGTATTGCTGCATCATTGGCGTCATCCGCACCTCACCACGTTTTGAGTTATCCGAAACCACTTGGGCAACCAAAAAATCACCTGTATCACCGAGAAGAGAATAGCTTACATCTCGACCCCCAAAATTGCACTATCGGTTGCCAGAAAATCCTCCATGCCAAAGGAACGAGGTCATTCATAGGGATTACCCAACAGAATTATAGGTCGCACCAAATCTCATGGCGTCTGCTGCCAAAAGAACACGGTTTTGATGTAATGGGAATCAGTTCATTATTTCTATGTAACGTCGGTAGGTTCAATCGCTCTATGTAATGTGGGTAATTACCTGATCAAGAGGGCATAGGGTATGTTTCGGAAAGCGGCCTTTGGGGTTTTAGCGACGACCATTTGTTTGGTGGGTTGCTCTTCTTCGTCCACCATCACGGAAACAGAATGGCTCGACGTGTTGGAGGAACAACTTTCGGACACGCAAAAAAAGCAACAGCAAAAGGCCGTGGCCGCCCGAGAGGCTTTGTTCTCTCGTTTGATGGCCAGACTGACTCAGGTCATTCAAGCGGAGGGGGCCGCCAAAGCGATTCCGATTTGTCAGGCTGAAGCCCCTCAATTAGCCGAGGCCGTCGCTAAGGAATTTCATGTCCAGATCGGCCGCACTTCGACGAAATTGCGTAATCCCGCCAATGCCCCCCCCCCGTGGGCACAATCGCGAATCGAACAACAACCGATCAAGCCTACTTTTCTGGCCCATCGGGATGGACGCTTGGCCTGTTTATTACCCATTCGGTTGAAAGCACAATGCTTAACCTGTCACGGCTCACCCGAACAAATTCAGCCGGATGTTCGTGAGATTTTGACCCAGCGCTACCCGAAGGATCAAGCAACCGGCTACCGCGAGGATGACCTTCGAGGGTGGTTCTGGGTTGAGGTTCCTAAAGAATAAGCTCGCGCCTAGCTCAGTTTTTTGAGCGATTTCTTGATATGGTTCGATCGAAATAGGGCTTGAGCTGGCTTGAGTGTGTGATTGGGATAAGGTTCGATCTGTTTTGCCCTAAGAACCAAAAAATGTTGAGTCCAATCAGATGAAATGAATTATAATCGAATCTCTACGAGGGGGCCACGGTGATGATTAAACGGAACGCGGGAATTCTTTTCGCACATCGTCACGCGGGTGCTGCTTGCGAGGTGCTTCTTGGCAAACGGGCAGGATGGCTAAAATATGGTGCCCATCATTGGTTGGCGACAGGAGGTTCCTGTCATTCTAACGAAGATGTCTTGCAGACCGCCTTTCGGGAAACGAAGGAAGAATGGTGCGGGGGAATAGAAGTCGAGGATTTTTTCTCGGATGCTCTCCCCATCGGGTTTCATCGAGAAACCGTTCGACAACAAGTTTATATCATCAACTATCTTTTGTGGCAGTTTCATCTCTTTTTGGTTCTTTTGGAAAAGAAGTTCGATGCTCACCGGTTACGCTTAAATAGTGAATATACGGAAGCCAAATGGGCTTCGGTCACCGACCTGCCGGAACCTCATCTTCGCTCCATTCGCCTTGCCATAAGCCATTTTCGACTTGATGAGCTATGATCGATTGGGTTGCTTCCTCTTGATGAACTGTGATCGGTTTTGCCGCTTAGGATCAGGCTAGGCATCACGAATTTCAGATTCCGTTCCGTCGAAGTATCCCCCTTTGTGCTTTCATAAACAGGGATTTTTTGCTAAACTAATAGTCTCACCAACTTGGCCCCTTTTGAGAACCCTAAGATGCAGACCCGACGCTCTTTCTTAGCTGACGTAGGAATGGGATTCACCGGTATGGCCCTTGGTGCCCTGATGTTAAATGAGGGTCAGGCCAAGGGTGTTGAAAAAAAAGAAATCCCTGCCAAAGCAGCCAAGGCCAAAAGTGTCATTTGGCTATTCATGGTCGGGGGAACTTCTCATATGGAGTCATTCGATCCGAAACCGGAACTCACAAAATACGCAGGAAAAACGATCGCCGAGTCTCCCCATAAGGCCGCCTTAGAATCGCCTTATCTGAAGAAAAATCTCCGCGAATTTGTGGCAGGTCGTCACAAGGTGCAACCGAAAATTTTTGGGCTGCAAACCGGGTTCAAAAAACGAGGCAAATCGGGCTTGGAAATTTCCGATTGGTTCCCTCATGTTGGCGAATGTGCCGATGACCTTGCGATAGTCCGTTCGCTTTGGACAACCGATAACGATCACGGTGCGCAACTCCAATTTCATACCGGTCGTCATGCTCTCGAAGGCCCTTTCCCGACGATTGGTTCTTGGATTCATTACGGAGCCGGCACACTCAACGAAAATCTACCGCAGTATGTGGTCATAGGAACCCCTTTGGCAGACTGCTGTGGGGGAGCACACGGTCACGGCAGTAACTATCTGGGGCCTGAACATGCAGGTGTTCGTTTGAATATCGATCCAAAAAACCCGCTCCCCTTCGCCAAACCCCCGGCCGATAAATCACTGGAAGAACAAAAGGCGGAATTTGACCTGTTAGGCAAACTCAACCAACTTTCTGGGATCGAATATCCTCAGGACCCTGCTTTGCGTGCCCGCATCAAATCGTATGAATTAGCATTTCGGATGCAGACGGCCGTCCCCGAGATCGTCGATTTCTCGAAAGAGACCAAAGAGACGCTCGAACTTTACGGAATTGGAAAACAGCCGACCGATACTTTTGGAAAACACTGTTTAGCGGCCCGTCGCTTGGTGGAAAAAGGGGTACGTTTTGTCCAAATTTTTCACGGCTCGAATGGGGGGGCTGGTGCGTGGGATGCTCACGGAGGGTTGAAGAATAACCATACCGGTTTATGTGCGCAGGTCGATCAACCAATAGCAGGCTTACTCAAGGATTTGAAGCGGACCGGTCTGTTCGACCAAACCCTTGTGGTGTGGGGAACCGAGTTCGGACGAACCCCCGGTTCTGAAGGGGTCGATGGACGCGATCATCACCCGTATGGCTTTTCCGCTTGGTTGGCCGGTGCAGGGATTAAAGGAGGTATTGCTCACGGCGCCACCGACGAACTCGGCTTCCATGCCGTTGAGGATCGTCATTATGTCACTGATATTCATGCAACGGTTCTGCATCTGATGGGGTTAGATTCTCGCAAGCTCGAAGTGCCCGGACGTAAACGCTTGGACATCGATCATGGAGAAGTCATCAAGGCCATTTTGAGTTGAGAGCGATTTTTCGAGCGATCTTCATTCGCTATCCTTTTTACTCTCTCTGCAAACGAATCGTAACTGCGGCGTTTCATGGATTAAGGATACTCAATTTAATAAATCGAAATATCAACATGTGAAATTAACTTGATATAAAGACAGGCTTCGTTTATCGTGCTTTCATTTGATTATCCTTTCTCGTGATGAAATTGCTCGGTCCACTGGATAGTACACTGCTGAGAAGAATCTTATTGGACCGAGATTCATCAATAGGCTGTCTTTCGGGTTCACACTTTGGGGTTCACGCTTGGACTTCGTAGCCGATCACCCCTACTACGCTTCCCGCAGGAGTTAATGCCAGCAACAAGCGAGGTTTCAAAGGGCCGGGGTCTGCATCACTATATCCCATCCCCACACAGGTATGAGCCGTTAATTCAGGAAGCGAAGTAAACCAATCGGCGAACTCATCCCAAACAGCAATCTGTTGCGTTCCGATATCCGCATTGGGGTCAGGAAGATCGTCCAAATTCATATACAGCCCTAAGGGGTTCGGCCAACGTCCTTGAGGTTGGGTGCGACGCTTTTTGGGCTGTGGCGGATGAGGGACCAATCGCGTGAGAGAAAACAGCAAATCGGGGTAGAGCGTGCCACCAAAAATGCGCCGAACGAGTTCTTCGTTCACCTCCGTCGCGATGGGTTCACCCAGCACAGCGACCGCGAAGAAGGGTTGCAGTCGTGCCCCTTCGCCGATGGTGAAACTTTGGAGCCGTTGCACGAGTTCATCTGTCCGTTGCTTGCAGAGTGCGAACTCGTCCGGATCGTGAAGATGATTCAACGGTTGTTTGCCGAGCGTCAGGTGCCCGCATGAGTACGCGACCGCCCGTTGCGAGATGTTCCCCATGCCCCAATCTTCATCGGTTTTGGTTCGTTCTCTGGCAAACGGATACCGGTTAAATTCCATCAAATCGTGAAACGAGGTGAGGTGTTTTTTGTTCTTGACACATACGATCGGTTTTTTGGCCATAACAATTCCATGAAGGAAATAGAGAAATAGTAAGCCTACTGTGGCAGCGAAACCGCAAACGATTCGGTTCAACCCCTGCCCGTTTTGTGGAGGAAGTTAAGTACAAGGATTTTGGGAAGGGCATTACAATCCTGATAGGTCCTTAAACATCCAATTGATTGTCTAACATTTTCCGCCCGCAGATGCAATCTTGTTCGGAATACTTTTTTACGATGGAGTTGATACTGATTGTTTGATTGTACATTGTCAGCCGAACACAGTCGAAAAATAGTCGAGTCGAATCGGCCCGATTACTGGATTCGACGCAAACGAAGTACGCACGGCCTCAGGGGGTGTGGACTTGAACGAGTTTCGTGCGGCTTGCCGCTCCTGCTTTGATGAGGACATCGGCAGAGCGGCAGCGAAACTGTTTTGCGATCAACATCACGAGTTCTTCGTTGGCTTTGCCATCGACGGGGGGCGATTTCAATCGTGCGACCCAAGTTCCATCCTTCAACTGCTCCAGTGATGAAGTTTTGGCCCGTGGTTTCACTTTGATTTGGAGAGTCACAACGGACATGGAATTTTCCCCGCCAGCGAAAGAATTCCTGAATGCCGAGTTGTTGTATCGAATCGGTAAGGCCCGATCTTCGCAATGGTCTCTTAAGGCCCGATCTTTGTAACGGCCTTTTGTAAACATTCCAGACGAGTGACTGGAAAGGAAACATCCACCCGAAGGGCCTCCTTTCATCGGAGAGGGCTTATCGTGTGCGGCCGAGGCTCAGTTCTCGCAGACGCTTTTCCGCTTCTTGGACTCGTTTTGGTTCGGTATCGTGATTCATGACGGCTTTGTATAGCTCTTTGGCTTTATCACGCGATTGAATCTGATAATCGTACAAGCGAGCCGCTCGAATTCGGGCATCGGTACTCGATGATTTATTCCACTGGAAGGACCTCTCAAAATAGGCAGCCGCTCGGTGATATTGCGGTTGCGGCTTATAGTTTTCGTAAATATCCCCGAGGTGATACGCCACCTCCGCGATCTTGTCCGATTCGGGATATTTTGTCAAAATCTGATGCAGTAAAATCTCGGCTCGACGTTGATCATCCAAAGGAATATCTCCGCCGCGACCTTTATATTCCATGGCCCGTCGGAACAGATTGTTGGCCTCGGGAATGTTTTGTTTGGGGGGCAGCGTGGGGGGGGGGACATCTTGAACATCTAAGCGATAGGAGTATTTCATCATGCGGTGGTAGGCCCGCATTTCTTCTTCGACCCATTTTTGTTTTTCCAAATCGCTGGTTGATTGATAGTAACTGCGCAAATTCTCTAGTCCCGTGAGATAATCCTTGCGGGCTTTGATGATGCTTTCTACCAATTCCACTTCGTTGGATGCTTTCGCGGGGGGACCCTCACCGGCTGGAGTCGATTTGCCCGAAGTATTATCTGCAATGGCTACGACTCCCACCCCGCCTGCCAATATCGTTGGTATCAGAAGCCATCGAAAGATCATGGTCAATTCTCCAAAGGGTGTCATTCAGGTCTCAACTCAATTTGTAACCCTTAGATCGATCGAATCGAATGAATGGTTATGTAAAATTTGCAGAAATCACAACAAGGCATTTGGGAAAATTGATTCACATTGCATAACCGTCACAATGAGCAATGCGTTCAAACGACAAATGAACACCTTTGTTTGATTGCAATGCCTGTTCTCAAGGTAATCACCTTGGCCGGTCCAACGGTTTGATACCGCTTCGAGAGTGGGGGAATTCCCTTTTAGAAAGAATTGGGTTTTCGATTGTAACCAAAAGGGTTCATTTTGTATCTAGGTAAAAGGAGAGCAAGGATTTTAATCGTCTTTGACTGGTTGAGTGGGACTTTTGGTTCTAGAACATCTGCTAGAATCATCAATCCTCTCTCAATGGGGACTTTCCCATGCGTTTCAATCGACGATCCTTTATCAAAACGGCGGGTTCGGTAACTGCCCTTTCCGGATCGACTTACTTTTTGCCGTTCTCTCTAGTTTCGGCACAAGAAACCAAAACTCCTCCCAGCGAAAAAATTCGCCTTGGCTTTATTGGGATGGGCGGGCAAGGTAACAGCAATTTGAACCCGCTCATGAAAGATTGTGTGGCCGTGTGCGATGTTGATTCCGATCGGCTGACCGCGGCGGTTGCGAAAGTCGAGAAAGCGAACGGGAAAGCCCCTTTGGCCTTTGCTGATTATCGAAAATTACTCGAAAGCAAAGAGGTGGATGCGGTGGTGGTTTCGACCCCTGATCATTGGCATGCTCTGATTACCGTAGATGCTTGCCATGCAGGCAAGGACGTTTACTGCGAAAAACCGTTGACCTTGACCATCGCTGAGGGGCGAGCCATTGTGAATGCCGCAAGAAAGAACAAACGAATTGTCCAAACCGGAAGCCAACAACGCTCGGATGAAAAATTCCGTCGGGCTTGTGAATATGTGCGGAGTGGGCGGCTTGGAAAAATCAAAGAAGTGAAAGTGGGGATTCCCGGCCCTAATTTCAAAGGCCCCCCTGTGGAGGATGGAACTCCCCCGAAAAATCTCGATTACGATTTTTGGTTAGGGCCGGCACCCAAGCGACCCTATAACGAAAAACGAGTCCATTACCTGTTCCGCTTTTTCTGGGATTATTCTGGCGGGCAATTGACGAATTTTGGTGCCCATCATTTGGATATTGCCCAATGGGGTTTGGGGATGGATGATTCCGGACCGGTGAGCATTGAAGGGACCGCACAATATCACAAGGAGAAATGGTACGAAACCCCCGAAACGTGCCAGATCATATACACCTATGCCAACGGGGTGAAAGTGACCTGTTCGATGAAAGAAAAGGGGGGGGCCACTTTCATCGGTGAAAAGGGAAGCATCTATGTTACTCGGGGAACCATTAGCTCGGACCCGCCGGAAATTTTGAAAGAGATGCTCGGGGAAATGGACACGCGCCTTTATGTGAGTACGAACCATCACAAAAACTGGCTCGATTGTATCCGCACGCGCAAGGCTCCCATTTGCGAAGCGGAGATCGGCCACCGCAGCGCGACCGTGTGTCATTTAGGAAATCTCGCTATTAAAACGGGTCGGAAGCTCACTTGGGATCCGCAAAAAGAAACCTTTGTGGATGACAAAGAGGCGAACGCTTTGCTCAGTAAGGCATATCGATCCCCTTGGAAACTTTCATAACAGCCCTTAACGAGGAGTTACACTATGTCCGTTCAACATATCCGTTGCCATTGCAAAAAAAACGCCCTTTGCAAATTGTGTCGTGGCACTGGCATGTACGATTACACCGTCACCACTGCCGGTTATATCCCCTTTCAATGTCCGACCTGTGAAGGGAAGCGGA
>JAOAAA010000072.1 GCA_026419115.1 Gemmataceae bacterium
GATCAATTTCTGCTGCCGCGAGCTATCCCAAGAAGGAGTTGTGCGATCTGAGAAGACGGCCAAAATCTTCGGAAAGGTTTCTTGGCCTGGTTCGAGTTCCGCTCCCACACGGGCAAACAAGGCATAGGCACTTTCGATACTATTGGTGACCGGCAGGCTATTCCCTTTGGGTTTCTTGAGGGCTTTAATCGTATTACGAGCTTCATTCAGGGAGTTGGCCCAATAAGCCCTACCCCGCTCGGCTGTATCCACAATCGCCACGCGACTCCCTGCGGGAAATTCATTGAGCATTTCCAGCATCCTCGCTCGGGCATCATCCAGAGCGGTCCAAGGTTCGTTAGTCCCTTCGCCTAGGATGCGGGCCGCCTCTTTACGACTTTCAGGCAAGGCGCTACGATCCGAAAAGAGGATATACCCCATGCTCGGGCTGGTATCGAGAATTAGGATTGCGTTAACGGGTTGCCCCCCCCCCAAATTCAACCCTTGAGATATGATCGAAGGCTGTGTGAGCGCGACACAAATTAAGGCAATCAACATCATCCGCAAAAAAAGGAGCAACCAATGACGTAAACGCAGTTTGCGTTGATTGATTCGACGCTGTTGCTTCAGGAATCGGAAGGCAGGGAACGTCAATCGCTTGGGTTCTTGTCGCATAATCAGGTGCAACAAGACGGGCAGACCCACGAGGATGCCCCCCGTAATAAGAATCGGTAAACTCGCCGATAAATAGCTCATGTTGATTCGATTCTTCCTTCTGTGCAGGCTTACATAGTTCCTTTTTACTTCTCATCACCGATTTGGAATAATCGTTTGAGCGACTCTAGTAATTGGTTACTCGTACCATCCCGAGCCGATTCGACTAGGGCGGATATTGGCGAATGAAGAAGCCGATTTTGAAAAAGTCGAAAAGCCCCTTCAATATCCCGTCGTTCTTTCTCGGATATTTTTCCATTGAGGCGAGCTAGCAATTCCTGAAGAATCTCTTGCCGGCGGTCATCAAAAAACTTCGTCAGTCGAGCAATCGTAGGTCCATGTTTCCGTCGGGTCCATTCCTCCAGAAACTTTCGTTGTTCTTCACGGATGATATGCTCTGCCCTTTCGAGATGAGACCGTCGTTTGGCAAGCGTTTGTTCTCGCACTGCCGTTAAATCATCTACGTTGAATACAAAGGTTCGCTCCCCATCGTGAATGTTGGGGTCGAAATCCCGAGGAACCGCAATATCTAAAATCACCGTGGTGCGTGCTCCTCTCTTCTGACGGATCGGGGCATAGCGGGCCTCGGTCATGATCGGGTCCGGCGACCCCGTCGTGCTGAGAACAATGTCCGCTTGTGCAAGACAATCATCTAATCGCTCGAAAGGAACCGCCTGACCGTGAACCTCCTGTGCAAGGGCTTGGGCCTTTTCTGGGGAACGATTAGTGATGAGAATTTGTTTGGGTTTCAGTTCTTGAAGATGTTTTAAGGTCAGACGGCCCATTTTTCCGGCCCCGATCACCAGAACCGTTTTATCAGAAAATCGATCAAACACCTGTCTGACGAAATCCACAGCAACACTGGAAACCGAAATATGCCCCTCGGTGATTCCTGTTTCAGTTCGGACCCGTTTAGCGGCTTTTTGGGCATATTGAAACAGGGCATTGAGCATCGGACCGGTACTGCCGACCCGTAGGGCAATCTCGAAGGCGTCGCGAACCTGACCGGCAATTTGCCCTTCGCCGACGATCAAACTATCTAAGCTCGAGGCCACTCGGAACAAATGTAAAACGACGTCAGCCTCTTGGTGAATTTGGAGATATTGGCCCAGATATTCGGGGTCGAGATTATGGAACTGGGCGAGATACTCCCGTAACAAATAGGGGTCCGGACGAATGCCCTGCGGGTTCGCTGCATACACTTCGACCCGATTGCAGGTACTCAACACCGCCGATTCCCAACCAAATCGGGCCGTGATCTCCCGCAAGGCCTGTTCAAGTTGTGGCTCGGTGAAAGCCAATTTTTCGCGAATCTCGACAGGGGTGGTACGGAAGGTACAACCCAGTTGGACAAGGTTCATTTCCCCTCCAAGACAAAGGGATGAGCCGTGACCATGGCAAAGAACAACAACACAAAAGCAATAATGGTGGTAAAGGCCAATCTTTTTGGCGAGACGTTAGCGGCATGTCGGAGATATACGAGCAGCCCGACAATGATCCAAAGGAGAACCGTACCGACAATTTTAGGGGTAGCCCAGTTCGCCTTGGGGAAAATTTCGACCACGCCTCGGATCCCTCCAATCAGAACCCCCGCTGTTAATAGAGGAAAAGAAATATCAAGGCACCGTCGCTGAATAATTTCGAGTCGTTCAAGGCTTAACAGTTTCAGTCGTCCGGAAAGAATTTTCTTTTTTTTCAGACGCTGCACCTGAAACAGATACATCACGCTGGCTAGAAACGCCAACGTAATACCCACCGCAGCTAATTCCAGCAAAATCCCATGGAGTTGCCCCCAGAAACTTTCGCCCGAAAACCACGAGCCAAAACTGGCCCCTTCTCCAAAAAAGGCAAAGGAAATCGCTACGAAAATTAAGATCAAAGGGAGAATAAACAATGCCCAAGGTCGCGGTTGTTTCTGAACGGCACCATACAGGTAAAAAACGGCCAATACCCACGTTAAAAGCAAAAGGGAACCATAAGGTTTAGCAGGGGAAGGCTGATGAACACCCAAAAAAATGGTGTGGGCAAGCAACCCCGCGCAACCCGAGAAAATCACAAGGTAACGGAACCCCTTTTCCGGACGAAATTGCCGGCCCAGCTCGCCTAGCAAGGCCAGAAAATAGCTCGCCCCGAAACATAAGTGCGTTACTTCCATCCTCACCCATTTCGATGAATCAATCTCAGCCGTATCAGTTTCTATTCTACAGAATGAACTCCGTTTGGAAAAGTCGCACGAAGTTCATCAAATCACTTGCCAGCGTCCAAACGTCCTAGCGCCCAAGTATCCAAAAGCTGGCGTTTCACAAAATCGAAGGGCCTAAGGGCCGAAAGACCAAAGGACTAGACTATAGGGACTACAGCCGAAGGAACAAAGGGACCAAAGGATCGAATTGCAAATGTACCAGTGCGGTTTCGAGGTGGCCGTAACACCAAGTTATGCTAGCTCGTCCGTGGATCATCACTCCAGCAGAATTCGATCGGTTTTACCCCTTTTGAATTAGCACTGAAATCCCTGTCATGATGAATCGGAGAACGAAGTGATTCAAGATATTCGATCGGTTCAAAGAAAAAACTCTAGGCAAGGAGTTCTTTCACCACACCAGATTGATCTGAAAGTTTATAGGCAGGGTCCGCCACTCCGAATTTGTCGCGGGGTTTACCAGCAGCGTGAAGGAAGGTGCAATACAACGCAGCCATGGTCCGATGGTTTTTAGATTCATAACAGGGGAATTCAAGATACCGTCCATTGGTTTTGAGTTTCCCACCCAAGTTCCCCAGCAGAACAACGGGCCATTCTCGCAAATTCGGATGATGACTTTCCCCCGAGTCGGAAAGGTAAACGATGAGGGTATTATCCAACATCGTGCCATCTCCCTCTTTTACATCTTGAAGTTTCTTAGCTAACTGAGCGATTAGTTTGACATGGAATTGTCGCAACTCTACAAAACATTCCTCAGAACTGGTACGTCCATAGGCGTTGCCATGCCCCACGCCGTGCAGGTCCGGAAGATTGAATTCGGGGAACGAGCCAAATTGTTGCCCGCCCCCCCCCGAGGCGAAGGTAATGCAATTCGTCAACCCCGAGATCAGAGCGGCGGCCGCAATTTCAATTTGCGATTCCAGAATAAGACTGGATTTGTCACTCTTGATTTTTTCCCCTAGTTTGGGCGCATTTTTCTTAAGAATCTCGGCTTTGGCTAAAAGCTCTTGTTGACGGGTATGAAGATTCTCAAACGCCTGAAGATACTGATCGAGCTTTTCCTTATCTTCCCCCGTGAGGCTATTGCTGACTCGGCGAACATCATCTTTCATGAATTCCAGAAGATTTGTTTTCTGTTGGAAAGCCGTGCGACCTTCCCCTTCCGAAACGGAACCAAACAGGGATTTAAAGGCCAACGCAGGAGAACAGACAATCGGATTCGCTTTACCGGCTGCCTCGGCCGACAGCGAGTAGTTCATTGTGGTATCGGGTCGGCCACCTAACCCCAATAGGACGTGGCGAAATATCCCCTTCGGCAAAGCATAGGCCATCGCAGAATCGATCGTTTGAAGCATCGGTCCTTTATTCGCAGGGCAAGCACCCAAGCAACCATGATTGGCCGAGTGATCGCTACGTGCGATGCAACCCGATAATCCTTGAACAAAAGTCAGTTTTTCTTGAAAGGGGCTTAACGCTTCAAAGGCTTTATGGAGCTTGCGATCTTTAAGAGAATATTCCACTAAAGTATCGTTGGTCATCTTCCCGTTTTTGGGAGCAATCACCCCTTCGGGTCGAAGATGATTGGGATTCATCCCATTTGATTGCACGAAGAAAACCACTCGGCGCGGGAGTTTTTCCGTCCCCGAAGCATGTACTGCGATTTGCTCAAGCATACCACTGAGCAAGGTTGCACTTGCACTATATCCTGCCAGTTTGAGTAGTTCGCGGCGTGTCGTTTCAAACATAATCTTTCTCTCTTTAGTCAATCTTTCTTTCCCGAATCAAAAGGAGATCAACCTTATTTTTTAGATTCCATGGTAGAAGGTTCGGCTCGCATTAAGAACGAGTCGGAAGTCAATAACGAAAGAACTAACGCTTTAAAACTTCCTCCGGAATTGACGTAGGCCGCGTCGGCCTCCTGTAATGTTTTTGCATCGGCCAAGGTTTCATTTCGTCCCATGTAAAAGCGGAACACATGACGAACAAAGACTTGTCGGACCCGATCGGACTGGGCTAATTTTTCGACGAGTTCGCGAGGATTTTTCACAGGACCATCGAGTTTCGGATCGCCACTGTCGGTAATAATCCCCGATGTATCGAGCTTTAGCTTCTTGTAAACAGGGCCAAGGGGTTTATTCTTTTTATCGACATTCTTTTCCGTCGCTTCGAGATCAAGCACTTCTTCCTCGGTTCGGAAACGACCGTAGTGATCGAAATTTTCAAAGGGCAAGCCGAGATCGTCCATGCGGCGATGGCATTTCCAGCACTCTTCGGCGCGAGTCACCTTCAGACGATCCCGATAAGTCCGATGTGGTTCGTTTGGTACCATGGCTGCCACGCCAATCGGAAGTTCGGGAACGGTCCCCCCTAAAAGACGTTCGCGAATCCAGCGGCCACGGCGGACCACATCGTTATCAAAGTTCGTGCTCCACGAAACCAACCAAGCGGGGTGCATCAACATACCCATTCGAGTATTTTCAGGCATCCGAATCGGTTGTTCGGCAGACCATTTGTTGATCCCATAATTTTCCTCAATCGAAGGGATCGTATAATAGGTTTTTGTTTTGTCATCCCGTTTCATTGGGGTAGGGACCGTTTGTTTCGGTTCTTCTTTTCGGGTTTGTTTGTTCATAGTGAGGGTGTAATTCACAAAATACCGATCGGAAGTGAGCAACTCGCGGAAGACATCCCGATCTTGCTCGATCAGATATTTCACCCATCGATCTGCATCAGCTTCCAGAACTCGTGGGTCATAATGCCAATTATTGGGTTTGTCTTTGAAGATTCGGCTGGCTTCGTGATATTCAAAGTATTCTTGGAAGAACCGCAGGAGTTTCGTTTTTTCGATTTGCGGGTCATAGAGTATCCGCTTAATATGAGCAGCTACCTGTTCCTTGGTTTGCAGTTCCCCTTTAGATGCCGCATTGAACAACTGCGAGTCGGATTTGAAACCCAGTGCATATTGAATGGCCCGTGCTAATTCCGGTGCAGGAAGTATTTTACCTGCTTGAGCATATTCCATACGGAACATGGCATCGGTCCGCAACAACACAGCCTGAAGAACCGTGCGTAAGGCCTCGGGACGAGAGGCACTTTGACAACACTTTTCGTATAGGGCATAATAGCGTTTCAGTTCTTCATCGGTCGCATTTTTGCCGATGGCAAGGCGATGTTGTAGTTGAATAGCCGATTCGATTTGTGGACGTGTTGGCACCAGTTCGGGGTCCATCAATTTTTTGAATTCGGGAACGGTATCGTTCTTTGCGAGAGTCTGGGCGTGAACGATCAACTCGGCATTGCGAAGCAGGATTTCAGTACTCGGTTCATCGATCGAATAAAGGCCGGCAAAATCTTTGATACCCCGCTCGGGAACTAGGGTAAACGGCTGAGTCAGTCCGGTAACGCCTCCCCGTGATAAGCCCCGAACAAACAGCAGGTAATTTTCAGGACTGAGACGCCACAACCGCCCCGCTGGGGGAACCACTTCGGAAGTGGGTTTGCCAAACAGAAGTTCATGTGGGATCAGATTCCCTTGGTTAGGGAGTTTGCTAGGACGAGTTCCCATTGCCTGCGCGACGAGGGCAACAAATTCGCGGGTTTCTTCGACCTTGGGTTGCGGTGACTTCTTGGGCGGCATCAGCCCTTCACGAACCTGATTGAGCGCTAATCCCCAACGCTCGCCATCTTTTTTCAAATCCAATGAAAGGTCATCTAATCGAATGTCGCCCAGTTGTTTTTTTTCATTATGACAGGCAATACAATTCGCTTTCAAAAATGCTTGGGCTTGGGTCAGAGTATTTTGGTCCGAGGCGCACAGGGCTTGGAAGCCGCCTAACCAGATCAAAAAAGTCGCAAAATGGAATCGGCTCATAATGGATCGTTCTATGAAATTTTCTTCATTATTAGATACAACACCACAAAGACTACCATGGCCCTCAAAAAATTAGAGAACTTTTTGGATAAAACTTAGACCTGAATGATTTCGGGAACCGGCAAGGCCCCAAATAGCGAGTGAAGGAATCTTGGTCGTGAGGGGACGAGTTTGAATCGATTTAACAATTACTTCAAGCGGATTTCTAAAGGGGTACCTGCTTTGACATCAACGGTAAAATCTTTGTTTGCTTGACGATACGAAGCGGGTATTTTGGCATAATTGGCTTGTTCCTCAGGAGTCAAATTATCACTGGCAGGGAAATAGACTGCATATTTCCCAGGAGTCAGTTTTACCGTGAATTCCCCTTGGTTCGACAATTTCGCCCCCCCCGGCGTGGCATCTTCCATTGGGTGGAAAGTGATTTGCGTATTGGTAATAGGTGTGCCATCAGCTAGTAAGGCTTTGCCGGTGATTTCGACCGGTTCTTTGCGAAGTTTGATACCATCACAACCAATAGACAGAGCAAATAAGGGTAAAAGGCAACAAATCCGTATCATCATTAGTTCCTTTCATAAAGTAGAAAAAGGTTGGTGAGAATAACCTCACCAACCCAACAAGACACTTAAATTTAATCAAGGCCGGTTAGTTTGCGTTGACCACTTGACCATCATCAGAACAGGCAAGGTATTTAGTAACCAAAGCGCTTAAACCATCTCGGATAAATCGGACCGAACCATCAGCCATGACGGACATCACCCCGCCGGTATGAAAACCGAACGGTTCATCGTTGGGACCACAGTTATTGACGCTCCAACGGCACTCGGCAGGCCCACCGGTCGGAATCTTATAGTTGTTGAAACGTGCCACTCGACTACCCAAAGAGTTACTCGGTCCCGAGTAACCGTTCGCCACAGCATCCGGATCCGCCCAAGCATAAACCCGACGACCCGCAGGAAACTGAACACCGGAACCAGTCATACCATTGACTGCATTCACAGGACTGGGCACAGGGCTGGGTCGAGAGGAGAACGAGCCGAAACTCCCCACACTGGGATGGGAACGGCTAGCATCTTCTACGAAAAGGATTGTGTTGCTCGATCCATCCATGATACCTGCTACCGTCCGCCCCCCGCAACTCAAGGCTCCACTTCGAGTCGGTGCGGCACCACTGGTATTACGCATTTGGAAGGTCAGCGAAGCAGGGTTTTCGTCAATGTCGCTAATGGAAATGGCCATGTAATCTACCGGACCAAGTCGGTCTGGGGTACGGCTACCCGGACCCACAGGGGTGCTTGGACAAAGAAAGGTTTTGATGACGGTTTGGGCGGCTGCAAAGAATTGAGCATTTTCATCGTAAGCGCGACCTCGTGATTCGGGGTGAATGGTGACAGTTTGACCACTCACCGAGTGAGTAAATGCTGTTTGTCCTGGTGCTAAGGTCACTCCATGCATAGCCGCATAGTAGGGGAGTGAAGGAGTCATCACATCAAATTGGTTGTACACGTTTTCTTGTTCGATGTAAGGCAGCAATAATGTAAACGTGGAGTGAACCATGTAGGTAGTCGAGCCACCCCCCGTTGAATCACACTGTCCGGGGTGAGGCATTTGCCCGTTAGCTGACTCGAAGTTGTGTACTGCCAGACCTAATTGTTTTAGGTTGTTCGAGCAAGTCGTTTTATTGGCTGCTTCGCGAACTTTTTGCACAGCAGGCAGCAGTAAGCCGATCAGAATTGCAATGATTGCAATAACGACCAACAGTTCGATCAGCGTAAAGGCCTTCTTGAGCCTTTGGGGAAATTTTGACATCAGTAACCTCAAAAGGATTAAGATCACCAGTACCATTACCGGCGTAGATAATCAAATAAATACAAGATCATTATTTAGAATTGATCTAGTTTTTTTGAAGATCAGATGAAGAATCGTAAGATTTTGGTTTGTATGTGGTATTAGGTTTTTTCAGTTCTCATCCGCCACTTTTTTCGAGCAGAGTTAGAACAATTTCAGAGTTGGTCGAACGCTCAGAATCCCAGATGTTGCTAAATCCAAAGACGATCCTGTGATTTTCGGCGATACCGCAACTTCTAGACGGCTCTCATTCTGTCCCAGATTAGCAAGTTAACTTTAACTGACCCAAGTAGTGGTCGCGTGTATCTTTGGCGTTTGAACCGTAGGTAAGATTTGTGACCTAGCCATATCATGCTTCCCATCTGGTGGATAGTAAGGCTAGGAAGATGCGAAAAAAAGCCTCTAAAAACGATCCGAATTTTCCAATCTCTTCCGAAGTTTTTCTTTTGATAACGGAGGAGTTTTTCTTTTGAAAACCTATCAGTCATGTATAATGAACTCATTATCAATTTGTGAGTCGAGCCCTTATGAAATACCTACTACCTACCCTGACTGCGTTCGTTGCAAGTTCCCTATTCAGTTTTGCTCAAGAGAGCGCACCCAAAAGCACTCCCAGCCAAGAATTTCAGAAACACCAAAATATCAGGTACTACGATGGGAAAGATGCGGATAAAGTTCGTCATCTTCTCGATGTTTATGAGCCGAAAAAGGTGAAAGATGCCCCCGTCGTGATTTATGTTCACGGGGGAACTTGGCGAAGCGGCAACAAAGACCTTTATGAACCGTTGGGCAAATTACTTGCCGAGCAAGGGATTATCACCGTTGTGATTAACTATCGTCTCACGGGTGGCAAAGAAGAAGTCAAACATCCCGATCATATTACCGATGTGGCTCGGGCATTTGCTTGGGTGCATAAAAACATCGCCAAGTACGGGGGTGATACCAAAAAATTATTCGTCAGCGGGCATTCGGCGGGGGGGCATTTGGTCTCGTTACTCGCCACCGATGAAACTTGGCTTAAAGCCCACTCTCTCACCACCTCTGCCATCAAAGGGGTAATCAGCCTCAGTGGGGTTTATCAAATTGTTTCGTTAGTGCCGATTTTTCACCCGATCTTCGGAAAGGAAGAAAATGTGTGCAAAGCAGCCTCCCCCGTGAATCACGTTCGAGAAGGTTTACCCCCTTTCCTGATTGCTTATGCCGATGCCGATCTTCCCACCTTAGGGACCATGGCAGAACAATTTGCCGAAAAGATTCGTGAAAAGAAAAACAAAGTGGAGTTATTGAAACTCGAAAAACGCGATCACATTTCGATCATCACCAAGGCAGCCACAGGGATTACCGACCCTTTAACCTCTGCCATCCTCAAATTCATTAAGAAGGAATGCCAAGAGTGAATTGGCCAAAATAAAGATTGAGTTGAAAAGTAGGGATTGAGTTAAGTGGTAGCAAGGTTGATGTAACAGATAGGGGTAGAAATGTTGTGAGGGTGAATGACGGGACTCGAACCCGCGACAGCCAGAACCACAATCTGGAGCTCTACCAACTGAGCTACATCCACCGTTGTTATTATCATACCACGACACTCAAAAAGAGGCAAGGGTTCACGCCCAAGGTCAAATCAAGAAATTCGTTCCGTTGAATCACCGAGGTAGGTATGCTCCTGTTACCCGTTTTAATCGGTATGACCTCACTTTGGATACCCCCTCCGGTTGGGGCGGTTCCCGAAACTCTTCGGAAGGAATGGAAGCTCTCAGAATTCTATCAAAAGCATATCGATCTTGAGGGTTTTCCGATCCTGAGTTCAGCAAAGGTCTCGGACAAGGCCCTTCAAGAGGCCCATTTTTGGTTGAAGCTGATGTTAGCGAACAAGCCCCAAATCGTGAAAGCACTCATCAAAAACAAGGTGCGTTTTGTTGTGATGGCCCCCGATGAAATGACTACGGATGTTCCCGAGCATAGCGATCTAACCCCGAAGGATTATTGGGACAAAAGGGCACGGGGATTGGGCGCGACTCGTATTCGTCCGGCAGTGAGTTGTGGCGAAGAAAACCTTTTGAATTTGAAAGGCGACCGCTACCCCCGCGAGAACATATTGATTCATGAATTTGCCCATGCCATGCACGAAATGGGGCTGAACGTAGTGGATCGCAAATTCGATGCTCGGCTTCGGGAGTGTTACGAGAACGCCAAAAAGAAAGAATTGTGGAAAGGAACCTACGCGATGACGAATCCTGCCGAATACTGGGCCGAGGGTGTTCAATCTTATTTCGACTGCAATAATCCCAAAGATAGCCAACACAACGGTATCAACACCCGAGAAAAGCTCGCCGAATACGATCCGAACTTGTTCCAACTCATCGATGAAGTTTTCCAAAAAGCCCCTTGGCGATACGTTCGGTACGATAGACGTTTCCCCTCGAGAAAATAGTTTTTCCCTCAGATGAAAATTTTGATGATTATCTGAGCGATTTGAAGGTTGGTATGATGTTCAAAATCCCTAAGAGCGATCTTCTTCTCACGATACTGCACTTAGATTGTTAGTGTAAGCTTGAAACCTCATGATTTCTCCCATGGATTATTGTAGTCTCGTGAATTCTGTCTGGCCTTGTGGTTCACAGTTCCTAAGGCTTCTCGTACAACAATTCTGAACCCGAACGAGGCTCTCGTTCTCTATGCCTGTATTGTTCCCCCTTGGATTTGGAAGGAATTGTGACGTGAGTGAACCGAAAACTTGGTTTCAGACAGCCGCCATCGATTATCCGAATAGTCGCCCACATATAGGAACGGCGTTCGAGAAACTCGGAGCGGATGTGCAGGCCCGTTATCGCCGCATGGAAGGCTATCAGGTCACCTTTCTCATGGGGAACGACGAGAATACCTTGAAGGTGGCCGACAAAGCCAAAGAATTGGGCCTCGATACGCAGACCTACTGCGACGATATGGCTCGGCAATTTCGCGAAGTTTGGGACGCTCTGGATTTCAGTTACGATGTGTTTGTTCAGACAAGTCATCCGCGTCACAAACTGACCTGCAAAAAATTCGTCCAAAAAGTGTACGACAACGGTTACATTTACAAAGGGGAATATGGCGGGTGGTTCTGTCCGGGTTGCGAGGAATTCAAGACCGAAAAATACTACACCGAATTCAACGGGCAATGTGATTCGCATAAACGGCCTTTGATTCGTCGCTCGGAACCTTGTTGGTATTTCCGATTGTCGGCCTTTAGTGATCGGTTGCTCCAATACTTGAAAGAGAATCCCGATTTTGTTCAACCGGAGATTCGCCGAAATGAGATGATCGGTTTTATCGAAGCCGAAGGTCTTCAAGACCTGAACATCTCACGACATGGCAAAGAATGGGGTATTCCCCTCCCCTTCGATGAAGATTTTACCATCTATGTTTGGTTCGATGCCTTGCTCACATACATCACCGGAATCGGCTACGGAGATGACGAAGGGACCTTCCGCAAAAATTGGCCTGCGAACGTCCACATCATTGGCAAGGATATTACGCGATTCCACACGCACATTTGGCCTGCCATGTTATGGGCGGCCGGCGAGGAAGTCCCCAAAATGGTTTTTAGTCATGGCTTTATCACGGTCGAAGGACAAAAGATGAGCAAAGCCCTAGGCAATGTTCTGGACCCGATTGTTGATGTCATTCAAAAATACAAGGTGGGTGTTGATTCTTATCGTTACTATTTCCTTCGCGAATGTCCTTTCACCGCGGACGGAGACTACAGCGAGAAAAGGTTCATTGAAGTGAATAACTCCGAGCTTTCCAACAATCTAGGCAATATGCTCAGTCGGGCGATTACGTTGATTACCAAGAACTATAATAGCGTCCTAGAAGGGACCGCAGGGATTGTTCCCGATGCCATTGCGGAGAATTTGAACTTGGCCGAATTCGTAAAAACGGTCCGCGATCATGTCGAAGGCTATCGTTATAATTTGGCCCTGCAGACGATCGTTCAAGAATTGCTCACCCCGACAAACCAATATCTGGAAACCCATGCCCCTTGGAAGTTGGTGAAAACCGATAAGGAAACCGCCAAAAAAGTGCTGTTCAACGCCGTGCAATCCCTGCGAATTGCCAGTATCTTGCTCAAGCCCTTTATTCCCCGAACCGCCGAGGCGATTTATACCAGTTTCAATTTCCCGAAACCTTGGCAGGAGGTAAGTTACGCCGATGCTTCCGAAAGACAGGCTCAACCCACCGATCTGACGGTTATTGCGGAACTGGTCGATGGAAAGCCCAAACCCCTTTTCCCACGAATCAGCGTTTAGGTCCGCCTTGCCGATTTCTATGCCATTTCTCCCCTCCTCCCGAGAAGATTAAGGAGTTTGACACTTCTTCGAGACAATTCCGCTTTTTTGGGGTTGAGAAAGTGAATGCCCCTAGTCCGAAGGACGTCCACAGGGTATACTTGCGAATATCCTGCCTGTACCTCTCTTTTCCAGAAGGATTGATCCATGCGAAAGTTCTTGGTTCTGAGCCTGTTGATGGGGATGCTCCCCATGCTCACCGCCGACGATTGGCCTCAGTTTCGTGGTCCGAACCGCGATGGGGTGGCTCCTGAGAAAGGCCTGCTGAACGAATGGCCCGAAGGTGGCCCCAAACTATTGTGGAAATCTGATTTTGTCGGACAAAGGAGCTATTCTTCTGTTGCCGTTGCAGGTGATCTCGTTGTTACCATGGGTGACGTTGCAGCAGAAGGGACAGAACCGAAAGGCAAAAAAGGAGGCGGGAACGCAACCTCGACTGTTTTTGCCTTGGATCGCAAAACCGGAAAACTCAAATGGAAATTTGGGATCGGCCCTGGTGGTGCGAGTTATCCGGGTCCTCGTTCCACTCCGACGATTGATCTGAAAGGGAAAATGATCTATGCCCTGAGCCAGAATGGAACTTTAGTTGCCTTGGACTTCAACGGCAAAGAGGTTTGGCGAAAAGATTATAAGAAAGATTACGGAGGCTGGTGCGGTGCTTGGAGTTATGCGGAATCGGTATTGATTGATGGCGATCGATTGATCTGCACCCCAGGAGGGGACAAAGCCACCATGCTCGCCCTCGATAAAAAGACCGGAAAAGAAATTTGGAAAGGAGTCGTCGGTTATAGTGGTGATGGCGCGGGATATTCCTCAATCGTTATTTCCAATGCCGGCGGTGTGAAACAGTACGTCACTCTTCTTGCCAATGGACTAGTCGGTTTCTCGGCTGCAGACGGAAAAATGTTGTGGCGTTATGGGGACACTCAAGATAAATTCGGTGGGAACACCGCTAACATTCCTACCGCAATTATCGATGGTGACAAAATCTTCGCCACGGCCGGTTATGGACGAGGTGCCGCACTCCTGACAGTAAACGCCAGCGGCGGTGAAGTCAAAGTGAAAGAAGAATACTTTGTGAAAACCCCGACTACCAAACACGGGGGGGTCGTCAAAGTGGGTGACTATATTTACGGCGATGCTGGAGATAATGGCACCCTCTGTTGTATCGAGGCAAAAACCGGTAAAACCATGTGGAAACGAGAACGAGGCGATGCCGGCAAAGGAAGTGGCTCTTGTAGTCTATGTGCTGCCGATGGCAAACTTTTTGTCTTCTGGCAAAACGGTGTCGTCGGTTTAGTTGAGGCCAATCCTAAGGAATATAAATTGCTCAGCCATTTCAAACTCTCTCCCAAACACGAGGCTTGGGCTCACCCTGTTGTTGCCGATGGTAAACTTTTCATTCGGCTCGAAGAGACCGTCTATTGTTATGATGTGAAGAACAAGTGATTACCCCACTTGGAAATTATGGCGGGTTGGTGGTTTTCCACAAGTATAATTGCCATAATGTAGCTTAAGAGAACTTGGTTAAACCATGTTCATCGCCCCTTGCCCAAAACGTATGCCTGAATTCCCGTATCCGCACTTAATAGGACTCCCACCGTGGCTCCTTTACTCGACTCAGAAAACAATGTTTCTCAGCCGATAGCCGACAGCGAATCGAAAAAGAAAACGGGAACGGCCCACCTCAAGGCCATTCCTGAAACCCGTGAAGCACGCGATCTCATTCGAAATGCAGCTCGATCCTATGTCGAAACCCTCGACAAGTCTCGTCCGCTGACTCGGGAAGAGGGCCGGCTGCACGCCATGAAGGTACTTGAGAAACTCAACTTGAAAGAAGAATTTCTGGGCTTCACCCTTGTTTGTGTTGCCAACGAATTCTGGAAAGATCAAGTGGCGGCCATTCCGTTCCATCGTCGCTTGTTCTTGCTACCGCACTGCCTAAAGAATGCAGAAGGTTGCCCCGCAGAGTATAGCGAATTCGGCCTAGAGTGTGAAAAATGTGGTGCCTGTTCGGTCGCTGACTTCAAGGGAACCGCAGAAAAACTGGGTTACAAAGTCCTTGTTTCCGAAGGGACTCCTATTGTTCTCAAAATTATCGTTTCGGGTCACGTCGATGCCATTGTGGGGGTCGCCTGCCTGAACGTACTGGAAAAAGCCTTCGACAAAATTTTGTTGGCGGGCATCCCCTGTGTTGCGACCCCACTGCTTTCGAGCAATTGCAAGAGTACCTCGGTTGATCAAGATGTGGTGATGGAGACGATCAACCTTTATAAACCACCACAAGCTCCGCCGACCAAAACTTATGTTCATCTGATGCGAGCTGCCAACGAGATGTTTGAGGAACCTACCCTTTCTCAATTGGCGCCTCGGTCCCGCCAGCAGAACGAAAAATCTGCTCCCGACGATCCGCTTGTGAAACATGAGTCGATCGCGTATGACTTCCTCTCTCATGGTGGGAAACGCTCGCGACCGTTTATCACTTTAGCTGCTTACGATGCCCTCAGTGGCGGCGAGGGGACCTTATCGGCCGAGAAACTGAATTTGAACGAAAGTGTCAAACGCACGGCCCTTGCGGTGGAGGCATTTCACAAAGCCTCGTTGGTGCATGACGATATTGAAGATGATGATGCCTACCGCTATGGGGCTCCGACTTTGCATCGTCAATATGGAATTGGACCAGCCATTAACGTGGGCGATTACCTGATTGGCTTGGGTTACCGCCTCGTGAGTCGGGATCGCAAAGCGTTGGGGGCAGAAAAAGCAGCGGATATTCTGGACAAACTCGCCGATGCTCACATCAAACTTTCCGAAGGCCAAGGGGCCGAGCTACTCTGGCGAGATTCCGCTAATAAATCGATAAGCCCTCTCGAAGCCCTGAAAATTTATGCTCTCAAAACCTCGCCTGCCTTTGAAGCGGCCCTTTATTGTGGTGCCCGTCTCGCAGGCGAGGTGGAACCCTATGAGAAAATCATCTCCGATTTTAGCCGCAATCTCGGGGTAGCCTTCCAGATTTTGAATGATCTGAAGGACTGGTCCGAAGATCACGATAACAAGCTGGTGATTGGGCAAGACGTTCTCTCGGCCCGTCCCACTCTCTTGCTCGCATTGGCCTTGGAAGCACTGCCTGCTCCAGAAAAAGCTGAACTGCTCAATCTCGTCACCGCTGCCCGCGAGCATACCCAACCCGACGATCGGGCAGCCCCCACTGTGGAGCGTGTCAAAGCTCTGTATCATCGGGCTAAGGTCTTCACCAAAGCGGAAGCCCTCATCGAAAAATATCGTGCCCGTGCCGAGACCATTGCCGATAGCATCGAGGTTCAGCCCTTCCGAGAATTGCTTTACTATCTGGTGGATAGTGTGCTCGAAAAACCGGAACTTCCCAAAGAAAAGGTCAACGAACAACATGTCACCCTAGGGGTTAAACTCCCGCTCGTTGGTCAGGTTTCTACCACCTGATTCTTGAAAGCATTCGATTTGCAAAAGTGTTTGATCCGGAATAGTGTTTGGTTGGGAATTATGTTCAATGTGAAATGTTCGACTTGGAATAGTCTTTGATCGAGAAAAAAAAGGGTGCGATAAAAACCAATCGTTGAAATTCGCGTTCGCTAAACTCCGAAAAGATTCAATCGAGAAAGGAAAATGGTGCGATGGGCAAACAACACTCCCCTGCTTTTCTAAATTTAGTTCAAGATGCGAAAACCCGTATTCGAGAAACAACCGTCGATGCGGTGAAAGCGAAAATCGATGCAGGCGAAAGTTTCACCCTGATTGACGTTCGGGAAGATAGCGAATGGGACGCAGGTCACATCCCCGGCGCCATCCATCTCGGCAAAGGAATTATTGAACGGGATATCGAAGTCAAAATACCCGATCTTTCGACCCCGATTGTGCTCTATTGTGGGGGGGGCTTCCGCTCGGCATTGGCCGCGGATGCTCTTCAAAAGATGGGATATACCAACGTCGTGAGCATGGATGGCGGTTGGCGGGAATGGACGCAAAAAGGCCTACCAATCGTCAAAGGCTAAGCGGAATTTATGAGCTTCTGGGCCTATTTTCGTCGCTTTTGGGTCCTGCAATCTCTTTTGCTTTGGCAGGGGGGCTTTCTTTTTTATGCCGCGATTGTGGTTCCCATTGGCACAGACATTCACGGGAGTTTTCAACAAGGTCTGGTGACCGAACAGGTCACTTGGTATCTGAATTTGATTGGACTGGTTTGCCTAGGTTTTTTGCTTTGGGAAATGGTCACCTCGCAAGGCTCGCCCCTACGTCGATCTCGGTGGGCAATCTGGTATACTTGGCTGGTGACTCTCCTGATTTTAATAGGCCTCCATGAATTTCTTGAGCGGATGATTCCCTCTCTGAACCTCGAAGGGAATTTTGAAGTTTATCAACAATTTCTTTTCTATCACGGGGTCTATTTGTGGATTTCTACCCTCCAATGGGTATTAGGAATGGGTTATCTTCTCATGATTCTTAAGGCATGGTGTGGGAACTCTCGACCTTTCGGCAACGTCTGAGAGTTCATATCGAGATGGAATAATCACGATCGAGGGGCATATGGCACTGGCAGTGAGCCTATTGTTGTGGTTCGCGACGACCCCAGACCAACTGGTTCTTGAGTTAGGCTCCGAATCGTTCCGGCAACGTGAGCTAAGTGAAACTCGTCTCCTTTCTTGGCGGGGGTTAGCGTTCCCTGCAATTCTCCGAGGTCGCCAAAACCCCAGTACCGAAATTGCTCGTCGTTGTGAGGAACTTTATCCGAAAATACTCAAATTAGCTTTAGAAGATCGGATTCGCCTCGCCTTTCAAAATGATCCTCCCACATGGAGCCTTCCTTGCAAACCGATTGTGGAATTGCCGGCACTTTCTCTTTGGAAAAAACGATCGGGCACTGACTCGGTTTCGGAGAAAGCCTACTTCGCTGCTCTCAAGGATCATCAAGATTTATTCCTTGCCTTGGAAACCGATGTAATCACATTGACAGAAAAGCTCAAACATTTTTGCCAAGTGGTTGGCAATCGAGGTTTCGAGCGAATCACTCCCAGCGAACTCGATACTCTGCTTTTCTTTGGTACGGTTCTTGTTCCCAAACACGATTCGTCAAAGGAAACTCAACCTGCAATAGATATTCGTGAAATTCTGGAATTCGAGAAAATCACAGAAGCCCTCCAAGCCTCAGAAAGCACGACGAGAATGTTTACTTTTTGGTGCCAATCGGCCCGAGAGAGAGACCCCAATCGGAATCTTTTGGATATTCTTTCGCTTCATCGAATATCTGCCACGAGTTCGATTGCCCTTGGAATGGCTCACGATGCGGGACTTCCGATTCAACTCCGCTGCGAAGCGTTGATCGCTTATGCTTCGATTGTTTCCCAGAAAAAAGAGATACTCCAGTTGCTGCCGTTTCTCAACGACGAAACAGAAATTCTCCGCGGGGTTCCCGTACCGGGCCATCCTCGGGCGACCGGCGAGGTTCAAGTCCGAGATGTCGCTTTAGGTGCTTTGATTCGATCCTTAAAACTCGATCCCGATGATTTTGGCTTCGAGGGGCCTTTCCCGATCGGCGGTCGAATACCGAAACTCAATTCTTATGCCTTCGTGAATCAAGCCTCTCGTAAAGCCGCTCACGATGCCTTTCAGAAATGGCTTGCCAAAAATTTACGAGAATAAAATAAGCTCACTAAAATACGTTCTGTATCAGGTCCATTGAGTTTAAATGTGAGCGATTTGTGAGCCATCAAGCAGAAACGGCCATTGATTTTGCCGAATTGGCCGGGGGATTCATTCATGAAATTAAAAACCATGTCGGTACCTTGAACCTGAATCTCCAAATCCTTGCAGAAACCTTTGCGAATCCGACGACTCCTCAAGAGCGACGGGCCAAAAATCGAATCGATCGTCTTCGTGAAGAATGCCAGAAAATTGTCGATATCTCGAACGATTTTCTTCGATTTACTCGCGCTCAAGAACTCCGAAAAGTTCTTGTTCATATTGAAGATATTGTTGAGGAGATCATCGCCTTTTTTGAACCCACTGTTCGCCAAGCGAATATCAACCTTGTTTGGCATCCTGCGCCAGGAGTACCCCGTGTGTTTGTTGATCCCGATCTCATCAAACAATCGTTGCTCAATTTGATGATTAACGCCGAACAAGCCATGCCCAACGGCGGCAATCTGACGCTGGTGACCCGTCAAGAGCAAGGGGCCGTCGTGATAGAGATGATCGACACCGGTTGCGGAATGGAGCCCGAAGTTCTAAAAAATTTGTTTTCCCCGTTCTTCACGACCAAACCCGGAGGTACGGGCCTAGGGTTACCGACGGTGAAGCGAATTATCCAAGCCCACGGGGGAACGATCGATGTCGAGAGTGTGGTAGGTTTGGGAACGAAATTCACTTTAAGAATTCCCATCACAGCTCTGGCAGAGCTTCCGAACAAAGGGGACCCGCCCACGCAGGCCACAAAAGAAGACAAGTAACTTATTTATCCGAGGCGAACTTCAAGCCAATCACCCCCACAAGAATCAACGCTAAAAAGAAAATCCGTCTGGCCGTAAAAGGTTCTTGAAACAGGATAATTCCGAGTATGCTGGCACCGATCGCTCCAATACCTGTCCAAATCACATAACAAGTTCCAATCGGTAGTTTTTGTGCGGCCAAGGCGAGAAAAAAAACGCTAGCAATCATCCCAATCGTTGTGAATAACGAGGGCCAAAACTTGGTAAATCCCTCGGTGGCAACCAATCCCATTGCCCAACCAACTTCTAACAATCCTGCGATGACCAGATAAATCCATTCCATTATTTTTCTTTACTCGTTGTGAAAAAAATAACACTCATCCCTCGAACAAGTTCGTTGTGAAATGTTACGAAATGAGGAAGATATGATCAGTGAGCATTAAGGGAATGTGTTATTCATGAACAGTTAGCGTTTAGCGAAATCATCACTTCTGATCCATATGCGTTCCATGAAGAGGCATTTATCTACAATCAAATGAATCTCACATTTTGAGAGTCGAAATGTTTTTTGAAAAAATTTGTCACAATTCTTGACCGGATAACAGAGCATTTCTATTGATCGATTGTCTCGTTCAAGAGTCTGAACAGACAGGTTTAACAACAAGGATCTATCCCATGAAACGAGTTTTCTCATTGGCACTGGTTGCCGCAGTCTGCACCTTCTTCGGTGGCATGAATGCTACCTCCGAAGACAAGAAAGACATCGTTGACACCGCTGTGGCCGCAGGTTCTTTCAAGACCCTCGTCGAAGCTGTCAAAGCTGCTGAATTGGTTGACACCCTCAAAGGCAAAGGACCCTTCACCGTCTTTGCTCCCACCGATGATGCTTTCGCTAAAATTCCCAAGGACAAACTCGAAGCTCTGATCAAAGACAAACCTGCTCTCAAGAAAGTTCTCTTGGCTCACGTTGTTGTTGGTAAAGAAGTCAAAGCGGCTGACGCTGTGAAACTCGACGGTAAAGAAGTCAACGGCTTCAAGATTTCGGTGAGCGATGCCGGTGTGAAGATCGGTGACGCCAAAGTTGTGAAGACCGACATTGCTGCTAGCAACGGCGTGATTCACGTCATCGACACCGTTTTGATTCCTGCTAAGTAATTTCTAAATTATCGATCCCCGAACAACAATCTTTGCGAACCCTCTCATCTGTAGGGGGTTCGTTTTTTTTACGCTTGCGATGGGTAGGCAGTTTTCATGGCGGTGGCCATATGTCACCTATATATCAGGAAGTTCTTTTTATTTGCGCTTGCGATGGTATCGAAAAGGATTTCTTCCAGAGATTCCTATGACACTTGGTATTTCTTTTAACAATTTCTAATTTAGGTCTAAAATATCCTCCGAGATAATCCCCTTGACCTTATTACGTGGTCTTGTTATGTCCCCTGAATATCCCGGTCATATCCCCGTGTTAAAGAACGAGGTATGCCAACTGCTTGATCCAAAAGTTGGTGAAATCTGGGTGGATTGTACCCTAGGAATGGGAGGGCATACACGAATTCTTGCCG
>JAOAAA010000073.1:0-15569 GCA_026419115.1 Gemmataceae bacterium
TTACTACTCTTTGAACTCCTCCGCAACTCCGTCTCCCTTTTTCCGAACCAAAACCGACGAGGACTTGTTTCCTTTACTGCAAGAGTGTGAATCTGCGATCCGTGAAGAACTCTTGCGGCACTACCCGACGTGGAAACAAGGATTAGAACCGGTCGAACTGGTCTTGCGAACTACAGAAGAAGCCAACCGCACGAGTTCGCCGGCTCGGGAAGATTTGTTACACATCGATGCTCAACCCCATCGGCCTACCCACGGGAAGCGGGTTCTTCGTGTTGCGATGAATCTCGATCCGGAAAGAGAACGGGTCTGGGTCACCTCTGAAAAATTTTGCGAGCTTCTCAATCGTTACACGACCTTCAATCGCTTACCGATTCTTTCGGAGGATGCTTGGACGGCACCGACCCAGAGTTGGTTTCGCTCGATCTTGGGAGAAAGAACTGCACGAACTCCCTATGATGTGCTGATGTTGAAATTACGCCATTTCCTTCAATCCAACGAAGCCTTTCAAAATCAAGCCTGTCGGAGATTATGGAATTTCCCGAGCTTCTCCGTTTGGGGAATGTTGACCGATGCCACTTCTTTTGCACAACTTCGGGGCCGATTCGCTCTGGAAATTACCTATTTTCTCCCAGCTCGAAGCTACCTGTTTTCCCCAAACGAAGAAATACCCCTTTTGTACTTGGTGAAACAGGCGGTCAACTCGCGGTTACGTCGCGTGGCCTAAAGCCGTTTCGGGATTTCGAGATTACCAGACCGCCAAGTATACGCTGATTGCCAACGAAAAAAAGATCCGTCGGAAATTCAAGATCGTCCGCGAACAACGCAACGGCGGGGCTAAAGACGGCGACACACTCCTTGAACTTGCTCTAAAAACCCATTCTGTGGTTATTTTCCTTGCGGCGATTCTAAAACCCGATCGGCATGCCGGTGCAGAATCTCACACAGTTTGCCAATCACTTGACCTTGTTGCTCAATCGTCATATCCCCCGAGAGAGGTAAATCGTTCAACAAAATGGCAAAGTACAATTTTCTTCCTTTCTCGGTGATCAGTTCCCCTGCGAGGGACTTACTCCGAACCAAGAATCGGCTATTCTGCGTATCGTACCAACCCAAAGTTCCGGTTTTGGCACGAACTTTTCCTTTGGCAGGGCTTTTCTCATCGATCGTTGTTGCGAGCGTACCGTCGATCCCAAGAATCGCTAGACCATCGAAATAGCTTTTTGCGGATTCGGTTTTTGCCATCGCTTGGAGAATCTCGACACAGGCTCGCGGTGTGGCTCGATCGACGATATTCCCGCCGGCTCCTCCTCCGAAGGCCACCCCATCCGGATCGACCTTCAATTCTTTAAGAACTTTCGCTTGATGTCGAAGCCCCTCTTCAACGGTGTTTCCTCCCACCTTTAAGGCAACCAAGGCAGGGAGTGTGCTTGCATACAAATTATGACTGACTTTCAAACAAACCTTGATGGATTCGGCTAACGGTTCCGATTCATATTTCGCGAGTACGGGAAGTTGTAAAACCTTATTTCGATCGGGCAAATTATACTGTTTCTGCCGCAGGAGGGGGGCTTCGACTTTGATTTGAGCCTCTCGTAAGCATTGAATGAGGGCACAACGAGCGACCAGATTGGGATCATCCGGTACGAAAATTCTCACGATGGGATGACTCCCTTCGGCAATGGTTCCGCGCACAAAAATTTCGTTAATCGCCGTGGCGTCCATGTAGACATTCGTGGGTTTGCCTTTCTCTCCGGTGGTAACGCGAGAATCAAATGTAACTACAGGGACCACAGGGCGGGTTTCGACCTTGGCAGGATCGCCGGCCTTTTTTCCGGGCATCACTCGAATATCAATGACGTTATCGTTCAAGATCATGGGGGTGACCAGCAAAGGTCCGCTCCCCGTGCTTTGTGATTTAATAAATAAACGATCATCGATATAAATTTCCCCCATGATTTGCTTGATCCCTTTTTCCTTGATTTGTTTGACCAACTCTTTGAGTGCGTAGTACGGATCAGAATCGGTCCAAGTGGCAGGGGGAAACCCACCGGCAGCATAAGTATGATCGATATCGGTATAGAGAATTTTGCCGTCTTTTCCTCGCCGACCTCCAAACGTCAAATCGCCCGAGGCCACCAGAATCAAATCCCCCCATAGGATGCCCTCTTTGATTTCCCCCGTGTGAACAATCGGGGTGGTAAAGCGATAATCAGGCCCTAAAGTTTGCAGGGCCGTGGCACAGGTAAATAATTTGGTCACCGAAGCCGGTACAAAGAATTGGTCGGCGTTTCGTTCAATAATTGTGCGCCCGCTCTCGGCATCGACTACGAGGTAACCCCAGCGAGCATGTTTATAAACCGGATCGTTCACAATTTTCAGGAACTCTTTCTCTAAATCGTTCCCTAAACTCGGCTTCGTGAAAACCAATAATAGAACGATGAACATGCGCCAATTCATAGGGGTCACTCCGATTTCTGAGAAGGAAATATGTTTCTTTATAACTAATAATTCTGAGAAAACGGGAAATCTAACACGAGAATCCAGAATAACTAAGGAATGACTCGCCTGAATAATCTGTTTTCGGTCAGAGGAGGTAACATCGAAATTAGGAAGCGTATCGAAGCCGAGGCAGAGCAGGAGCTTAAAAAAGCTGAGTCCTTCACGATTTTCGGAAAATGGTGCTCCCCATATAGCCAGCAAAGGTAGAAATCAGGGTTGTGGTAACAAAGCAAGTGGCGATTACTATGGGAACTGAAGGGTCTTTCTCAATCCATTCCGCCCAAAAATGAGGGGTAGCCATGGCATCGGCCCCTTGTTTCTCAATCAACACACCAAGGATACCACTTGCGAGAATCCCCGCGCCGAGGCCTTGTTTAACTCCTGCTTTGGTACCAACACCGGCAAAAATTCCCCCAAGGAGAGTACAAATACAGCCAATGGCCCAAGTGGTGAATCGGCCGGCTTGCCCCCCCCCGATATTTCCGGACATTAACCATGCCAGTTGGAAACGAATCTCATCGGCAAAGTAGACCCCCGCAGAAATGAGAGCCGCCCCCAGCATGATCTTCCACCAAATGACAGGAACGACTTTATATTTTCGGGCCACATTTTTGGTAAAATTCGCATCGATATGAGTGAGCATCGGAGCGGGGCGATACACAAACCGGCCAATCGTTCCTCCCATTAAACCAAAAATGGTCGGCGGCAGCAAAATCTCGATCAGCTGATGGAGATTGATGCCAAACCGATACCAAATTAACCCCAGAAATCCCAGCCCTGTGGCTAGTCCCACCCCCAACCCCGACCAGATTCCGTGTTGAAAGGCCAACCCTGAAATGAACGAGCCGAGCCAAACTCCAATCGTGAGGAACAGTGGCAACAATTTTTCGGTCGTTTCCCCAGGAATCGTCGCCCAAACCAAGTGGCGCAGACCTTCAAAGGTCCCCAGCGTGACCAACAGCCCAACCACTAACCGACGGATAAACATACCGTCTGTTTGTGCGAAGTTTTTGTGTGGAATCGCCCCGACCATTATTCCCCTACAAACGTCTTTTTCGGTAAAATTGCTACATCAGATACAAACATAACATGTAATTTCATCCTTGGAAAATTCTTTTAGGATTTCTTGGGTTCTTGGGGTTCTGCGTTTCGTGGATTCTTGGATTCGTGAGTTGGTGTTCTATAGCTGCTGGGATTGTTGCATCCGTGAGTTCTTCGGTTCAGATCATAATGTTCTTGCACGATCAAACCCCTTCCATTTTGCCCTACTCCGATCCACCCATTCCAGCTAAAATAAAACTGCCCCAAGTTGGACCCTCCTATGCAACCGCATCATTATTTTGCGACCCCGCATCCGCACTTTCCCAATCGACGGGCCTTTTTGAGCCGTGCTGGCAATGGCCTTGGTTTATTGGCTTTGGCATCGTTGCTTCAAGAGCAGACCCGTGCGGCAGATGAAGCACCCCGCGACCCGCTCGCTCCCAAAAAACCCCATTTCCCTGCCAAGGCCAAAAGCGTTATTTGGCTGTTTATGAATGGTGGTCCTTCTCAAGTGGATACTTGGGACTACAAGCCCGAACTGGAAAAACGCGATGGTCAAGAGCTAAAGGGCTTCGATAAAAATACCGGATTTTTTACCGATCAGGTTGGCCCGCTGATGAAATCCCCGTTCAAGTGGGCGAAACATGGTGAAAGCGGCACTTGGGTTTCTGAGCTTTTTCCCCATTTGGCCAAACACGTTGACAAGATGGCCTTTCTCCACTCCTGCTGGACCGACTCGAACAATCATGCCCCTGCCTTGTTCAAGATCAACACCGGTATGAGCCGACAAGGTTTCCCCTGTGTTGGTTCGTGGGTGACTTACGGCCTTGGTAGCGAAAGCCGAAATTTACCCGCTTTTTGTGTCATGTACGATACTCTCGGTCGGGGCATACCGAAAGGTCACTCGCAGAATTGGGGAGCGGGTTTCTTGCCGAGCGTATACCAAGGCACAGGTTTCAAACCGCAAGGTGACCCGATCGAGAATCTTAAACGCCCCCAAGAAATGAACGAATCCCTACAACGTGCTCAACTCGATCTGTTAGCGAAACTGAACCGGACCTACAATCCCACCGAGGCCGAATTGCAAGCTCGGATTGAATCCTTCGAGTTGGCCTACCGAATGCAAGTAGCTGCTCCAGAAGCCCTCGACATCAACAAGGAGACCAAAGAGACTCACAAACTCTACGGTTTGGATAATCCGAAGGCCACCCACTTCGCCAAACAATGTTTGATGGCCCGCCGCCTTGTAGAACGGGGAGTGCGCTTCGTGCAAATTTATTCCGGCGGTATGGAAAACGATCTTTCTTGGGATGGTCATAACAACATTGCCAAAAACCATGCTGGTTTTGCCGCCGAGACGGATCAACCGATCGCCGGTCTGTTAGAGGACCTGAAAAACCGTGGCTTGCTCGATTCCACCTTGGTCATTTGGGGGGGGGAATTCGGACGCTTGCCCATTGTGCAAAAGGGAAATGCCGGACGCGATCACAACCCGCATGCCTTTACCGTTTGGATGGCCGGCGGAGGGATCAAGCCGGGGGTTCATTACGGCGCGACCGACGAAATCGGCTTCAAAGCCGTCGAAGATCGCGTGAGCATCAACGATCTTCATGCGACCATTCTGCACTTAATGGGGCTGGATCACAAAAAACTCACCTATCGCTACAACGGCCGCGATTTCCGCTTAACCGATGTGGCAGGGAATGTGGTCGAAAAGATCATCGCCTAAGGTTCACACGGGGCAAAGTGATTGATTCTCAGAATCGATATTTTGGGTGATTGAGGGAATCATTATCAAAAGATCGGCACGGGTCATGTGCTCGATTGAGCAACGAACGGGCGAGTCAATCGTTAGACGAGGCCTGTTTTCTTCAATTATTTCACTTCGAGTTGCAGGTCTTTGAATCTCACTTCGATTGGACCTCCGGAGTGTAATTGAAGAGCAAAGATGCCGCGTTTGACGCCCTTCGGATCATCCAAATCCACACATAACTTCCCGTTGATGTAAGTGCGGATACGACTGCCCACGGCTTCGATCACATATTCATTCCATTCCCCCGCTTTGACATGTTCTTCACCCGATTTATCCCAAAGAATAGCACGACCATGCTCCTCGTACAGTTTCCCCCACCATCCTTTCCCAATATCGGCTTGATACCCCTTTACGTCACCGTCAGGGAGAATCTCGCTTCGGAATTGGATTCCACTATTTTCCGTGTTCGGGGTCAACTTAACCTTTAAGGTCAACTTGAAATCGCCTGCCGCCAGTTCACTCTTCAAAAATTCGTTCTTCTTCAGTCCTTTGGGGGCACTGCCCACAATTTCACCGTCTTGGACACTCCACAAGGTTTTGTCACCAATCCAGCCGGTCAAATCTTTTCCGTTGAAGAAGTCTTTTGCGGTTTCCTTGGTCACCAGTTGGGGAACTTGGGTGGGGTGCCTTAGATAGGCGAATAAAGCCCGAATTTCGCTTTCGGAAAGCTGTTTGGTCAGATCATCTGGCATCATCGAAGTGAGCGAATCGCGTCGGGTATCAATATCATCGGCGTTTAAGGTCAGGGTACCATCGGCCGTGGCAATCGTCACGATCTTGCCGCGATCTTCCTTCACGATACCGGTGATCGTTCGCCCGTTGGTGGTCGTGAAGACCGTGGCGGCGTATTCTTTCTGAATGACCGCACTGGGATCGAATATATTTTCCAACAGATAATCGAGGTTCGAGCGGTTGGAACCGGTGATGTCTGGACCGACCTTGCCCCCGACACCGTAGAGGGTGTGACACTGTTGACAATTCTTGGCAAACAGCGCTCGACCCAACATCAAGTCGGGTTCGGTTTTGCTAGGAACGCTGAGTTTAGCCCGCCACTCGGCAATGAGTTTCTTTCGTTCCTCGGGAGTTTCCCGTACTGTTCCCCAAACCGCATTGATCTTCTCCTGAAGGGCCTTATCGTTCAGGTTGCGGATATTGCGGACCAAATCGGCAGGGAGTTCGTTGGCAGCCAATTTCTTCTCGCTAATGGCATTCAAAAGAGCTTCGGCATATTTCACCCGAGAAGTCAGCGTCATCAGAGCTTCCCGTTTCTCCGCAGGGGAAAGGGCCGACCATTGTTTGAGGATCAACGCAGGGGCTTCGGCGTCTTCCACACTAGCAAAAGCGCGGATGCTGGCGGAACGGGTTTGCGGATCGGTAATGCTCGTTCGCGAAAGTTCGGGCAATTTGGGATCGCGAGCCTCGGCCAAAGGGGTAATTGCCCCGTTCCGCGCCTCGGCAGAAATCATCGGGTTACTGGCCAAAGTTCTCAGCGTGGCAAAGGCATTGCGATCCCCAAAGGTCACCGCCAAGGCCAAGGCACTATTGCGAATCGCCGCCGAGGATGATTTTTGCAAAGCGGTAAATGTTTCGGGCCATCCTTGGGGCATGGGAACATTTCGTTTGCCTCGGAGTGACTCGGTCAGGGCATTCAAATAGGCTTGCCGATCACTATCGGCCTGCGCTTGCCCCAGATATTTGACTAACAAAGCTAGGCTTTCGGGCGTTCCCAAAGCCCCGACGCGGCGAGCGGTAAAATCTCGGATCAGCGGAATTTTCCCTGCCGCGGCAATTTGCATTGCTTCTTCTGGCATATCGGCCACGACCGGTTCCCAAGCGTACCAATACATCAGCGGAAGATTATGATCGGTGGCATCGGCAGAATAATCAAACAACGCTTTGAGAACCGACACACGTTCCTTGTGCGGATACCGCTGCAACACACTGGCCAACCCGAGGCGAATGGCAGGGACATTATTCTTTTGAAGGGTGCGAAGCATGTCCTCCGTAGAGGGGTTCCATGCCGATTTGTTGCCCAAATTTTGCGAGGCCAACCGATAGGCCCAAACCACTACCGCAGGATTTTTCGATTGGGCGGCAGACTCGCCGATCGCAGGGGGCAACACACCACCGGATAAAGCAAAGCTCGCCCACAGGCAGCGCAATTCCGCCTGCGGATGCGACGATTGTTGAGCCAATTGCTTGAGCCGTTCGAGTAATTCGTTCACCTTTTTGGTATCCCATTTTCCTAGAGCCGCTCGTTCCGCTAAAATTCTTCGCCCCTGATTGGCGTACCATTCGTTGGCATGGAATTGATAAGCGAGCAACTCGGCATCGGTGCATTTTTGTAGATCGATTCCACTGACGGGCTTAGTATCCTTGTGGACGATTTTGTAGATACGGCCGTTGGTTCGATCCCAAATTTCGGTCGTGTTGTTGTGGCAGGCTTGCTTATCGTACCAATCGATCAGAAAAACGTTGCCATCGGGTCCATAAGCCAAATTAATGAAGCGTGCCCACGCGTCGTTGGCTAAAAGAAAATCGGGGTGACGAGTCGCTTTGTAACCGGAACCATTGGGAATCAGGTTATCGATGTTCAGGCGTCGGCCATGGATATTCCCCATGAACATTTTGTGATGATATTCCTGAGGCCAAGTCCCCCCCTGATAAATCATGGTACCGCAATGAGCATGTCCCCCCCCGGCTTCGTCAGATCGTCCATTGCCCCCATGAGGGGTCGCCCCGACGTAGTGCCGGTGTTCTGCGATCGTTTGAATATCGGCATAGGTATAAGGGTTAAAATGTTGCCCTGCCTGACGGTGGTAACGCCCCCCCGGAATGATGTGCCAATTGTGAGGAATCACGCATGCTTCCACAAAGGCTTCGCCCACTTCGTTAAACGCCAAGCCCCAAGGATTACTCGTCCCATGAGCGTACACTTCAAAAATATGCTTCGTGGGATGGTAGCGCCAAATTCCCGCGTTGATCGGAATTCGTTGAGCATCGGGAGTGCCCGGTTTACCCACACGAGAATGAGTGAAGACACCATGGCAACCATAAAGCCAGCCATCGGGTCCCCAAGTGAAGGTATTAAGGGTTTCGTGAGTATCTTGATAACCCCAGCCATCAAGGAGGATTTTCACTTCACCGGCTTTCTCGGTCATCGGCTCGATCGGTATGAACAAAAAGTAAGGGGCCGCCCCGACCCACACTCCACCGTAGCCGACTTGAATGCCGGTCAGTAAATTCAATCCCTCGAAAAAAACGGTCCGTTTATCGAATGTGCCATCGCCGTTGCTATCCTCGAAGATGACGATCCGATCCCCTTTATCTTTGAGATTCTCGGGCAAAACCGGCCCATTGTGCGGTAAACGACGCGGATAGGTATAGCATTCTGCTACCCACAGTCGGCCCCGTTCATCCAAACAAAACGCAATCGGCTGATGCACATCGGGTTCACCGGCAAACAATTTTACGGAGAATCCCGCTGGTACGGTCATCGCTTTGGCTGCTTCGAGCGGTTTTAGCCCTGCATATTTGAATTGATCGAGGACCGGAGCTTTGGGACGCTCCGGCACGTTGGGCTTCTCTTTATGGAATCGGAAATCATCGAAATTCACATGGCCCCAATGACCCGTATGCTGATCGACTAGCCGAATATAAATCTCGGTATTTTGTACCTCCTTGAGATCGACGACAACTCTTTGGAGTTCTTCCGATTCTAGCCCCGAAACTTGGAAGAACACTTTGTCGTTATCTTTGCGAACCAATTGCACGCACGTTTCGGGGTGCGGTCCCCCCGCCACAAGAAAACTGGCAAACGGATGGGTGACTTTGAATGGCGCCGAAGTTAACGTCCCTTTCGCCTTATCGCCGAGCTTTTCGTACCCGCCAATCCAGAATTGACCTTGATGTTTACTCTTCATGTCATTACGCCGTGGAAACACTGTATCCCCCTTAATGGGTTGCCCCTCGAAGGCGTTTCCAGTGGCTTTCCAATCTCGTAAATCGCCGGTCTCAAAATCGAGATTCAAAGGTTTCCCATCGGCCCCGACGGGGAGAACTCCGTCATCAGCCCATGTTACCGTTACACTCATGAAGAAAAGGGCCATCCAAATGCGAAGCATGAAAATCACTCCGGAAGAGGTAGGAGATCGTATTGGGCATTAATCAACCAAACACAGGGCTGGAACGAACACAGCATATGATAGATTTTTTTGCACCTGAACAAAGAGGCATCCCAAAGGATCAACCTGCGATGAAAGAGCCGGTCAGTCCTTATCATGAAACAATCCTGTTACAATCAGGGGTATGCCGTTTGTTGTAAAATCACTTTTTATTGTTCTCTCTCCCTCAGGTGAAACATGAATCGGTTCGGGCTGCTGTTTTGCCTCTTCCTTGTTGGCTCGGTCCTTTCGTCGGATGAAAAATCCCCTCACGAAAAAAAACGGGCCGAGATTCTCAAAAACATGCAAAAGGTCATGGGAGATATGCCCGACGAGTCGCACAAAGTTCCCCTCGATGTCAAAGTGATTTTGGAAGAAAAGCTCGAAGGTTACATTCGTAAAAAGATCACCTATGCTGTTGAGAAAAATGATCGTGTCCCCGCGTGGTTATTGATTCCTACAGGCAAAGAAGGTAAACGCCCTGCCATGTTGTGCCTGCATCAGACAATCAATATCGGTAAAGATGAACCGGTCGGCTTGGGTAAGCAAGAAAGCAAACAGCAGGCCTTGCATCTAGTCAAACGAGGTTACGTTTGCCTTGTCCCAGATTATCCCAGCTTTGGAGAGTACCCCTACGATTTTTCTAAATCGGCTTGGGCATCGGGGTCGTTGAAAGCGATTTGGAACAACATGAGAGGAATCGATTACCTCTGCACACTCGATTTTGTTGATCCTGAACGAATCGGTGTGATTGGTCATTCCTTAGGGGGACATAATTCCATGTTCACGGCGGCTTTCGATACCCGCTTGAAGGTGACCGTTTCCAGTTGTGGTTTCACCAGCTTTGCCAAATACTATAACGGTAACCTCAAAGGCTGGACATCCGCCCGATACATGCCACGCATCGCTTCCGTGTACGATTCGGATCCGAAGAAGATGCCCTTTGATTTTCATGATGTCATCACCGCGATCGCACCCCGAGCTTTTTTAGCGGTCGCGCCGATCCGCGATAGTAATTTTGAAGTTTCCGGTGTGAAGGACGTCATTCAATTAGTCGAACCAATATACAAAAATCTTAAGGCTAGCGATCAACTCAAGGTCATCTATCCCGATTCGGGACACGATTTTCCAGAAGAGGGTCGGAAAGTGGCCTACGAATTTCTCGATCAGATATTGAAACCCTAGCGAAATTTTCCTGAGAGTCCCCCCAACGACTTAACCCCCAACCAACGAAATCTGAACTACGTCCCGTTTTTCCAGTGAAAAGGAACCTCTCCAAATGCGAACCTCGAACCGTGCCGAATCCGCCCTGCGACCGATTCACTTTGAATTGGGTTTTAGCAAAAATGCTTCCGGCAGCGTTCTCGCCCGTTGTGGGAACACGGTGGTTTTGTGTACCTGCTCTGTAGAAAACAGTGTGCCCACCTTTCTGGTCGGCAAAGGGAAAGGCTGGATCACTGCAGAATATGCGATGCTGCCCGGTTCCACTCAAACCCGTAAGGCACGCGAAAAGGCCGGCAAGGTCGATGGTCGCTCGATCGAAATTCAGCGCCTCATCGGCCGGTCTCTTCGGGCGGTTTTGAATCTCGATCAACTCGGCGAGCGAACTTTATGGCTCGATTGCGATGTGATTGATGCCGATGGAGGTACGCGAACCACCGCCATCAACGGGGCTTTTGTCGCTTTGTGTTTGGCCTTTGAGCATCATCCCGATTTGAAAGGGCTTGCCTCGCAGGTCATTCGCGATAGCGTCGGTGCGATGAGTGTCGGGATTATTCAGGGGGTTGAATATCTCGATTTGGAATATGTTGAAGATGTGCAAGCTCAAGTCGATATGAATCTGGTCATGACCGGAAGTGGAGAATTCATCGAAATTCAAGGGACCGGCGAAGGCCATACCTTTACCCAATCACAATTGTTCAAGCTCATCGATCTGGGAAAAAAAGGGATTGCCGAAGTGACGCAACTGCAAAAACAGGCTTTGGGCAGCGCATGGCCCTTGAATTAGGCGGATCACATCTAGATGTTAACGGTTCCACCAACACAATTGTTAAGCAACCACCTATCAAATGTTGAATTATAAAGGGGGGATTCAGAACGACTCATGTCTTAGTCACGTCCTCACAGAAGCAGCTCACAGAGGGTAATCTCAGGCCTAGGAGATTGGCACAACGATTGACTCTTTTTTTGGACGCTTCCTAGAATAAAGTTTTTGATTTGGTTTCCAACAGATGAACAATCAATGACTTACGAACAGGCCGTCGCTTTTTGGTTAGGAAGAATCGATTACGAGCGACGGCAGCCCCGTCAGGGAGACTTGAAGCTCGATCGCATGCGTGAGTTGGCCTTCCTGTTGGGTAATCCACAAAATCGCATCCAACATCTGCACATTGCGGGGACAAAAGGCAAAGGTTCCTCGGCAGCTTTCACGGCCCAAATCCTGCAACAAGCAGGCTACAAAACGGGACTATTCACTTCCCCTCACCTTGTGGATTTATCAGAGCGGATTCGCATCAACGGAGTGCCCATCTCGAAACCGGCCATTGCTTCGGGTATGGCTCGCATCGCGGAGGGGTGCCAGCAACTCGATCAACGCGGGCCGGAATGGAATTGTACCTTTTTCGAGATTATCACCGCCTTGGGATTTTTGTATTTTGCTCAAGAACGTTGTGATTTTGCCGTCATAGAAGTAGGCCTCGGTGGGCGGCTCGACTCAACAAATATCCTTTTGCCCCGAGCCACGATGATTTCCACGATCGGCTTCGATCATATGGCCATTTTGGGCAACACTCTCGCACAGATTGCCGTAGAGAAAGCGGGCATTATCAAACCTCATATTCCTGTGGTTTGCACGGCCGAGGCCGAGGAAGCTCGTCAGGTGATTGAACAAATAGCGCACAAGCAAAATGCCCCGCTGCGCTTGATCCATCGGGATTTTGAAAGTCGTTACCTAGGCCAAGGAAAGGTCGAAATGACGATTGACTCACAGAAGGAGTATTATCAACTCGGCCTGAGAGGTGCCCATCAGGCATTGAATGCTGCCGGTGCCCGAATGCTCATTCGCGAACTGCAACAACAGAGCTATCCCATTTCACCCGAAGCTATTACCGAGGGGCTACGAACCACCTTTTGGCCTGCTCGCTTAGAAATCGTTCGGCAAAAACCGTTTACCGTTTTAGATTGTGCCCACAATCTCCCTGCTATTGAAACTTTACTGGCCACCCTTTCCGAAGAATTTCCGCAGGTCCCCCGTTGGAATCTGATTTTTGCTTCTTCCATCGATAAACAAATTCCCGAAATGCTCGAACGTCTCGCGGGGTATTTCCAGCGCTATTATCTCACAACCTTTCAGAATAACCCCCGTGCGGCAACTCCTCAACAACTCGAACAAATGCTTCCCCATCGAGATCGGCTTTGTTACAGTTTGCATCATTCTTCGCAAGAAGCATGGGCCAAGGCCTGCGAAGAAATAGGTCCCGATGAAGGCATTCTGATTACTGGTTCCGTTTTTCTTGCAGGAGAACTGAGGAACGTCGTTCTTCAAGGTTAAGTCCAATTAGGAATCCTTCGATTATCCTTGGGGATTTCTCCATCAACAAAAAAGAATTATTCGATCCCTCTAACGCCACTTCGATCTTTCATATATTGTTTTGCCCCCCAAACAAAACACGAACCGATTACTTCTGAGGTAAAAGGGCTTTGAGTTTTTTCACGATCTCGGCATGGGCAGGGTCGTCGGCTAGATTCTTGAGTTCGTTCGGATCGGTTTGATAATCATACAATTGAATACCTTTTTTACCTTCATCCCATTCGGTGTATCGGTAGCGCTCGGTCCGAACGGAATAGCCCATGAACCAAGGGTTCTTCCCCGTTTTTTCCCCCGTAACGGTTGGAGTTCCTCGACTGACCTGAGTCAGAGCGGGTTTGGTCCATTTGGCATTCACATCCTCTAACAAAGGTTTTAGGCTTAGGCCATCCGTTTTCGGTGCAGGTAAGCCGGCAAGGTCCGCTAAGGTGGCATGCAAATCGACCAACTCCACAGGTTGTTTGCAAACAGTGCCGTTGGCCTTATTTCGTGGATCGTAAATAATCAAGGGAACCCGTGCCGAATTCTCGAACAGACTCATCTTTTGCCACAAACCATGTTCCCCTAGGTGATAGCCATGATCGCTGAGGAAAACGATAATCGTATTCTTGTGAAGATTGTTTTTCTCCAGAGCATCTAGAACCACGCCCACTTGAGCATCCATAAAAGTTGTGGAAGCATAATAAGCCTGCAAAGCCTGACGACGAAGGTCATCGGTCAATTTCTCTTGCTCTTTTTTGTGGCTACCAAATGCCGCAGCAGGGTGATTTTTCCAATGATTCTCGGGCACTGCGGGCAGTTTGATCTTCTCCAAGGGATACATATTAAAATACTTTTTGGGTGCCACATACGGGGTATGCGGACGGAAAAATCCACACGCCAAGAAGAAAGGTTGATCCTTCTTCGATTCAATCAGTTTGACAATCTCGGCCGCAATTTTTCCGTCGGTCTGTTCCCCATCCTCACCGGCCGAGGCATGCCAACTGAGTGAGCCTCCGTAACGGGCCGATCCTTTCGCATCGGGATTGAGAGTGAAGATGAGGTTTTCGTCTTCATCATCTTTGTCGCGTCCTCGCGGATTAAAAACATCTTTCCACGAGGGTTTATCATCAAGGCCATCGGTTCCAATTTGTGCAGGTACCCCATAGTGATACAACTTGCCGACACGGGCAACGTAGTACCCTCCTTTTTGGAAGGTCTGCCCCAAGGTTTGCACATCAGGAAGGTTTTTGCGGAATTGCGTGGCGTTCTCGTAGACTTTCAGGGTATCGGGACGAAGCCCCGTCAGAAAGCTCGCTCGACTGGGATTGCACAACGGGAATTGGCAATACGCCCGATCAAACCGAACCCCTTTTTGGGCCAATTTATCGATATTCGGGGATAGACTCATCGTGCTGCCGTAACAACCAAGGGTGGTGTTCGTCAGATCATCGGAAACGATAAACAAAATGTTCATCGGTTGAGTTTTCTTCGTTTCTTGTGCGTTCCCACTCAAGGGGATAGAAAGCAATATCGCTGCAATCCCAAGGGATATTCGCCAAAACATGGAACGACCTCCGAGAGAGAAAAGGGAGTTGGTATTGGTCCGCCGAAATGGAACCACTCATCAGGATAGGAAATCGCCACGGGAGGTGGGGTCTGTTTCGCCTTTCTTCGAAGGAATTTTTTTTGAGAGTTGAGACCTGTTCGAGTAGAGACACCTTATCGAAAAATTTCATCTCGACTAGAAAAATCTTTGAGGATCACAATCAAACGATTCAATGATCATTTTCATGATAGGGAGATACTTCCGAAAGGTCACTTCCGACAATCTAAAATTACTTCCGCCGATCCCAAGAGGTATCGACCTTCAATTCAACGGGCAGGGCCTTGGCAATTTTCTCCCAAGGTACCAAAAGCACGGGACATCCTTTTTCGCCGGTGTGGCAGGCAAATAATCCTTTGGGAAAATCCTTGCCTAGATTGGTGTTGCAAACATCCAAACCGTCGGTGTTTTTGGCTCCTTCTACCGAGAAAGTACCCAAAAATTTGCCCCCTGTGCGTTCGTAAACCTTGAAATTGCTTCTCCCCTGATTCGAGACAATCAAATACCCTTTTCCTTCAGGAAGGTGATAGATTGCTAACCCCTCGACGTCGCCGCTCAGGCCATTTTCACCGAGTTTGATGACTAGTTGACCCGGTGTCGGATCGGTCGGTTCGCCCCCGATTTCCCAAACCCCTTTCGATTCTTCACTGATATAAATTTTGCCGGTCTCATCATCTGCCACCGCCGATTCACACAGACCGATCCGCCAACTTCGGACCTTTTTCCCCGCAATTTTTCCGTTACCGTTATCGTTCAATTCATACTGCTCGACCTGTCCCGATTTGGAAGTGACAATGAAATAAAACTGACCCGTCTTGGGACTGCGATACAGCGTCCCCCCATAATTCTCCGTAGTGCGAATGGTATCGTCGTCCACACGTT
>JAOAAA010000073.1:15579-20776 GCA_026419115.1 Gemmataceae bacterium
CAACAATATCGACCTTCTCTTGACCCAAAGGAAAGCCGTACCGAACATCTAAACTTCCTGGATGCTTGGCAGGGATCGCTTGAATGGTTTTGCCCGCCAAATCATACACAAATAATTGATTGGCCTTTTTATCCGAAGTGATAATCGTACTCAACGAAGCATCGGTCGGGTGAATCCAAATCCCCATATCGTCTTGATCTTTCGAGTTGGGGTCCGCACAACGCACGGTTGGCGTCACGGCTTTGACCTCTTCGGTTTTTTCCTGTCCCCAGAGCAGAACCACAATCAAAAGCGGAGAAAATAGCACCGCGATTGCCCAAGGAGTCGGACGTGTTGGCATCTCTCAATACCTTCTGAAAATCATTTCGGAGAAATTAAAACATTTTGCGAATCGAACGAACCCACGACAAAAAAACCGCCCCAACAAAGGCCCCCTTCGTTCCACAAGAAGGATTATTCTTGTGATTCATCTATTTGATCATTCGTTCGCGGTGATTCTAGAGGTAGCAAAAGCCGAATCCAAGTTGAAACAATCCGGAATCGGGGGATTTAACCGAGTCTTCAAATTTTTGGGAAAGGATTTCCGAGAACTCTCCGTCTGTATGAACCTGCCCAGACACTCAATTTTAGGAACTCTTCTTCAATTTTGTCGATTTTGGCAAAATTCAATAAATTTCTCTCAGGATCAACCGAATCTCATAACAATTACCATTAATATGGGTAGCACCATGGAATTTCTGTCCGCGTTAATTGGAGCGATTGCAACCCTAGGGCCAACCCTAAAAGGTTTGGGTGATTTTGCGGTTGGAGCCAAAAACCTTGCAACAGTCGCCCTAGACTTATTCCGAGCAGGAAAAAATCAAGAAATCGTTGGTCCCGCACTCCGTGCCAATCTGGAACAAATCGCCAATCTCCCCGAAGCCGATTTTGAAAAGAAAGTGGATTCGGAAATCGAGGTTCAGCTGGCAGGCCGATCGGAAGAAGAAAAGGAAATGGCTAAACAAATTGCCATTCAGGTTCGCGAAAAAACCCGAACTCAGTTCCTTCCACCTTGGGCCGATCCCTTTGACCCTTCGACGAAGGTCGCTCTCCCTGAAAACTTGCATCTCAACGTACCCGAACACTTAGTTCAAGCGGCAATTCCAGTTCGGTTATCTTGCTTCAAACCGGGCCAAATCGTGCCCAATAATCCCCGTTGGGTGTTGGAGCGAAAACTGAAAATTGGTGGGTTTGGCGAAGTTTGGTTAGCACGTGGAGCCAAAGAAAGTAAAAAACTAAGTGTCTTTAAATTCCCGCTCGATCCTGTTTCTCAGCGGCAAATTATCGTGAATGAAAGGTCAAATATCGCTTTGGTTGAAGAACACCTCGAAGATGAGAAGCATGTTGTTAAGCTGATGGATTCCGACCTTGAGATCGAAACACCATGGTTGCAGTATGAATATGTTTCGGGGGGGGACTTGGCACAAAACTTCCGTTCTTGGCCAACTTCACTTGAAGAACGCATTAAAAAGGCTATTGAAACCATAACCATTCTTGCCGAAACGGTTGCCAAATTCCATGCGATCAAACCTCGGCCGTTGGTTCATCGCGACCTTAAACCACAAAACATTCTCTGCGATAAATACGGGAATTGGAAGATCACCGATTTGGGAATCAGTGCTGTGCAAGCTCGCCAAGCCATTGACGAATCGATCGCTGGTACCATTCTTTCCCAAACCGATTCGACCCCAACCATGGTAAAATATTCCCATTCTCTGAAATACGCCTCCCCAGAACAGATCGATGGTAGCCAACCTCAGCATCCCGCTGACGATGTACATGCTCTTGGTGTGATTCTTTATCAATTGGTCGTCGGAGATATTTATCTTCCCATGAGAAAAGGGTTTACCCACACCCTCAAAAAAATTCTTCATGTGGCTGACCCCCTGATTAATCTTATTGGTACTGCAACTGCGGATCGCCGAGAAGATCGTTACCAGAATGCGACAGAACTTCTCGAAGCGATTCAAAAGCTACCTCAAAAACTGGTTGACGATCCAAAATCTGTTGATCCAGAGACACAGCGTCCAATCGATAATAATCTATTCCGAACCATGTTCGATGCTAAAATAAGTGAAGCAATTTCAAAGAATCGGGAAGCTCGCGCACTTTTCAATGCTCGACAATGGCAAACCGCTAAAAAAGTTCTTGATGAGATCTATCACGATTACCTGCGTGACACCGAGTTATACAAAGCAGTTTGTCTTTATTCCGAAGGAAAACGCTGGAAAAATAGTATCGGAATGGAATTCGTTTGGGTTCCGCCTGGGGACTCGTGGCTTGGCGGGGGAGGTGGCAAACAAGGCACAAGAAAGTTCACTCTTGAAAAAGGGTTCTGGGCAGGCGTTTTCCCAGTAACGCAGGCAGAATGGAAAGCCGTGATGAATGGCAACAACCCAAGTAATTTTCGGGGAGATCGTTTGCCGGTTGAATCTGTCAGTTACAATGAAATTATCAACAATTTTCTGCCCGCGCTTAATAAAAAATGCCGAGAAGAAGGCTATGAATATCGCCTTCCCACTGAGGATGAGTGGGAATACCTATGTCGTGGTGGCCCCATCACTCGAGAACAAAGTGCCTTCCATTTTTACTTTGCTACCTCTAAAACTGACCTCACACCAAAGCCGACTAACGAACTTTTAAGCCATATGGCAAATTTCGGAAAGGGTAGTTCAGGTACAACCTCCGAAGTGGGCTTGTTTTTACCGAATCCTTTGGGTATCTACGATCTCGTAGGTAACGTTTGGGAATGGACAACCACACTTGAAGGTTCCGGTCGGGTGGTTCGTGGCGGGGGTTGGTGTAACTCGGCCGAGAGCTGCATGGCTACGGACCGGGCTTGGCTCTCACCTGATTTCGCGGACAGCGGCTTGGGTTGTCGACTCCTCGCAGCTCCATTGGATTTTGGATGCACCAACGGAACCGATTATTTTCCTGACCCAACAAAGGGCAAAATGGATGGCGCAGCTCCCCTACAATAGTAGCAAAGGCGAACTCGGTAGGTGAGTCCTGAATTATTAAATATCCTTTAAAATTTTGAGTTGATTTTGGAATCTTCCAATGATGCTAGATGGAATCCAGATAGATTGGTTGTCGGACATAGTTAGACAACCCCTTTTCGTTAGAACAAATCAGCCTTTTCAGTTATGCGAACGGTGAGGCAGAAACGTGGGCCACTCTGTTAAGTGAGAATTTCCTTGATGGGTTCGCCATGGTCAATGTCGAGACGTTTTCGACCGGGAATTTCGAGTTTGCGTGAATCAAGCCCTAGTTGATGCAAGATCGTGGCATGAATATCGGTCACATAATGGCGATGCTCAACCGCGTGGAAACCAATCTCATCGGTGGCGCCATGAACAACCCCTCCTTTGATTCCGCCGCCGGCCATCCAAACACTGAAACCATAAATATGATGGTCGCGGCCATCGGAACCTTGTGAACCGGGAGTTCGGCCAAACTCGGTAGCGAACAGGACAATCGTTTCATCGAGCAGTCCACGGCGATGCAAATCTTCGAGCAAAGCCCCTACCGGCTGATCAACGGCCAAGGCGTTGTTTTGATGGTTGGCTTTCAATCCGCCGTGAGCATCCCAAGCCCCTGCCCCGCCGGCACCGTGCTGCACTTGGATGAATCGCACTCCCCGTTCGATCAGACGTCGGGCAGCCAACATCTGCATGCCAAAAGCTCGGCAGTGTGGCAGATCGATGCCGTAGAGCTTTTTGGTCTCTTCGGTTTCTTTGCTGAAATCAACAGCCTCGGGAATCGATTTCTGCATTCGGAAAGCTAACTCGTAAGAGGCAATCCGTGCCGATAACGCTGCATCCTCGGGCGATTCCGCGGCCCGTTGTTCACTGAGTTTTTTGAGCAAGTCGATGCCGGCGGTACGAGCCTGATTGGAAAAAGGGCGTTCCGGTATGCTGAAATCTAAAGGGTTCTGGGGATCGACCCGCAGTGGAACCGCATCGTGTGCGGGACCGAGGTAATGCCCATCCCTTTTGTTCCAATACTCCCGATTGCCAAAAGAAATATACTGGGGCAAATTATCGTTCAGCGAGGCTAAGCCGTAATGCACCCAAGCGCCCAAATTCGGAAACATCCCATCGTTCTGATGCCGGCCCGAATGAAACTGCACTTGCGCCCCATGATTGCTATCGGTAGTCCACATGGAACGAATCACTGCAATGCGATCGATATGCCGAGCAATGTGCGGGAACCAATCGCTGACTTCGATTCCACTTTTACCGTGCTTTTTGAAGCCAACCTGCATGGGATAAAGCGTCGTGCGGATATTCCCATTCGCATCCGGCACTACGAGCCTTTCAATGGCTAATTTCTTGGGGTCAAGCGAATCGGCAAAGGGAGTTTCTTTGATCGTCTTACCGGCATATTTATTGAGCATCGGCTTCGGATCAAAACTTTCAACGTGACTTAATCCCCCATTCATGAAAAGCCAAATGACACTTTTGGCTTTAGGTTTGAAGTGGGGTTTCCCATCAGGCGGGGACCATTTCCCGTCACGAGAGTAACCATCTCGATGAAGCATCGCCGCTGCCGCAATCGCCGCAAAACCGGATAGAAATTGTCGTCGGGACGAGAGCGAGGAGGGTATTGTCATCATGTTCAATTCTCTCAACGAATCGTGATGAACTCGTCATCACTTTCTATTCTCTCAACAGCTTGTGTTCAATTCTCTCAACGAATCGTGATGAAGTCATGGTGATTCAGCAAGACCCAGACCAAGTTAGCCCGAGCAAACTGAGTGGCAGCATTGTCCTTGCCTGCTTCCGGAAGTTTACGCCATTCCGCCATGGTCTTCAAACAATCTTGGAGTTCACGCTCGCTAGGTTTGTGAGCAAGCAGATACAAGAACGCTTCCTGAACAAAGGCTTCATCGTTATCGGGTTGCGACCGAGCCAATAGCCCCTTGGTGATGCGTTCTGCTATGGGGCGGGAAACATCAAGGACCAACCGACTATTAGTCAAAGCCAAAGCCTGCTGGGGAACAATACTCTGTTCTCGGCGATAACAATCGGTAACGAGGGCATCATCGAAGGTGGCCAAAAACGGATTTCGTTCGTTGTTGGAATGGAAGAAGTAAATACTCCGACGCTTTGAAGAGGCCTGCTCGGCTGCGGGAATCGATGGCCCTCCCCTCTTC
>JAOAAA010000074.1 GCA_026419115.1 Gemmataceae bacterium
GGCTAAAGAAAGGGTTTGTGGAATATCTAACACTTTGAGTACATTCAGAAAGACAGGTCCTTCAAAATGAGTTGGAGAAAGGTCCCATAAATCGCAGCGAGTCACCTTTGGCTCAAACAGATAAGCATAGAGAGCGAGAGTTGCCGATTGCTTTTTGCCCTGTAACCAAAGTGGAATATTTTCAAACTCATGTTGAGAAAGTAAGGTTTGGGCAGCCCGTCGGACATCCCAAACTTGGCGATCCTCAAGCGTCATTCCAATCAAAGGAAACCGACGACGCATTTGAATTTCGGCCATAGAGCCGATTTCTGCCCAACGGGTCGGCCCCACCCCACGGGGACAGATGATAGCAAAACCCCATTTTTGGGTTGTAATCATTTTCTTATTCTGTTCAAACATTTTATCATCTTGTTTCCCCGTCCATTTCACTCTCAGAATCTCAGCAAATGGTTCGGGAAATTGTTTGAACCAAGTCATCCATTCTTGATCGTCTAAAACATCTAACACAATTAATTTTGGTTTCTCAACCTCGGCAGCGGTCATTAACCATAATGTCAATGAAATGCCTTTTTCACTTTGAAAATCGTAAGCTCGTAACCGAACCCCCTCATGAGTTTTATCTCCACTCAATCGCACATTTAAATCTGGAGGATTTTTAGGCCAATTTTGAAAAACATTTTCTTCTAATTCTTTTCTCAATTCGGTCTGTTTGCCTTTCCACCATTGTTGAGCTACTTCGGGGGATTGAGGAATGTCAAAATTTTTAGCACGGAAAATTAGCTCGGCTGCTTTGGGATTGATCGCCCCTTCTGGAATCGATTGGAGGACTTTCAGCTTCTCGGGGGGGATATTCGGATGATCGAGGTCTTGTACTGCTTCTTTATCATTTTTCAACCAGCGATTCATCCAGCGAAACGCCCCGAGCCTCAGTTCAGGAGTATCCTCATGCTCTCCTTTGGTTTCGAGCAGTTGGAATTTTTCTTCGGCCTGATACAGTTTGTAAATGGCACGAACTTTTTCTGCAATTCTTCGATAGGCAGGCACAGGAAAAATATCATCAATATCACTATTCCCTAATAGGACGGGTCGAGGGGCACATAAGGCAGCCACCGTTGCAAAATCCCAACGATATTTATTCACCATAAACATGCAATCACAGTGACCGGCAATTACCCCTTTTTCTAATCGACCGGCATAACCTTCGTTGAGATGAGCATGCAGGTCCGCAATACCCGCAACGGGGACAATCGCTTGAGGTCGTTCATCCACAGCCGCTAACCACCATGAATGTGCCCCCCCCCCTGAACGACCTGTGACCCCAAGTTTTTTCATATCAACTTCGGATCGTGTTTCGAGATAATCTAAAGCTCGAATAGCGTTCCATGTTTCAACACCAGCGGGAGTATAACCTGTGGCATGCCACCACCATTGACCCAAGCGATATGTTCCATGATGATCGCCCGGAATTTCTCCCAATTGTAAGGTATCAATCACCATGCAAACGTAGCCATGAGTGGCAAACCATGCTGGATGACGTTGGTAATAAACTTTGCTGCCGTAAGATACCCCATCCTTTACGATGTTCCCATGACCACACAAATACAAAATGACCGGTGCCTTTTTGGGGCGAGGTTTGGGGAGATAAAGGTTCGCCGTCACATACAAGCCCGGCCGCGATTGATAAACGAGTTTCTCGACAAGGAATTTTTCACTTTCAAAAGTTCCCGTTATTTGAGCTTTGAGATCGGTCTTGGCAGGAAGGGGCCACAACCCGAGCATTTCAAGTAGTTCCTGCCGTAAACGTGGCTTGGCTTTCTCGAAATCGTCCTTGGTTTTGAACTGGGTCAATTCGCTTTTGCGAATCGTCTCCACTTCCTGACGGAAATAGGACGTAATCATTTCGGCACCGGATAAAGGCGATTGGGCACTTGCTGCGGTTACCCATAAAGGTAAGCCGATTAAACAAAGAGTGAGTTTTTGGAGAGTGTGCATAGTTGAACCTGATGGGAAAAGGACAGAGTGAAGATGTTGTAAAGGAAAGTAGCCCCATGTGCTAGCGATGTGACCAAAATGAAAAGGGATTCTTCTTTATCGAAAAATCCAACAGAAAGGCGCTAGGGAGTATTTGAGTATACATTATCGGACAATTGGCATTTATTTGAACGATTCTTCAAAAATCGTGCAGATGAGGTAGTATCGATCGAATCCCCTTGGTATAATTGTAAATATGTAATGAACTGACACATCCATTGAGGTAAAATCTTATGCTATTTATCTCAACATTAGAAACGGCCCCCTCGAATCGACCCGCCTCGAAAGAACCCATCATTTCTGATATTCCCGTTGCGGATTCCCAAGTGGTCACAGGCCTTGGAGTCGAAGAAGCTAGTGAACTATTAGATTGGCTGGAAGGCCGAGGAATTGTCTCGCCGAAAATCGAAGCCGATGCGACGGGACATTTGACGATTTGTTGGCGAGAACCAGACCAGAACTAATTCGCTCGCTTGATGGAAATGACCTCGTAAATATAGCCTTTCTCAAGTTTGTGCATTTGCCCCGTAATTCGGAATAGGCCCCCTTTGTTGATCTCATCCAACCATTGTTCTGCCCCTTGTAAGGCAACGCTTCCGCCCACTTCATCGCTCTGATCCAGCCCTAAATAGCGCACCCGCCATTCTTTGCTTATGTGCGAGTAGAAGATATCGCCAATCAACCACGAGTAATTCGTAGCATGACCTTTTGTGGAAGATTGGGGAGGGTATGATCGCTTGGCACCCGTTGCCGCATTATTCTTAACCTGTTCACTCAGTCCTTCGATCGGAACATCTAAAGGATACGGGGCGTCAAATCCGGGCGGAAACGGCAGATTTTCTGGCGCGTTGGGGTCATTCGGGGAGACCGGATTTTTCGTTTCCGCAACCTCTGTTTTCGGTTGGTTCGCAGGACTGGGAATCTTCAGATCATCATGAGAGGATCGATTCTTTAAGGGCGGTAAGGGTGCTGCACAGGTTGGGCAAGGTTCACTTTTGTGAGTGGATTTTTGACAAATGGTACAACAAGATTCTTTGCCTTCAACCTTGTTGGATACATGGGGGGGGGGGACCGGTTGTGCTTTCGATGTCGTCTTAGAACAGTCGATTGGAGGTAAGTTGGATTTCTTATGACAAATATGCTGACAGCCGATCGATCCCGAAAGGATCACACTAGTAATAATCGAAGCAAATAATTGTCTCATTAAAAGTTGCATGGGGATTCCCTCCCAAAAATTTCATCCATGTTATAGTTGAAATTTTCATCGACGTTGGAGGTTTATGCCAATCATTATCCCTCGCTACTTTCTCAACTTTGCCCAAACCAAAATAACGGATGTAACGAATATGAGAATCGCCCCAAGGATTCAATCAAAGAACCTTTTGCCGCTACATTCGATACAATAGGCACAGATTCTCAAAATGAACTTCTTGAGGAAAGGCTATGTACCGATTACTAAGTTGTTGTGTAATTCTCTGTTGTGGCTTTATTTCCTTCGCCGATGGGCCTGCTGACAACATTGCCGAAAAGGTCCGACGCATTCCCCCCGAGCCGAAATCCCGCCCCTCTTCGGAGGAGGTTGCAGAACTCAAAAAAGGGTTGGATGAACTCGGCAAAGAGATCACCTCTCTCAAAAATTCACTCAAAGGGAAAAATCAACTTTTGAATCTGCTTCCGGATGTGCAAATTTATCACAATGCGGTTCGCTATGCCCTAGAGCATGACGAAATCTTCGATGGCAAAACAGAAATTCCCAAAGCAAAAAATCACCTGAAAGCAGGAATGGAGCGGGCAGCGCTACTGAAGGAAGGCAAAACACCTTGGCTACATGCGCCGGGATTAGTCCTTCGTGGTTACATCTCGAAGATCGATAATTCCGTTCAACCTTATGGGCTGATAATTCCTGCGAATTGGAAGCCCGATAGTGGGCAATTTCACCGCCTCGATATTTGGTGTCACGGTCGTGGCGAAACGTTGAGTGAATTGAATTTTGTGAGTAACCCGTCCACCATGCCCCCTGAATTCGTTCGACCTACGGCGTTTGTTCTATTTCCTTATGGTCGATATTGCAATGCAAATAAGTTTGCGGGTGAAATTGATGTTCTCGAAGCGATGGAACATGTGAAACGTTATTATCACATCGATGAAAATCGAGTGGTGATGCGGGGCTTCTCCATGGGGGGGGCAGCCTGTTGGCAATTTGCCGTTCATTATCCCTCTTTATTTTGTGCAGCAGCTCCCGGTGCCGGATTTTCCGAAACTGCTAAATTTTTGAATGTCTTTCAGGCCGAAAAAGTTGCCCCGCCCGAACACGAAAAAAAATTATGGCATTTGTACGACTGCCCCGATTATGCTTTGAATTTATTTAACCTTCCCACGGTTGCATATAGTGGTGCCGATGACAAACAAAAACAAGCAGCCGATGTGATGGCGGAAGCACTAAAACAACACAATATCGACCTCGTTCATATCATCGGTCCTAAAACGGGTCACAGCTACGAAATGAATGCTCGTCATGAAATTAATCGTCGCATCGATGCAATTGTGGCCAAAGGGCGTGATTCACTACCTAAAATCGTCAAATTCGAGACCTACACCCTGCGTTACAATCGCTCATTCTGGATTCAAATCGATGGATTGAACGAACATTGGTCTCGTGGGGCTATCATCGCGGAGCTTCATCCAAATGCCAAAGCAGATAAACCCGAGATAACGATTCAGACATCAGGCATCACAGCATTCACAATCGATATTCCTGCTGGAAATTCCCCCTTCATCCATCGTGAAAAAGTGATTGTGCAAATTGATGGGCAACCAATCACTTTCGCAGGTGTGAAATCCGATCGCTCATTTGGAGATACTTTGATTCGTGAAGGGACAAAATGGAAAATCGGTTCTCTTCCCAATACGATTCGTAAACAAAATGGATTACAGGGGCCGATCGATGATGCCTTTATGGATCGATTCGTAATGGTCAAGCCGACCGGTAAACCTCTGAATGACCAGATTGGCAAATGGTTCGAGGCAGAATCGAAACATGCCATCACACATTGGCGACAACAATTTCGAGGAGAAGCTCTGGTGAAGAATGACACAGAAATCAACGATTCGGATATTGCCAACAGTCATTTAATCCTCTGGGGTGATCCCTCCAGTAACTCCATATTGAAAAAGATAATTGACAAACTACCCTTAACATGGACAAACGAGATGGTTATGTTGGGGAATGATAAATTCGATTCCAAAACACACATTCCCGTTTTAATCTACCCGAATCCTCTCAATCCGAAAAAATATGTGGTTTTGAATAGTGGCTTTACTTATCGAGAATACGATTATTTGAATAATGCACGACAAGTACCGAAACTTCCGGACTGGGCGATTATGGATATTACGATTCCGACTAATTCACGGTATGCCGGAAAAGTTGCAAAGGCCGGATTCTTCGACGAAGAATGGAAATTAAAAAAATAATCCCAAATACGAATTTTATATTCCTAAAAGATTCCGAATTTCTCGTACAGTTTTCGATGTAGCTCCCTGTTGAGCTAAAACGAATTTTTTGGCATTTTCTCCTATTCTTGTGCGGATAGCAATATCACTGAGCCATGTTTTTAGGACCGATTCCATTTCATCAGCATTGTGAATAACGTGGGCACCGTTAACCTCAAGTAAACCGGCAACCGCATCCTTAAAATTAAATGTATAGGGACCAAAAACAACGGGTACTCCATAACCAGCCGGTTCGATCATACTTTGCCCCCCCCGCGTCTGATTCAGGCTCCCCCCAGTAAATCCGACGGTTGCTAATCCCCATACTGCGGATAATTCGCCAATAGTATCTATCAGAATGATATCACTACGTGAAGACTCAGAACGACTTCGACAAATATAAGATAGGCCAAATTTTTGAATGATGCCAGCAACTTCATCGAATCGATCTTGAGAACGAGGTACTAAAATCAGTTTTAATTGTGGAAACACAATTTTCAACCGAGTGAATACTTCGAGACAAATTTCTTCTTCGGGAGCATGGGTGCTACCTGCTACCCATATCAAATCTGAATCATCTAAACCTAATTCTTGCCGAAGTTTTTGTGTCTTTGAATTAGTTCGATCCAATGAAACCCCATCATATTTTATGTTACCGGTAACAATAATTTTCTCGTCTGATATGCCCAAGGAAGATAATCCCTTCGCATAAGTGGATGATTGCATAGCAAATCGGCTAACATATTGAAACAAGATGGAACGTGCTAGTCGAGCCACTTTATGGTATCGTTTTGCAGAACGGGGACTCATTCGACCATTGACAACAATCACAGGGATATTTTTTTGAGATGCCATTTGAAGAAAATTGGGCCATAGTTCACTCTCTGCTAGTACGATCAAATCGGGTTGAATATGACGAAGGGTATTTCGGATAGACCAAGTAAAATCGAAAGGAAATACAATCACTGTGAGATCAACGAAAATTTTTCTGGCCTCGGCTAGCCCTGTGTCCGTTGTTGAAGAGATGACCAACTGCACTTCAGGGAGTTCTTGGCGGAGAGCATTCACTAAAATTCTGAGCAGATGAATCTCACCAACACTCACACCATGAAGCCAAATCCGTTTTGTGGAATTTTTAGGAACCGATTGATTCCATCCCCAAAATTTTTCTCGAAGATTTTGCCGATACCTACCTGTACGCAGGGATCGAATAATCAAGTAAGGAGCGAATAGTACAATAAAAACGAGATAAATTAGATTGAAAATCAAGCGAGTCTTTCAAAATAAAGGGCGAACGAAAGAGAGAAATTTCTATTTTCTAGTCGAATAAATCACAGCTTTAATAGGTTGTCCAGTCATTGATTTGAATTCGTATTCAAATCGCGTCTGCATTGCGTTTGGCGGAGATTTAAGGACGACTTCTAAGGTCTTTCCATCAGGACTGAGTTTTAATTGATCGATCGTGACGGTGTCTCGTCCGACGAAATCTTTTTTCAAGACAGACCAATCTTTTGAACCATATTCAGCCGAGTATTTATAATTCCAACACTGATAAGCACATTGATCTATATTTAATGATTTTGGATCGAGGGGAATATCAAATTTGAGTATGAATCCTTTTTCAGTTTGTTGATAATCGATCGGTACAACAAAATGATGTGGTTGATAGCGAACTCTTTGTAAGCAACCATCTTGCACCGCTGCAGTTTGCCAACCATTTAATCCCACAAGGTATAAATCACCCTGAGAAGAAAAAGCCGCTCGACATACCCCCGATTTGAAGGTCAAACCTAAATTCACAACAGCCGCACGAAACTCTTTTGCTTCTTGAAGCACTAAGTATGCTCGACATCTTCCATAAGAAAGATGAAGCATTTTCCCACCAAGAGAACCCCATTTCCCTTCAGGAATCCAAATTTGTCCTCCTGCAGAATTATCGGCTTCTTTTGGCAACCACACTAACGGTTCATCAAATGATTTAGGGGGTTCTTTTCGGTGGTGCGTTCTCATATCGCCATGAAAACTTCCCTTTTTCATCACATCAATATGAGTCGATGGAACCCAGTTCCCCTCTTGATCGGCTCCGGTAATCACTCCACTGGGAGAAATTCCTAACCCGATTGGATGACGGAACCCAGTACTGAAAATTTCAACGGCCCCTTGTGGTGAAATTTTTAACAGTGTGCCTCCCGTCGGTGTGAAATCATCTCCTGTATCATAGAGGTAAAAATTACCCTGAGGGTCGCGTTCCAGACAAGTATCATAGGAATGCTCCCCCCCCCCAATATACCATTGATCTGCAAAGGCTTCATATTCATCGGCTTCACTATCAGAATTATGATCATGAAGTCGGGTCAATTGTCCCCGTTCCGTCACATAGATTTTTCCTTCCACAATCTTTAATCCCAACGGTTGATAAAGACCCGTTGCAAATCGCCGCCATTTTGTTCGCTTATTCTTCTCATCCAGTTCAACAATCCAAACATCCCCATGTGCAGTACATACAGCAATTTTGCCATCCGGAAATAAATCAACACCGGAAATAAAGAAGAGCGCTTTATGAGGATTTTCAAAAGGAGGAGGGAAATTATCGACGACAAGCGGTCCAGACCCTTGCCCGATCTGTATGACCGATTCTAACGGTTTCGGGTATCGACCCTGACTGGGTTTTAGTAATGCTTTCAAATCAATCAAATCATGTTCCTCTTTTCCAAACTCAAACCATTTTTTGATATTCTCGGCATTACCCTTATAAATGGAAATAACATAATTTGCGGATTCTTGATCCGGCACATTCAACACTGCCCAGTTTTTTCCTTCAACACCGAGTTTCCCTTTGCCGAGAATGCGTATTGCTGTGATTCCTTTTTCATCCTTGCCCTGTAGGTAGTTTTCTCCATGATGATTTTCTATCGTCCATTTCACAGGACTTTCGGCAACCAAACAACGGAGATTTTTGGATGATTTTTCGATATGAAGATAACGGTTAAATATGGAATAATCTTTTTGCTGATTGAGTTGATGCGATTCCATGATTTGCGCCCCATAAACATCATAACGAAAGAGAACCTGAAAATTGTGATAATGAATTGAGCGAAATCGAACTTGGTTGGAAGGTAAAGGGGACATTGGTGAATCCGATCGATCAAATGAATGTTGATCGTTAGCCCAACCAAATAATGCAGAAGTTCCAAATGCAATGGTACCTGCTGGTGTCGGGGTGTTCAGAAGACCGAATCGACGGGAAGAATGATTGAGAAATCCCCCGGTCCAGACCGCAGCAACACGGAGTTGATTCCGATCAAATAACATTCCCGACTTTCCTTCGGGATCGAGTTTAACAGCGGTTCCTCGATAGACACGCACCTTACCAGAAGGTAACACATAGTCAAAGGTCGCACCAAAGGTCGGACCGGTATCCATGTGTTGCAAACGACCATCTACCCAATCTTTATCGGTCTTCAATTGCCAAGGTTCCGTACCAATCGGTGGGGGGGTCCATTTAGGATCCCCTGTTAACCCTTCATTGGTGTTAAATTGAAGTAAAGCGATCGTATCGGCTTCTACTTTTAATTCCTCTTTCGGAACAGTGATTTTCCGAATTGTGTTGGAGATACGAACATCATCAATTAATCCGTCACAAGAGATGGGACGTCCTTTCCCAACGGCCTGACCGACATATACAGAACCATTGATTGGTTTTCCGTCGGGCTTCAGTTTTACATCAGTCGATTTGACGATTTTACCATTAAAATATAATTCAACATGCTTTCCATCGAAGGTGAATGCAACATGATGCCATTTTCCATCACAAACGGACTGATCTGAAATAATTTCGGATGGTTCATAGCCCGGTAAATAAACGCTCAGGTATCCAGAACCAGTATAAGTATAAAGTTCCCAGTGCCTAGAAGACTCCTTAGGATCGCAAGAAACAAGAACGTTAAAGTTTGATTTAGAATCGAGTTTCGTCCAACATTCTACTGTTAAAGGTGGTGTGCGATATCGGTCTTCTCCGTCTATTGCAACCGGTCTTCCCCGTGTGTCAAGAGCTTTGCCGAATTTCCCCTCGACCAATTTGACCTGATCGTTAGCCAAACTGAATATACCAGCAAGAAAAAAAACGACTAAAATTTGGAGAGAACGCATAGGATGATCCCTAGAGTCGAACTATGAATAGTATCGAATTTTTGGTCCTTTTTTCAAGAGAGTACAAATAATGGAAGATGATCTCTCAATGGCGGTGACCCGAGCCTTAGACCGGTTATATGAACATCTTCAAGCGGTCCCGAGTGGTGATCTGTTATGTGAGATAACAGACGATCCCGATTCGATTGCTTCCAACTACCTGCTCCGAGCTTCTGTCCATCTAGAGCACTTTCGTGAAAAAATTAAAGGTCAGGGCGAACCCAAACAAAGACGGCAAATTGTACTTCTTTCTCGTGAGGTGGCTAGAGAAAATGCCGATGAAGCGATTACTGGGGAATACGTCGTTCAAGCCATTCTTCGGCATGATCCCATCATCGCTTCTTTGGCACAACAATGCGGGGGAAAAGCAGATATTTTGGGGTTAGAACCCATCGAAATTGCCCCTCTCACACCTACGGAAGATTGTACTCCCGAACCGAGCTACGAAGAAATTCAGATTGGCCGAATTGTCGATGCCAATTGTAATCGAATTCGAGAGGCACTTCGGGTATTGGATGATTATTGTCGATTCATTTTGCAAGATGCCTTCCTCACGAAGCAATGGAAATCATTGCGACATCAATTTAATGATATTGTCTCCCATTTTCCATTAAATCCACGATCATTAATCACCAGCAGAGAAACGTTGAGTGATATCGGTACCCAAATTTCAACCGAGGGAGAATATCATCGATATAACGCGAAACAGGTTGCAGAGGTAAATTGCAAACGTCTTCAGGAATCGTTGAGAAGTCTTGAAGAATTCATCAAGGTTACTGATAGCCATACTGCCCATTCCATTGAGCAATTACGCTATCGCACTTATACCTTAGAGAAAGCACTTCAAACGATTTCTCATTCAAGAGAAATTTTAGCTACGGCGTTAGTATATGTGCTCATCACCGGTGAAAATTGTTTAGGCGATATTGAATGGACAATCCGAGAGGCCTCCGAGGGGGGGGCTAAGATATTCCAGCTTCGCGAAAAGCAACTCTCGGATCGGGAATTATTAGAACGTTCGCAACTTGTCCGAAAAATCACTCGTGAAACAAATACCCTATTTATCATGAATGATCGGCCTGATATTGCTCAACTTGTTGAAGCAGATGGAGTCCATCTAGGTCAAGATGATTTGGATGTTTCCGCTGCAAGGAAGATTCTCGGTTCGCGGGCTATCATCGGCGTTAGCACCCACTCGATCGATCAACTCGAAAGGGCCATTCTTGCAGGGGCCGATTATGTCGGAGTAGGTCCCACCTTTCCTAGTCAAACGAAATCATTTGAGGAATATCCCGGCCTAGAGTTCGTTCGAGCTGCCAGTCAATTGACGACCCTACCCCTATTTGTGATCGGTGGTGTGAACGAGAATAATATCTCTGAAGTCGTGAAAGCAGGTGGGAAACGGGTTGCCGTCAGTCATTGTGTCTGCCAAGCCGAGGAGCCTAGTAAAATTATCCGTGAATTATTAATTTATTTACAGGCATAACGATAAGGGTAATAACATCTCAAAAAGCACGGTTGAATAAAATAATCAATAAGTTAGGCGAATTGGATGCAATAGTTACAAATAAACTACTACGAATGTTGAATGTTAAGGGGCTTCACAAACCGCGTCGAGAGCCTTTAATGGCTTAAGCCATTCCGGTTTACGCCACGTACTTTTTCCAAGCCTTTCTGGCCGGTTTCGTAATGGGGTCAGAATTTCATCTCGCCACCACAAATAATAATACCCCATGAAGGAACGAACCATTGGCCCATCAACGGTTCCTCGTTCTAATGAACCGTTTACCAATGCAAAAAAATCTAAAATTCGAGAGAGCTTCTGATAAATCTCGTCGAGTTTAGAACTCACTTTTCGCCCTGATTCTGGTCGTGTGAGATAATCAAGATAATCATCGAGTCGTTGATCTCGTTCTTTTTCCGAAAGGGTTTGACGTTCCGTCACAAAAAATTGCCATGCTTCATTTCGGGCGCGTCGCATCTCTTCAGTGTGGTAGCCGTTAAATAGTTCAATAGCACCACGTTGACGATTTTGCCCAAGAGGAATCACATAGAATAAAACGGTTGGAATTAGAACAGCAACACACGATCCGAGCAGGGGAATAAAAACTTCTCGAATCAGATCGTAGGTCGTTTTGTTGATTGCTGCACCGGCTGCGGTTCCTGCCAGAATGATGATGGCCACCATGACCGAGCCCAAAGTCACTTTCAGGGGGGTCGGCATTTGTCGGAACATGGTATCGAGTCCTTTCGATGATTCTCACTGAACTATATCACAACATTCTTTTAGCGATGATTTAGAAAATATCACGTTATTTTTTCTGCGCTCGATCTATCCCTTCTAAATAGGCCCGAGCAATCTGTTGGCTTTGCGTTTCAATCTTTAATCCTCGTGTGTCTAAAACCCCTCGGAGTTGTTGCTCAGCCAAACGAACATCTCCTGCTTCGAGATAGAGAACACCTAGCGAAAGTTTTTGGCTACTCTCTGAAACAATAGTATTCACATAGGCCATATATCGTTCGATTTGAATGGAGTACAAAATTCCATTGGCGGTTTCAAAAGGTCCTGCCAAAAGGTTCCCTAATCCAATAAGAGATTTTATCTGCCAGTTGAGATTAGGAATTTCAAAATTTAATACACTCATGGTCCGCTGGATGGCCTGTGCGGTCTCAGGTGATGTTTGAATACTTTCCCCAAATGCTAACAGTTCGAGGGGGGGGACCTGTTTTTGCTCTAATTGAAGTTCAATGAGAGTTTTGAAATCCCCCGTAACGAGCGCCACTTGGGAGCGGAAATTCTGTAATCGTGCTTTGGGGGGGGGGATAGAATTGCTAGGAAAGGGAAGGGGTCGTTGTGCTGCAGCGGTGCGGAAGGCTTCAAGATAAGCACGGGGTCCTTTCTTTTCATCACGAGAATCAAAGGCATCTTTCCAAACATCGTCACCTAGCCCAAAAATTAGCTCGGTTGCAATCTCGAAATACCCCATGATCAAAAGCGAATCGATGACCTCGAACACTAAAGCCAAGTCAGCACCTGTAGGGTTCAGGGGTTTCCCCGTGATGGTCACCTTGGGAAGGGCCACATCTTTCGTAGGTTTATCTCGCAGATCGAGGCTCAAGAAATTTAAACCTTCGAGACCTTTGATTAATTCCCTAAGTGCATCAATCTCAAGCCCTTTTTCCCGAGCAGCATAAGCCCGTGCGAGAGGGCTTTTGATATTGTTGACCAAAGTGGTGTAGCTGACCCGTGTTTGGTCAACCTGTTTTTTCAGGGCATCGCGTTGGTTCTTGAAATAATCTAATTGTTGTTTGATTTCCTTTTCGCTGAGATTTCCGACAGCCCTTGTGTTGGCTAGTCGTTCGTTGTAATTCACCAACATATTCGCCATAATCAAAGCTAAATCGCCCCGATTTTTTTGCAGGAAGTTATTGCAAGCCAATTCTGCAACAAAGGCCGAAGCTGGAAGGTCTAAGTCTCGTCGATCAGGATTCGGAACTAATCGTGCGGCTGTACGAGCCGTTTCCCGTGCCACGAGAGCTTCTCGACTGGACTCGACCGTTAGGAAGGAAGAATCGGCATAAGCCCGAGCTAGCTCAATATGGTTGGCAGTCATCTCGGGGTTTTGAATCACAGCCCTGCGAGCGGCCCGCACTCGCAGCAAAGCTACCGCAGCGGGTTTGGCCATGTTCGGTTCAAACCTTGGAACGGCTCGAATCGGGAAGTTGGTCTTTTGATTCGGATTGACCCCTACTGTGGGACGGATGGTTGTAAGTCCAATCGCATCGATGGGACCGCCGAGAAAACGAAGCCCCCAGAGTTGGACGGCTTTGCGTGCATTTGTAAATTGGAGATAATCGAGATAGCGATTCCACAACAAGACCTCTTCAGCACTTCCATCGGGAATGACCGTTGGTTCGACATACTCTTGTACCAGACGATCCCAAAAGGTTTTATCGGGATTGAAAGGTTTATAGACGGGATCAGGGAGTAACTCGGGGGATTGGTAGGCTGCTTTAAACGGATCAAAATATAAAAAATCGATATTGGGTTTACCCGCCAAGGCGGACGATTTCGGATTGAGAATCACCGCACCGCGACCGGCTAAGTGCAGTAATTCCCAAGCATCGTTGGGATTTTCTCGTGCCCAGCCAAAATCGAGCATTTTGATTGTGAAATAAACCAGATTCGTTGCACTTGCGAGATAAGCGATGTTTTCCTTTTGAAGCAAGGCATCGGGAGAGTTGGCCTTATCTAATATCGCATTGAAGGTTTCGGAACTGGGGTTGAAGAATTGTCGCAAGGTAAAATAGTTTTTCAGGGTCTCTTGAGAATAAAGTTGGAAGCGAGTGTCCACATAATACTTTTCGTTTGGGGCAAACCACGCACAGTAGTGAGCGAGATCGGGCTGAAGGGCAATTCCACGAGCTTCTGTAGGAAGGGTGCCTGTGACCCGTTTTTCTTGAAGGGCCAACGCCGTTTTATGAAGCGAAGGTTCGAGCATAACGCGGAACTCAACCCTACGGGTGATTGTGCGATCTTGAGGGTGTAATCGACCCGGATAAGAGTAAAGAACGAGGAAAATCACGCCGAGAACCATCAATCCCCGAAGAAGAGTGCGGCTAGCATGAATGGCATTTCGCATTCCTATCCGATAGGTTTGCGATGCCATGTTGTATGCCCACACACCAAAATTCGTACCAATCACTACGGTAGTAACCACCGCGAGTAAGGGCATGGTTCGGGCAACCGCTAACCCTAAAATAAGTAGGGGAAGCCAACACAACAATAAGCTCCATTTTAGCTTTCGCGGTTGGAGAACAAAGCTCAAGGCAGCGAGCAACAGCAAAGTAATCATCGCGGGGTAGTGAAAAATGCTGTGCCGCGTTCCGGCAAAAAGCACGCTGGTATCGGTAATCCACGAGGGGGCGAGTAACCCTTTGAAATCGGCATCGGTTTTTAGGACGGCCAAGCCCGTCAGTTCAATGGGTTGCACCGTCCACACCAAAAAATGATGAGGGGTCAAACTGCTTCCCAAGAAACTGATTCCGAAAGCGAGTAAACCCAATTTCAAGTCGGGTGCGTCTTCTCCGCTCGGCGAGGGATTGAACTTTTGGCTGAGGTAGGTTCCTAGCAAGTAAAGGCCAATCATAGTCGGCCCTAAGAAAAACCATTGATCGGAGGAAGCCCATAACCACGAGCCGATCCCAATTCCGACGAGGAAACCAATCGCTTTGGGTCGATCCTGCTTCAAGGATAAACTGGGGTAAATACGAACCATCAAGAAAAGATATAACGACAAAAAGAATATCGAAACAATCATCGGTTGTAACAGAAGCCGCGAGGCCGAAATCAAAATCGCCCCGATGAGAGCGATCGCAGCCGGTAACAGGGTTGAATTTTTCGGACGAGCAAAAAGTAAGAGCAACCCCGCCACCGCCACGAGCAAGGATTTCAGAATCACCACATTTCGCCCCGTGGAAATCCCCTCGGCGTTCGCTTCGGACTGATAGGCAAGATAAAGAACGAAATCATATAGCCAAGAATGGTTGACCCAAGTACGGCCTTCAGTCATGTAGGAAAAGGGGTCTTTCCCGAAGGAATACTCGCCGTTGGCAAGCAAGCGGCCCGAGGCAATATGTCGATAAAAATCGGTATTGTAAACCAAGAAAGACGATACCAAAAACGCCAAACACAATGCCCCCAAGGCAATAAACACATCCAACCCGAATAGGAAATTCGCAGGGGTCAGCGGTAAGCGTTTTTCCGGATCGAAACGGGGGGGGGGAATATCAGAATCAGGGGGAGTTGTGGCGGACGATTCAGGTGCGGTCCCCCCTTCAGAAATGGGATTCAGTTGGGGGAGCGATCCCTGAGATAAGGATTGTTCCGTGGGCGTGGAGGCCTCGGGATTTGTTGAGGGCGGAGGAGAATTCGATTCGAGTGAGGCAGCGGGCTGATTTGGCTTTTTCGGAATAAACATAAACAATCCTTAACAAACAATCTCTGTGGTGTTCTTTATACGTTTTCGATGGGAGATGGGATCGTTTCCCTTTGTGAAACCTTTCAAAATCTAATGTCGCTGGAAAGACAATCGTCCGACCCTCTGAAGACGGGGATAACGACTTTTGATTGATTGTCTCGTGAGGCGGCTCCGTCCTGAGAGAGAGATTACCCCATCGTAATGATGGTGGTTGGTCCTTAATGAGGTGGCGGTAAGTCGCGATACGTTTCCTCGGAACGGGCATCTAATCTTTCTCGTTCACGCAGGTATTTTTCGCGCTCTAACAGTTTTCGTGCCTGCTCTGCCAGTTTCGTTTTTTTCCGTGTTTGACGTCGGCGATCCCACCGCCAAAGCGTGATTTGGACGAACACCCCCAAGACGGTCACCACAAGCACAGCAATGCTCAAAGTCAGGCTTTGATTTTGGGCCAAAGGTACGGCTTTGAGCGTTTGGGTCTGATCCAGCAGCAACAAAGTTCCATGCCACGAGATGAGCGTGCCGAGAAAACTCGTCAGGGTCATCACCCAAAGATGATACATGAAGATACCAATCAACCCGCCAATTAGGAAAACGAACCCCAATTCCTGAGCATTGGGAAATAGCTGAATGGCCCCCAACCACAAAAGAAAACCGCTTGCTAAGAAGGCAAAAATCCGTGAAAGCTCGACCCCGAGGACCCCCGCCCCGATGGCGATCAGTAAGCCGGTGATGATTGTGGGCATACCGACCTTATCCCCTTGGGACAAACCGTAAATCCCCCCCGCCACCGTGACCCCCAGCACGAGCCAAAAGCGATAGAAACGCCACCCCGTGAACCACAATAATAGGCCCACGGCAAGGGCTATCGCACAGCCGGTGATCGATAACCCTTGCCCCGCTTGGAGCACACTGGGAGAGATTAACTTCATATGGTTATGCTAATTAAACTTTTCCCGCCTGACCACGTCGGATCAAGCCCCCAAGTGAACCCGTAATTTTAATTCAGGGAATATCCACTACACTATTCCTAATCACCCTTACAACCCGCACGATGTCCATGAACCCAGAATATCTCATTCACAATAGCGACGAAGTTTTTTCACCCGCATTGGTCTTTTACCCGAATTTGATTCGGCAGAATATCGCGAGTATCGTTCAAACGATTCAGGACCCCTCTCGCTTATGCCCACATGTCAAAACCCATAAAACTCGTGAGATCGTGCAAATGGAATTGCAAGCGGGTATCACCATGCATAAATGCGCCACGATCGCCGAAGCCGAGATGTTAGCTCAACTGCGTGTGCCCCATGTGGTGATTTCTTATCCACTGGTTGGACCCAATATCAAACGGTTACATCAACTGGTTAGCCAATATCCCGAAACGCAATTTGCCACCCTATTCGATTCTCGCGAAGGATTGAATATGCTGGCTGAGGGATTGGCAACGGTGCCTCGGCGGGTTCATCTTTATCTGGATGTGAATGTCGGGCAAAATCGGACGGGAATCGTTCTGGGAGAAGAGGCCCATCGGTTGTATCGTCAGGCCTACGAAATTCCTCAATTTGTTGTTCGTGGCCTTCATGTTTACGATGGACACAATCATCAGGAATCGCGGGTAGAACGGGAAAAAGCCGTGCAAGAGATTCTGGGTAGGGTTCTCAATTTTCGCAGAATGTCCGAAGAGCGGGGCTATCACGTCGAACAACTTATCTGCGGAGGAACACCGACCTTTCCGATTTGGGCAGCCTCCAAAACCGCTGGAATCATTTGCTCGCCCGGTACCTTTGTTCTGCACGACCAAGGCTACGGGAGCCGGTACCCAGACCTTCCGAAGATGATTCCGGCTGCTTTGGTCGTGACCCGCCTGATCTCGAAACCCCTACCCGATCGAGTGACCTTTGATTTGGGAACCAAAGCAATCGCCAGTGATCCGCCAGCGGGGAAGCGTCTCACTCTGTTGAACATCTCGGGAGAAGTTCTGATGCAAAATGAAGAACATCTCGTGGTGCAAACACCCCAAAGCGAAACCTTGGCCTTGGGGACCGTCGGCTATGCGGTCCCGACGCACGTTTGCCCCACGGTGGCGTTACATCGGTTTGCCTACATTGTGGACAATAATCAAGTCACTGGAAAATGGGAAATCGTTGCGCGGGATCGTCAAATTACCGTTTGATGATGAGAATCGAGGTCCAAGTCTATGTCCAATCGAGGCTTCAAACGATTATTTGGCGAATCACACATCGAACGGAAGTTCATGGTGATGATGGGAATTTTCGTATTGATCGTCGTTGGCGGATCACTTTACGGATACGCCCGACAAGCCGAAGGATTAGCGTATGATCAAACGGCCAACGCAGGACGATTACTGATTGCTCCTATTTTGGCCCGAGAACATCTAGAAACGTCACGCCGTGTTTCGATCGACGAATTCCAAGCCAGTCTGCAACGAGAAAATCAAGATCAACTCGCCGGTTACAAATACCAATTGTTAGTGCCGGAAACCGATAAAGCCGAGTACAAACCCAACAGCAAAGAACTCGAACTGATGGGTCGCATGCGGGCCGATCCCACCTTGAACGAAGAGAGCGCTCGGCTCCCCTCGGGGGAAGGATTCCATTATTTTGGTGCGGTGCGCGCAACAGAATCGTGCGTGCAATGCCATAACCAGATCAATTCAAGCCGTCGGAAAGAACCACTCAGCACAGGCGAACTCATGGCCGTCATCAAAGTGACCTTGCCTACGAACACCATCGAAGAAGGGCGGCACACCAATCGGGCTTTGTTACTCACCTTCGGGCTAGTGGCCTCGATCCTCATCCTTGTGGGCATGTATTTGGCCGTGAGAATGATCGTCGTCAAACCGATCAAACATCTCAAGGCCGTGAGTGACTCCATCGCCGCAGGTCAGTATAATGTTCGTTCCGATATTAATACACGCGATGAATTTGAAGATTTATCCGTGGCCTTTAATCAAATGGTTCACAAACTCACGGAAGAACGAGCTGCCAACCAACGGCTTCTGGCGGACCTTCAAGAACGGGCAGATGAATTAGCCAATGCCAACCTGAAACTCTATGAAAGCTCACGCTTAAAATCCGAATTCGTTTCGACCGTCAGCCACGAATTACGAACACCCTTGAATGGGATCATTGGTTTTTCCGATGTGCTATTGAAAAGTAGCCCCGGCCTGACCGAAAAACAAGCCCGTTGGGCTGCCCATATCCGCGATGATGGCCGACGTTTGGTCAACATCATTAACGATATTCTCGATTTAGCGAAAATTGAATCGGGACGGATTGAAACGAAAATCACCGATGTCTCTGTTGAAGAATTCGTTCGCGATTTACTTCCTCCGTTTATGTTGCAGGCCGAAAACAACAAAATCGAATTGCGCTACGAGCCGGCCCCACAACTTCCTCGGATGCAACAAGATGTCGGCAAACTGCGCCAAGTATTAACGAATCTTCTCTCGAATGCGATTAAATTTACCCCGCAAGGAGGGCGGGTCACCTTACAAGTCTCGAAGTCCAATCAGGATATGATTTGGAACGTCATCGATACAGGGATCGGGATTTCGGAAAAAGATCAACAACATATCTTCGAGAAATTCCGACAGGTCAATGGGCATTTGACCCGAGATTACGAAGGGACCGGCTTGGGGCTTTCGATTGTTCGCGAGTTATGCCGTCTGTTAGGTGGAGAGGTGACTTTGAAAAGTTCTCCCGGAGCCGGTAGTACTTTCACGGTTCGGATTCCATTCATCTTTCCCCAGACGAACAGTAAGTCGGGCATGTTCGAAGTGGTCAATTCTACGAAAAAATCAGCTACCTAAAATCTCAGGGAGGCCGACCTGTTCTCGAAAAAGAAGCGAAATTATTTCTCTCGTTTGAGCGTGAAGAAAAGAACTTTGCTATCCTTTTTGCTCTCGAATGCCGTGGGACGTTTTTCTCCAGGAAAAGAATAGACCAATTTCAAGTCATCCCCTTTCAATTCAATCAACCCTTCCGATTTAAAGTCTTTCGCAGGGCCTTCCAGACCCGTCATATCAATCTCAACGGGATTTTTACTAGCATCGATCTTGAAACTCATCACATGTGTGGTGCTTTCATCTTTGATGGTAATTTTACCTTTTTCGATAGTGACGACACCCGCGAAGGCCTTTTCGTCCAGTTTTTCTCCGTATTTGACACCCGAGGTAATTTTCCACTTTCCTTCGAGCTTGGTGGAATCAAACTTTGGGGCTTCCTTATCGGCTGCCGTGCTGAAACCAAAAAGAACAAGAAGTGAGAGAGTGATTCCACACCATTTCATAACAATGCTCCTAAGAGATATGTCATTACTCGAAATGAGTAATAGGAAAGGAATTATAGCCCCCTACGACCAAGTTACAATCTTGGTAGAAGAATTTGACCTTTTCTTCACAGGGATTCTGATTCCACATGAGTTCTTTTGACATCGGTGATTATTGAGAATGACAACTCATGCAATCTTTTTTATTCCCATTTTATTCCCATCAGGATTCAGGATTGGCTTGCTACGGCAATCGCTGCAGGCAAAATGGCAGCCAAAGCGTCGATTTCCTCTTCCTGATTATAAAAATGTCCCGAAACTCGAATCAATAAGCGATCGGGTCTTTCCACAATGGGAATCTCAATCCGATGTTTCCAAATTTCATCCCGAAGAACCTGTGCTTGTTTTTTTCCTTGCAAGGGTAACTCGAACGCAGTGAGGGAACCCCTCATTTTTGGGTTCCGAGGGGTGGCTTCGGTTAACCCCAAGGCCGTGAGTTTCTGCCGTGCATAATCACTTAATTCTCGCATTCTCTGACGAATGTTCGACCAGCCGATTCTACTTTGAAAATCGATCGCAGTGGGGATACTCAACCAAGGTGCCGGATCGCGGGTCCCTTCAAATTCAAGGTAACGGGTTCGCGGTGTCGAACCAAATTCATCTGGTTCATCCAAAGGTCGCCCCGACTTGTGATAGCCCCAGCTCACCTGCATCGGCTCAAGGCGATCACTTAGGGTTCCTCTCCAAGCCAGAAAGCCAGCTC
>JAOAAA010000075.1 GCA_026419115.1 Gemmataceae bacterium
AGAACCAATGTGGAAGGAATATCCCCTTGGAGTTTTTTGATCTCTTTTTCAATTTTGGCGGCCTCGTCGGGCTTGCCATTCTTTTTCAATTCATTCGCTTGGGTGGTTAATTCGTTCACTTTTGCTTCTAATTCTGGCTTACCTCCCACGACCAAGGTGGGTTCATCGCAGGAATTAAAGAAGGCATAAAGTTGGTAATAATCCTTTTGGGAAATCGGGTCGTATTTATGATCATGACATTGGGCACAACCAAAGGTGAGTCCCAGCCAAACGGTGGCTGTGGTGTTGGTGCGATCGATGGTTCGCTCGACCCGAAATTGCTCGGGGTCCGTGCCTCCCTCTTCATTGAAGGAGGTATTCCGATGAAAACCGGTGGCAATTTGTTGCTCTTTCGTGGCTTTCGGAAGAAGATCGCCGGCCATTTGTTCGATGGTGAATTGATCGAAAGGTGTGTCGGCATTGAAACTCTTGATGACCCAATCCCGCCAAGGCCAGATCGAACGAGGGCCATCAATCGTGTAGCCGTTGCTGTCGGCATAGCGGGCTAAATCGAGCCAGTAACGTGCTTGACGTTCCCCATAATGAGGCGATGCCAACAAACGATCCACCACTTTTTCGTAGGCATCCGGTGCGTTATCCTTCAGAAAATCTTCTACCTCTTGAGGGGTGGGGAGTAAACCGGTGAGGTCCAAGGTCACCCGTCGGATCAACGTCGATTTATCGGCTCGCGGCGAAGGTTCGATCCCCGCTGTTTCCAATTTGGCTCGAATAAAAGCATCGATCGGTTGAACTTTCTTTTGATCTTTTAAGGTGGGGACTTCGGGCAAGGTTGGTTTCTCAAAGGCCCAGTGACCTTCATATTTGGCCCCTTGAGTGATCCATTCGCGAATGATTTGAATTTGTGCAGGGGTCAGTTTCTTTTTCGTATGGGGGGGGGGCATGACTTCGTCCCGCTCTTCTGAAATGATGCGTAAATACAAATTGCTTTTTTCAGGTTGTTGCGGTGTCAGGGTTGGCATTCCTTCTCGTTTCGCAAATGCCCCTTCAGGTGTGTCGAACCGGAGATTCGCTTTTCGTGATTTCGCATCGAATCCGTGGCAATGAAAGCAATTTTCGGCCAGTATCGGTCGCACATCCCGCGAGAAGGAGATGTCGGCCGCTTCGAGCTTGCTTAAGCAGACAAGGATAAAGAAAGGTAGGAAGCGTTTCATGATCGACCAACCCAAGGGAGGATAAGTTTAATTTAGCAAATTAGCTGGTAGGGAGGTAGTTAGCTTCAGCCAGTTCCAGAAAGTCCATCCTCTCTAAACATGCTCGACGAGGTCTTGGAACCGTGGCCGTGTCATTTCAGCAGAAAGACCATTTGCGATGGGATCGAGACGGATTTCTTCCACAAGATCACGTTCTTATACACACTGAAATGGTTCAAGCCGAGATTTTGGGAAAACTAGGCAATTTCCTTTTTTGCAATCCTTTCGATGCCAGTGGTAACCCTTACAATTTTAACCTCTGCAAAAATTGCAAATCCAAGGGGGCCGTCCCAAGGAGAGACGAGAATCATTTGTGGGCGAAAATTTTTAAACGGATACAATATAATAAGTTAGGGATAAACCAGAAAGAATCTCGGGGGATTTGGCACGCAGCTCGCTAAGGATATTTCGTCTCGCTGACTCCCCCTGATAAAGTGAGACACAAACCGGTTCCAGTTCTCCCCCGGAACGAAACCGGCTGAGTGATTCCGGAACCTCACTTACCCCCAAGTGAGCCGGCAACTTCCCCCAAGTTGAACCGCTCAGAACATTTCAGAACACCTGTCAGGATTTCTTCCCCCAAACCTATCTCCCCCTAGGCCACCTGCTTCCCCGCAGGTGGCTTTTTTTTGTACCTTGGGTTGTTGTTGGCCCTTCGATCAGGACAGGGAAAGATCACAGAATCTTTGTATTTGAATCCTCATCTTGGGTTCTTCATACAACCTTCAAACATTCGCCGGATCATCGGATCGTTATCAAAGGTGATAAGCATCATTCTTACATATCTTCAAATACTATTCATCAGACGTTCTCAATTCTCACGCATGCCCCCATTAGATTAATTTACAAAGCATTAACCTTCATTGGGAGAAATTTTAATGCGTCGTCATGCGTTTACTCTAATCGAATTACTGGTGGTGATAGCCATCATCGCCGTGCTGATTGGGCTGCTTCTGCCCGCAGTGCAGAAGGTCCGTGAAGCGGCTGCCCGAACCCAGTGTGCCAATCACTTGAAGCAGATTGGCCTTGCGTTCCACAACTTCGAGTCTTCCTACGAATTCTTTCCTCAAGGGGGGATGGATGGTCACCCCCAAGCCGTCATGGCCGATGGCATCACGCCGAATCCCGCGGGGTTCAAATATGACGAGGACCCCGGAGGTTATGAAACCACGACCTGTTGCCGTGCTTCCAACCGAGAAGGCTGGAACCAGTGGTACAGAATTCTCCCGTTTATTGAACAAGAAAGCGTGTACAATCTGGGCTTCGATGCCCCTCCAATTTTTCCGGTTGCCTCCAATGCCAGCAATGAAGACGTGGTCGCTCGGCAGTTAATCAAAATTTATTATTGCCCCAGCCGCCGTCCTCCCATCGGCTACGGGAGTGGTCAATTTGGTCGCTGCGATTATGCAGGGTGTGCGGGGATTTTCCAAGGCGATGTGCATGAATTGTCGGGCGATGTTCCTGCCCCTCCCATTGGATTTTTACCTCCTCGAAATGAACGAACGATTGAAAACTTCGGCTATTTCGGTGGCCGTGGCGGATTCATTGTCTGGCCCGGACGAGGGGCCAGACGGACCATCGCCAGCATCACCGACGGGACTTCCAACACCATTGCTGCTGCCGAGAAAGCCATTCCTGCCTCCCGATATGGACTCGATGGTGGCGACAACGAGCGTTGGCAAAATAGCGGTTGGGATGAAGATAATATCCGCTATCACTTCCCACCGAGAGGGGACCGTGACCCCTCGAACATCCCTTGCAAAAACTGGACCGATATGTTCGGCTCTCCTCCGGCCTCGGGCTGTGGCAATGTTTGGCGTCGATATTTCGGCTCCGCTCACACCGGTGGCTTGAATGCGGTGTTTGCTGATGGTTCGGTACGCTTCATCCGCTTCAATATCGATCCAGTTACCTTCATGCGGCTGTGCGGCGTCGATGATGGCGGTGTGATTGGTAACTACTAACAAAATTTGTTATAGGAAATTGTTCATGCAGAAATTTCTATTATTGCCTGTGTTCCTCGTTTTGTTGTTCTCCTTAGGATGTGGCAGCCCCAGTGTGTCGGGAAGCAAAGCCCCTCCTACGGAAGAAGAAAGAATCAAGATTGCCGAGGATGATCGAAAAATTGAAGATGAAGAAAGTCCCGGCAATAAAAATCTTCGAGCGAACAACCGGTCCAAGTGATTCGTCCCACTCATTACCATCGGGCCGAATCATGGGTTTTTGAACAGGGAACCTCTGCTGGTTCCCTGTTACTTTTATCAAACATCTAGAGAATACGAGAGATATTGTGTTACGTTCTTGCATTTGTTTATTCGTTGTGCTGATTCCTCTCTCGGCTTGTTCCCGTACCGATAATACCAACAAGCCCACAGGATCGGCTGAGGGATCGCCTGAGCCGAATCAGGTACCGCCCACCACCACGACTGCCGATTCGCTTGAGAAAGTCCCTAATCCCGAATTTGACAATTGGAACAAATTCCCCATCGGAACTACCGTGATCCGAAAAATGGTTACCGATAGCACTCGGACCGAAGGCAAAACGGTCTCCACCTTTGTTATCAAACTGGTCTCCAAAAAGGAAGATCAACTTGTGGTCGAAAATCAATCCACCACCGAGTATGCGGATGGTCGTGTGATTAAAAATCCACCGATTTCCAACCAGATTCGCAAAATAGTGGTCTTGCCCGAAGGGATCGACAAATCAAGTTGGGGCAAGCCTTCTAAAAACGCAACCGAGGAAAAGGTAACCGTCCTCGGTCAAAGCTACCCCTGTTACAAGACCCAATCGACAGGCACCACCGATGCGGGTAAATATGTCCAGAATGTGTGGTTCTCCGATGAGATGCCCGGTAGACTGGTGAAATCTCATACGGTGGTCGCTGCCGTGGATGAAACCACGACCATTGAGATCATCGAGTTGAACATCCCCAAAGAATAATCCCATCGCTTCTGGGCAACGAACTTTTTCCTTTTCCTTTTCCCTTCCCCAAAGATCAACCTCAGCCCTTGAATCCTTTGCTCAGGAGAGACTTGTTCGGATTCAGGGCCATTTCTCGGGCAGCCGATGCCAAATGAAGGCAGACATTTTTTTAGCGAGGTCCCTCTTGCCAGTTGGGAAAGGGCGGCTTATTATATCTGCAAGTTTGGACCGTGGGTTTTCGGCATCTTGTATGCCCCCCATGACTGATCCAGAGTGACCGAGGGAACAGGCCCGTTGACGTCACAGCAACCCGCTTAAGGTTTCTTTCAACCTTTAGAAATGGTGCTAATTCCTGCCCGGTTTGGCCGGGGAAGATCATGATCGGGTGAATGCAACCCACCCCTTCTTATCCCTCATTGCGATTCTCACTCAGAATTTGCAATCCTACCGGACTAAATTTATTCTCCCTTGTGTTGCAGACTGTTTAAACAGCCAAGGCATTACCTATGTCGGATTTCTCACTGGGTTTACGGTGTCGAGTCTGTGGTAAATTGTACCCCAAAGAGCCAATTAACTTTTGCAAAGATGACTTTGGCCCCTTGGAACTCGATTACGATTACGAAGCGATTGCCAAAAACATCTCCCGAGCGAAGATCGAAAGCCGACCCCGAAATATGTGGCGTTACCGTGAGTTATTGCCCTTAGAAGGGGAACCCACCGTCGGAACGCAGGTAGGGGGAACCCCCTTGGTGAAGGCCGATCGGCTCGCAGAAGCTCTGGGCTTGAAGAAAGTTTGGGTGAAAAACGATGCGGTCAATTACCCGACCTTATCCTTCAAAGATCGGGTCGTGGCCGTGGCTTTGAGCAAAGCGCGTGAATTCGGCTTCAAAACGGTGGGTTGTGCTAGCACGGGGAACTTGGCAAACAGTGTGGCTGCGAATGCCGCTGCCGCAGGTTTGGAAACGTATATTCTCGTCCCCGCCGATTTGGAACGCTCGAAAATTCTGGGGACCAGTATTTACGGTGCCAAGGTTATTGGCGTTCATGGAACCTATGACGAAGTGAACCGACTTTGTACCCAAGTGGCCTTCAAATATAACTGGGGCTTTGTGAATATCAATCTGCGACCTTTCTATGCCGAAGGCTCTAAAACCTTTGGTTTTGAGATCGCCGAAGATTTAGGTTGGCGTTTCCCTCAACATGTGGTTTCACCCATGGCCGGCGGGGCTTTGATCGGCAAGATTCATAAAGCCTTTACCGAATTGCACCGAATCGGTCTTGTGAGTCAACCCAATCAGACGAGAATGTACGGCGCCCAAGCCACTGGATGTAACCCCATCGCAGATTGCGTGAAATCCGGACGGGAACGTCATAAACCCATCAAAAAGCCCAACACCATTTGTAAATCGCTCGCCATTGGTGACCCTGCCGATGGCTATTTTGCTGCCAAACTGATCCGCGAAACGGGAGGCTGGGCCGAAGATGTGACCGACGAAGAAATTATCGAAGGAATGAGCCTTTTGGCCCGCACCGAAGGAATCTTCGCTGAGACCGCCGGCGGAACGACCGTCGCCGTCACGAAAAAACTCGTCGAACAAGGGCGTATCCCCCGTGATGAGGAAGTCGTGATTTGCATCACGGGCAACGGGCTGAAAACGCAAGATGCCCTCTTCGATGCCATTGAACGACCCGTCGAAATCAAACCCACCTTGGCTGACTTTGAACCCCTCTTGGCAGGCGAACTCGTTACCTCTCAAAGCTAAGGCCCCGTGCCGACCTTTCAGCGGAACACGTTTTTCCAACCTGAAAGAAGTAAGGGTATTGATTTATCAAATTCCTTCCTGAAGGAAGTACGGCTATCGAGTAATCAAAATTCCCTTTTCTTCTGAGTTCACGATCTGCTCACTCGGAAAACTCGGGACGATCTTCTATCTCAAAAACGACCCCTGTTGGACCGGCATTGATGACAGGGGTATTTCCGAGCAGTTCCCGTTTCTGAGCCGAAGCGTGGATATGCCCACAAACCGCCAAAAGAGGCTCTGTTCTTAAAATACACTCCCGAATACTCGTACTCCCTAAGGATTCGCCTTGAGCATTTCGATCGACAGCACCTTTCGGGGGAGAATGGGTGATCAACACACAGCGTGGCGGGCAATTTTGCAGCAGTTCCGTTGCTTGAGATTCAGTAAAATCGTAGCTCCACGAACCAAAGGGGGTAACAGGAATTCCTCCGCCGACGCCAAAAAAATCGATGCCGTTCAGGCGAATTCCCGTTCCGTGCAAAACGTGAATTTTCGTCCAATCTTGACACAAGCGAGCAAGGGCCGCCTGCGTTTCGTTGTTGCCGGGAACAATCACAAGGGGGTTCGGGGCTTGTTTCAAGATCGTCAAACAATCTGCTAGGCCGGTGTGCATGTTGGCAAAATCGCCGGCCCCGACGAGCACATCATATTCCGAAGCCCGATTGAGTAAATCGCGGGCGGCCCGCACATCCCGATGCAGGTCCGAAAAGAGCAACAAACGCATAAAAAAGTCCCCTCGACAGTTTCGCTTGACCTGTGGTAATTTAGCGAAATTCGCAACACAATGGTAAAAGGAGTGGCCCAACCATGAAACGATGTTTGCAGTTGTTTGTAGGTGTCACGATAGCGCTCTTCGCGGTGGCTGTCTCTTTCTATTGTGCCCCCCCCCCGAATGAACCGACGGTGCCAACTCCTGTTTCCAAGGGGGGGAATTCGGGGCTTCCTCGTCATCAAGGAGCTGAAGACGATCTCAAATTACCCGAGGCGGCTTTTCAGAATGCCTTGCCTTATTCTGAGAAAGAGACTCAAGAGGAACTCAAATTGCCCGATCTTGCTCAGTTGAATGCGTTGCCCGATTCTGTAAAAGAAGAGGCCATCAACATCAACGATCCTGCGTTTCAACACATCAAAAACCAGCTGAAAATCGATATTTCGCTGCCCAAAGGAGACGAAGATTTAGCAGTGCTTCGAGCCAGTGCTAAGTCTCAATCGCCCCCCACCCCAGTGAGGGCGGCTGAAAATGGCCCCGAGGTATCGGCAGGAACTCGACCGTACTCTTCTCGGATTATGGAAACGTTCAATCGCATGCCAAGTTTTAGCGAAAAACCTTTGCCGGAGAAACAGAATGTTATTCTGACCAATCAGAAAATGTTGAAGTTGAATTTAGCGGTCGATCAAATGGGGCAATCGGGAATCGTTCAAACCGAAGTTCATGTGGCTTATAGCAAATCGTTCTCCAATAAGTTGGTCGATTTTGGTCTGTATGAATTCTGGGATTGCTTCCCACAAGTGCCCAAGACGGTGGAACTATGCCTGACCGAAGACGGCGCGTATTTGATTTCGCCCGTGTTTGTTACCGGTGTGGGGCAAAAGTCGGCCCAGAATCAAAGTCAACCAGTTTTAGTCTATCTCGATACGCAAAAACCTGTCGCTCGCATCTCGGCGGTTACGGTTTTCAGTGCCAGTAGAACGCTCCAGATGAATGCGACGATTTCGGATCATTTCTTGGATAAAACTCGAACTCGATTCGAGTATACTGAAGATGGGACGACATGGAAAACCTTCCCAGAAAAGTCGGTCCAGCTGACCTTATCGCCCCAGAAAAACTCACAGACCGATTTCCTGTTGACCGCCCAGATTAGCTTACCTACCGAACTGAAACCGTTCATCTTTGTCCGCATGATTGTTCGAGACCAAGCAGGGAACGAGACGATTGAGTATTATCCCAAACGGATTGCAGTCGATATGGTAATCCCGAAAGGGCATTTCAGTATGCCCCATACTGAGAGAGGATTTTGGGATTTTATCAACCGATCCGTTTTGTTACCCTCAGAAACACAAGGGAGTTGGTGGTTCACCGCAAACAAGTAGGTCCTCGGATCAAAGACCTACCGCGGATGCGCTTGCTTCTGGAGGAATCAAGCGATTTACGACAACGATAATCGATGGATCAAGGGCCAATAGCCGAGGAGCCTCTTTCTCCCGTGCGGATACGGATCGCATCTTGTAGGTCCAGAACAAAAATTTTCCCATCACCTACTTGGCCGGTATCACCCGTTCGGGCGGAATGAACAATCGCTTCGATCGCGGATTCCACAAAGGCATCGTTCACGGCAATTTCCAACTTGAGCTTGGGGAGCAAACGCACTTGAAATTCTTGCCCGCGATAGACCTCGGTATAACCCCGTTGCCGGCCACAACCTCGCACATCGCTGACCGTCATCAAGTACACATCGACCTCGTTGAGGGCTTTCTGAACATCCTCTAATTTCTCGGGTCGGATAATGGCCACAATCAGTTTCACAGGACACCTCTTTCAGTGAAAAAAACACTCGATTTCGTGTAGATTCCATCCTATGAGAGAAGTAGGGTTTTGTCGAAGTGAAGTGGATTGCTCATACTCGAATGAACAACCCCCTGTCATTGATCTCGAAGCGGAGTCCATTCGATGGCGGGCATCACGCGAAGCCGATTCGTCGGAAACATGACAAGAAGCCGATTCATCGGAAACATCACAAGCAGCCGATTCGTTGGCTATATCTAAACTCGCTTTTGCAACCGGTAAACCAAAGAGATCAGCTCGGCCACCGCGAGGAATAATCCTTGCGGGATGGGAGTGAACTCCTTCACATTTTTGTACATAAAACGAGCGAGTTCGGGCCGTTCCAACACCATGACGTTGGCCCGCTTGGCCTCTTCGATAATTCGCAGAGCGAACATCCCCTTCCCTTTGGCAGTGACAATCGGAGCATCGTCTTGTCCCAACTCGTATTGCAGGGCGACCGCGTAATGGGTGGGGTTGGTGACCACGACCGTAGCTTGGGGCACGGCCGCGAGCATTTTTCGGCGGAGCATCTCGCGAGCCATTTGGCGGCGACGTGCTTTAATTTCGGGGTCCCCCTCTTCTTGCTTAAATTCTCGTTTGGCTTCGTCCTTGGTCATTCGCACCCCCGCGAGGTATCGACGACGTTGATAGAGAAAATCGATGGCACCGATGACGGCAATCACGGCCGAGAGAGCCAACATCAAGCGCAACAGCAGTGACCACATTTGATATTGCGCTATCTGGAGGTTACCTTGGCCGATGTTGAAAATCAGGGCTGCCCGACTGCGCACGATGAAATAGGCCACCAAACCAAGGGCTAAAATTTTGGCGATCGCGAGGAGACCTTTGACGGCACCGGCAGTGGAAAAGAGTCGGGATAAGCCTTGCGAGGGATTTAATTGCTCGAATTTCGGGGCCAATCTTTCGGGCGTGATTACGAAACCGACTTGGGCAATACAAGCTCCGATACTGGCCACCGAAAGAATAATCATCAAAGGGCCTAATAGCCCCAAACCCCGATCGAAAAGATTTTCAAATAATTGTTGAACGCGCCCGTGCGCCAGTTCCTGATAATCGAGATGAGCCAGATCGTAGCGGACATATTCGAGGATACCAGTTCCAATGGTCCGTCCGAAAATCAGCAGGCCGACCACTCCCGCAGTCAGCAACGCGGCATCGACGGCATCGCGTGAGAACTGGGTAATCCCTTCACGGCGAGCTTCTTCGAGCCGTTTCTGGGAAGGTTCTTCGGTCTTATCTTCTGCATCGGCATCTTCGGCCATTTCTTAGCTCCTATCCGAAGTACCGTCCCACCGATTGGCTGGTCCGTTGCAATAACATGATGAAAGAGGTAATAATTTCCGGAAGAAAATAGATCATGCCGACTAGGGCGATCAAAACTTGCAAAGGAAACCCTACAGTAAAGATATTTAGCTGCGGAGCCACCCGATACATAATTGCCAACACAATCGCCAACATAAAAAGGCACAGCGACAAGGGGCCAATGAGCAGAAGCCCCATTTCGTGTGCGTGGGCAAGGCTCGTGAGTGTCGGTCCCAACGGGTTGTTGATGAGCGTGCCCCCAAGCGGTAAATGAGCGAAAGAGGCATGCAAGGCCGTAAATACTACATGATGCAAATCTAATTCAAAAAAGAGCAAGGCGCCCATGGTTTCAAAAACAAGTGCGTAAGGCGAAGCCGGTTGATCGTTGGCAAAACTCATTTGCGGAGATAATGCCAAACCGACTTGGGTGGTCAAGAATTCTCCGCCAATGCGAGCGGGTAACAAAAACATCCCCAAAGCCAAGCCCATCGCAGCGCCTAAAATGGTCTCGCGAATCATGGCCAAGGCAAAAGCGACGGCAGAAACTTGTACCTTTTGTTCGGCAACGCTTAAATCCCAATCGGGATTCACAATCGAGAAATAATAACAGGCCAAAACCAAGGCCAAAGCGGCCCGAATGACCCGAGGCACACGCCCCGAGAATAGGGGCATTACGGCCACAAAGGCGGCGACCCGTGCGAAGATCAGGCTGAAGTAAATCGCCAGCGCATTTTCGTTTATCATTGGCTGGCCCCCAAGTCAATTGCCCGCGTGTTTTTGTTCATCATTGGCTAGCCCCTACAGCATGCCCGAACATTCGGCGGGTAAATTCCACAGCCTGTTCGAGAGTAAAGGCCATGGTGAAAATGATGGTTAAGCCAACCAGTATAATTCGCGGAACATACGAAAGGGTTTGATCTTGAATACTGGTTACCGTTTGAAAAACCGAAACCAATAACCCCACGATCAAACTCATGGCCAAGGCAGGCAAAGCAATCAGCATCGCCGTGAGAAACAAATCCCGATTCATCTCTAAAACTTCTGTGACATTCATCAATTATCCTCCGGCGTAGCTCATACTCAGCGAACGTGAAACTAAATGCCAACCATCGGCCAAGACGAACAAAAGAATTTTGAACGGCGCGGAAATGAGTGCGGGGGGCATCATCACCATCCCCATCGAGGTCAACAAGCTCGAAATAACCAAGTCCACCATTAAAAACGGCAGATAGATACAAAAGCCCATGATAAAAGCCGTTTTCAATTCGCTAATGATAAAGGCAGGAACCAGCACCAAAAACGGAGTCTTTTCCGGCGATTCAATCGAGGGTTGCCCCGACATGCTCACAAACAAGGCCAAGTCGTTCTTTCGGGTTTGCCGCAGCATGAACCGTTGTAAGGATTCGGCCCCTCGTTTGATGGCTTCGGTCCCGTCGATCTGTTGATTCAGATAGGGGTTAATCGCCCGATCTCCCATCTCATCTAAGGTCGGCTTCATGATGAATAAGGTCAAAAACAAAGCCAAGCCATGAAGCACCATATTGGGGGGAACTTGTTGCGTTCCCACTCCCTGACGAACAAAAGCGAGAACGATTATGACCCGCGTGTAACAGGTTGTGGTCATTAACAAGGCGGGCAAAAAACTGAACGCCCCCAGAAGAAGGGCAATTTGCACCGGTTGCGATAAGCCTCGGAACCCTTCGGCACCGGCTGCCCGATTAAATAGATCAACAAGGTCCATGAATCCCCCTCCTTCCAGAATTGTGGGCAATACCGCAAAGGAAACAGATTCGTCAAGGGAGCAATTCGGAGGGGATCATCCGTCATCTCTCAGCAATCGCGTAGAAGGCGGAGGTGAGACAAAGCGTGGCGTTGAGGCAAAATAAATAGATGTGTCAGAATCGATGCGGGACACTGGGGTGAGGTGCGTTAGGTCTCGTAAACGATTTTCCCAAAGCGGGTCGAACGAGAAATTCGATCGGTCGCGTGCAACCCTGCCAAAACAAATTCGACACAGGAAGCCCGCATCGCAGCGCTTTCGTTGGGGTTCACCTCGAAGGCGATTTCCCAAGCCTTGGGCACCCGCTTCAATCGTTCTGCATAAGCGGCCGAGGGGAGCATATCCCCCACTTCGATTTTGACCCCCTTCGAGAAGATATTGGCAATTTCCTCTAACCCATAATCTTTGACGTATTCCTCGAAGACCACACCAATCGCTTCGGCAATAATGGCATCGAGCACTTGTTTTTCGTTCATTTGGTTACTGCCCATCAAATCGAGTTCGAGTTTCCCAAGCGAACTTGTGGGCAAATGTCCTAGATCGCTGATTCGAGGCACTGCGGGCTTTTCATTGAGGATAATGCCGCGTTGACGGGCACTCGAAACCATGGTGCGATAGTTGGCGATCGCGAAGCGGGCACTCACCCCCGATTGCTGATCGACATATTTGGACTTACGGGCCTGCACGCTGATTTCTTCGATGATTTCCTTCATGAAATAAGGGACCAAAACCGGATACTCTCCCTCTAGACTGAGCCCCGATTCTTGTTCAATAATTTGAATACCCAAGTCCCGTTCTCGGGGGTAATGGGTTTGGATCAACGAACCAATCCGATCCTTCAACTGGGGAATCACTTTACCGGAACGATTGTACGTCGCGGGGTTGGCGCTGAACAGAATCATCACATCGAGATCAAACTGGATCGGATAGCCTCGAATTTGCACATCTCGCTCTTCCAAAATGTTGAATAGGCCGACCTGAATCAGTTCATCGAGTTCCGGAATCTCATTCATGGCAAAGATACCACGATGCATGCGCGGGATCAGGCCAAAATGCAGCGCCTCTTCTGCTGAGAGACTCGTTCCGGAAGCGAGTTTGGCCGGATCGATCTCGCCAATGATGTCGGCAAATTTCGTTCCGGGCGCCAATCGTTCCGCATAACGTTCTTTTCGAGGCCACCAAGCAATGGGGATTTTTTCAGGGGGCGTATTGGCCAGCAATTCCTTCCCTGCTTTGGTGATTGGTTTTTCGGGGTCTTCATGAACCGGCGAGTTCGGAATATCCAAATAGGGAATTTCGGGATCCAGAAAGCGAACCAAAGACCGCATGAGACGAGACTTGGCTTGACCTTTTTCCCCCAGAAATAACAGATCGTGACCCGCCAACAAGGCAATGTTGATTTCCGGAATCACGGTATCTTCGTAGCCGATAATTCCGGGGTAAAGCGGTTCACCGGATTGGAGTGCACGAATAAAGTTCGAGCGAATTTCCTCTTTCACGCTTCGGGATTTCCAGCCCGAGGCCCTTAATTCCGCAAGGTTCGTAATAGGATGGGTCATGATGTTCCATTCAAAAGGATGCTTTTCCATTATTAAGCGGAAGCACAGAAAAATCAACGGAAGCGCCAAATTGACGAGGCTCTTATTTCGATTCTTCTATGGGATCGGAAGGATTGTGGCTCGACCACTCACCCGATACCTGTAGTTTTCATATCTTAACTTTTTAATCTTAGGTAACGTCCATGGCAGAACAGACTTCGCAAAATCTGCAACGATTGCTAGACCATGTTGGTTCGGTGGTTCTCGGTAAGCCCGAGGTGATCCGCATGGTGGTCATCGCCCTGCTTGCAGAGGGGCACGTTCTTCTTGAAGATGTTCCAGGGGTGGGCAAGACCCTCTTGGCGAAGGCCATTGCCAAATCGATTTCGTTGGATTTTCGCCGAATCCAATTTACACCCGATTTGTTGCCTGCGGACCTTTTGGGGACGAGTATTTATCATCCCCCTAGTGGCGAGTTTCGTTTTCAACCCGGCCCCATTTTTACGCAAGTTCTATTGGCCGATGAGGTCAATCGAGCGACGCCACGCACCCAATCGGCCCTACTCGAAGCCATGGCCGAGAAACAAGTTTCTTTGGAAGGAAAAACCCGTCCGTTGGGGCCACCTTTCTTTGTGATTGGTACCCAAAACCCCTACGAGTTTGAAGGAACCTATCCGTTGCCGGAAAGCCAGTTGGATCGGTTCACGTTGCGAGTTTCGCTGGGATACCCCGCTCGACAAGCCGAACGGGATTTGTTGAAGCAGCACCGGACGGGCGAACCGGTGGACGATCTGAAGCCGATTTTACGCGGTGAAGAATTGGTGCAGATGCAACACGCCGTGCGAGAAATTCGCGTGGATGATAGCATTGCTGATTATTTGATTGACATTATCGAATTGACGCGAAACCGTCCCGAAATTTCTTTGGGGGCCAGCACTCGGGCAGCGTTGGGATATTATCGAGTGGCGCAAGCCTCGGCCTATTTGCATGGCCGAGATTTTGTCGTACCCGATGATGTCAAGGATTTAGCGGTTCCGGTTTTGTCGCATCGCTTAGTGCTTCGGGGGGGGGGCGATGCCTCGGCCGTCGTGCGTGAGTTGCTCACTCGGGTCGTGGTACCTACCTAAGTCGAATTGTCGGTCGACGATTGCTTCCTCTGTTTCTGAATCGTTCCTGAGTCGAATAGGGATGAGCCACTTTTGGATAAATTTCCGATTCTGCCAATAAATGACCTTTGAGATTTTTGTTGAGTTTGTAGGTTATCCTCTCGGTCCGTATTTCTCCCTTAGACCGCGATGGAACAATGTCAACACAATTTGTACCGAATGCTCGGCTTCGTACCCTTGTTTTCAAAACCTCTGGCGAAGCAGCCCGTCATGCTGCTTTAATCGTCGAACGACTGGTGCGAGAAAATAACTCCGCTGGTCGCCCTACCGTACTGGGTTTAGCAACCGGTTCGACACCGGTTGGCCTGTATCGTGAACTCATTCGTCTGCACCGTGAGGAAGGACTCGATTTTTCTGGGGTCATCACGTTTAACCTTGATGAATACTACCCCATGGATGGGAACGATCCCCACTCGTACCGTCGGTGGATGCATGAAACTTTCTTCCAACATGTCAACATCAAAAAACACAATATCCACATCCCCGATGGGACACTTCGACCCGATCAGGTGGAGGATCATTGTGCCCTGTACGAGCAAGCCATTCGCAAAGCGGGTGGCATCGATCTTCAGATATTAGGGATTGGTCGAACGGGGCATATTGGTTTCAATGAACCGGGGTCTACTCGGAACTCGCGAACTCGGCTGGTGACACTTGACCCAGTGACGAGAAAAGATGCAGCCGCGGGATTTTTCGGCGAAGATAACGTTCCGCAGTCGGCCATTACGATGGGTGTGGGTACCATCATGGAAGCCCGCAAAATCGTCATCATGGCTTTTGGTGAACACAAAGCCCCGATTGTGGTCAAAGCCATTGAGCAACCCGCCACCGAAGCGATTGCTGCCAGTTTGTTGCAAAGTCACCCCGATGCTACTTTCTTACTCGATGAGGCTGCGGCTGGGGAATTGACGGTGTTTCGACGCCCTTGGGAGGTCACCACAGTCGATTGGACTCCCGAGCGGATTCGACAAGCCGTTGTCTGGTTGAGCCTGAAGGTCAAAAAAGCCCTTTTGAAGCTCTCGGATCGCGATTTTCGAGATCATCACCTGTATGATTTGCTTCGGGAACATGGACCTGCGGAAAAACTCGGTGAGCAAATCTTCCAAGATCGGCAACGAACCATTTGTACCCATCCTGCAGGAATGACCGAGAAGAAAACCATTCTGGTTTTTAGCCCTCATCCGGATGATGATGTGATTAGCATGGGCGGCACGATCATTCGGCTGAATGAACAAGGGCACAAGGTTCATATTGCCTACATGACCAGTGGGAATATCGCTGTGTTCGATCACGATGCCCGTCGCTTTGCGGACTTTGTCGAGTCGTTCAACAGATTGTTTGGCATCAGTACCGAAGCCACCGCAGGGGTAAAAGAACGGGTCCAAAAATTTCTAGATAGTAAAAGGCCCGGTCAACCCGATTCGGAAGAAGTGTTGCAGATTAAATCGCTGATTCGAGAAACCGAAGCCCGATCGGCCGCGTTGGCTTGTGGTATCCCTGCCGAGCAATTGGTATTCATGAATCTCCGCTTTTATCGCACGGGGACAATCGCCAAAGCTCCGATTTTCCCCGAGGATATTCAAGATATTGTCAATCTATTTGAGCGATTGCAACCAGCCCAAATTTATGTGGCCGGTGAGCTTTCGGACCCACATGGAACCCATCGCCTCTGTGCCGAAGCCATTTACGAGGCTGTGCGCCGCGTCCGCAAAAAGGGGCAAACCTTCGAGGTGTGGTTATATCGGGGCGCTTGGGAAGAATGGGAACCGCATCAGATTGAAAAGGCGGTCCCCCTAAGTCCGGAAACCGTGGAGCGAAAAAAAGACGCGATTTTCCGGCATCAATCGCAGAAAGATAAGGCGATGTTTCCGGGAGGAAGTGACCCGCGAGAATTTTGGCAACGGGCCGAAGAACGAAATCGCCAAACGGCTCACGTTTACGATGCTCTGGGCTTACCCGAGTTCTATGCACTCGAAGCGTTTGTCGAGTGGAAAGATGTTTAACCTGCCTCTTTCTTTGAAGGGTTTGAAACACTTGCCCAAGGCAATATCTAAAGACCGATCGAGTTCCATTTAACCCCCCCCCTTACTTTGAAGGGTTTGCAAGGCATTTCTTTGACAAAGTCACTCACTTGCTCGCCCCGCCGTGAAGCATCAACGAAATAGCAACCATGTTTAGGTTTTTGGAGGAACGAACAGGATTCATGCCGAGGTTGGCTTCATCGTCCTAACGAATTGAAATGTATTGATAGGTCAGAACATAATCAGGACCGCGGGGGATTCGTGTTTTATTCGGGGCAATTCGTGGGAAATGGCCCTGTCGCCCAAAAGAATCGCCCCTTCAGAATGGTGAGTTGAAATCCCAAAATCTCATAGCCAGATAAAAAAACGATTTTCACACACCACACCAACCCCAGAGGAGTCTATCTCCCGATGCAAACTTCGATATGAGGAGGAGGGACAAAGAGGGGAGCAAACTACTGGAATCGTTTCACCACTAAAGAGACGTTTTGACCGCCGAAACCAAAGCTATTCGAGACGGCAACATTCACCTTTTTCTCGCGTGCGGTATTGGGGATATAGTCGAGATCACAATCGGGATCGGGTGTCTCGTAGTTGATTGTGGGCGGCATGACCCCATTTTGGATGGTCATCACACAAGTGATCATCTCAACCACACCGGCAGCACAGATTAAATGTCCTAGCATACTCTTGCTGCTCGAAATCGGTGTTTTATAGGCCTGCTCACCGAAGACATGTTTGATAGCAATGGTTTCGGCTCGATCGTTGACTTGGGTGCTCGTGCCGTGAGCATTGATGTAATCGACATCCTCAGGTTTGAGGCCAGCATCCTGCAAGGCCAAGCGCAAGCATTCGGCGGCCCCACGACCATCGGGGTGAGAATCGGTCACACGATAGGCATCTGCCGTGGTGCCGTAGCCGACGAGTTCGGCGTAGATGTGGGCGCCCCGAGCCTGTGCATGTTCCAGCTCTTCCATGACGATCATGCCGGCCCCTTCCCCCAGAACAAAGCCGTCCCGATTGAGGTCAAACGGACGCGAGGCTTTGGTCGGTTCGTGGTTCCGCAAGGATAAGGTGGTCAACAAATTAAAGCCACTGACCCCGAACGGGTGAATCATACTGTGCGACCCGCCGGAGATCATAATATCGCAATCGCCTCGACGCAATAGCTCTAGTGCCTCACCAATCGCTTGCCCGCTGGCAGCGCAGGCGGTTTGGCAAGTGTAGTTCGGTCCTTGGAGATCGAAATAGTTTGCAAGCCGGCCCGAAGTAGTGTGCATTTCCATTTCGTATTCGTGCTGCGGTCCAAAGGTCGCGAGGGCACTTTTCCAGAAAGCCACCGGATCGACTTTGAAGCCCGATTCGGGGGTTCCTGCGGCCAGAGCAGCAGAGAGATTGGGGAAATCGTGCGAACCTTCGCCGGAACCGAGATAAACGCCGATTCGTTCTCGATTGACCTTGGAATTTTGGAGCAAGCCCGCATCCTCGAGAGCATACCGAGCGGCGGCCAAGGCAAATTTCGTGTTCAGCCCGCATTGAGTAAAGGCCTCGGACCCTTGGATATGTTGCGCGAGATCAAACCCTTTGACCTGAGAGGCAAAAGTGGTGGGGAAAGTTTTGGCATCGAATCGGAAGATCGGTCCGGCTCCGCTTTTGCCCTCTAATTGATTGGAGTAGAGTTCTTTAGGCGAATTGCCTAAAGGGGTAATAGCCCCCATTCCGGTAATCACAATCCGACGCATAAAAGACTCTCTGTTTCGTTCTCGAACCAAGCCAATGAAGTTATCTCATTCCTACTTTTTCAAAATCGCAGAGTTTGACTCATTCCCATTTTTTCAAAACAGCCACCGCAGTTTGTCCCATATCGGTAAAGCTGAGTTTCACGACATACGGTTTTTGTAGCGGTTTGATGCCCTGATTATGGACCGCAATTCGGCATTCTGGGTCGGGGTGTTCACAATTGATGGTGGGAGGAACTTCGTTATGGTGCAAAGCCAAAGTGCTCCCCAATAGCTCTACGGCCCCTGCAGCTGCACCGCTGGTACCGAGATTTCCTTTGAGACACCACACCGGAGTTTTGTCGCCAAACACTTCGTGAATGGCCTTGGCTTCCCAACGATCGGAGAAGGGGGTTGCAAGGCCTTGAGCATTGACATGATCGACTTGACTAGGCTCGATCTGGGCTTCGTGCAGGGCCTTGCGGATGACGTTGGCCATCACTTTTCCATCACGGGTGCGATCCACCCCCGAAGCAAAGCCCACCAATTCCGCGTAAATGGTGGCTTGGCGTGCTTTTGCCCGATCCAATTCCTCCAAGATTAACGCGGCAGCGGCTTCCCCTAACACAGAACCATCCCGATCTCGATCAAAAGGACGATGGGCTTTTTCAGGTTCGTGATGCCGTTTCGAGAGCATTTGAAACAGATTATGTCGAGCCAAGCTCAACGGATTCATCTTGCTCTCGGTTCCCCCCACCACGAACAAATCGCAGGCACCCCGTTCAATAATCCGGTAGGCTTCCCCCAAAGCCATCAGGCTGGCAGCATCGCTGAGTGTGTGGGTGTTGCTAGGCCCTCGAGCATCGAGGGTGATCGACACATGACACGAAGGCATATTGGGAAGATATTTGAGCATCCACAAAGGGGGAATTTCTTTAATGCCGACGGTTCCCCAATGTTTTAGTTCGGGCCGTTTGGTTTCGGGGTCAACACTCATGCGAGCGGCTCGCCCCAAATCATCGAGTTCGGAAGCGATCATCCCCGCCCCAAACTCAACTCCAAACCGTTCGGGAATGATTCCTTCCGTGAGGGAAAGTTTCGCCTGACGGAAAGCTAATTGACCGGCACATAAACCCATGACCACGGTACGAGCCATGAGATTATTCACCTGTTTTTGGAAGGTCTTGGCCTTGGTGGGATCGGGGTGTTGAATGAGGTCCTTAGGTTTGAAAGGTCCCACTTCCGCCGAGAGTTGACAAGGCAAGGGGGAAGCATCGGGATAGCTGATGCGGCGCGTGGCCGAGGTTCCCGCCCGCAGCGCATTCCAGAATGATTCGGGGTCTTGCCCCAAAGGAGTTAATAGCCCCAGACCCGTAATAACCGCACGCCGACGAACTCGTGGCATTCTGACCCCCCAAATTCAGACACACAGGAAACGATCCACCCACCCCCGAACGACTGACTCACCTCACCCATTCGGTGTGAGCTTCGACAAACCAAGCATGTCCTTTAACCCTCCGGTGAAGACGAAATTTTTATCGCCAAAGATCGCCCCACTCCGCGCTTGGTCGAGATGAGCGAAAAAGATTTCGGTTTGGACAATGGTTTCGTTCCCCACCCAAGCAGAACATTGGACCGAAGCCCCCTCATCGCGGAGAGTGAGGATACTCGCGTGATAGGTGAGGGTCTCACCGGCATAGACTTCCCGCAAGAATTGGGCTTGGGGAATTTTCGCCAGAACCACTTTCTCGCGAAACTGACGGGCTTCCCCCACAAGAATTCCCCCCGTTTGCGCCAGCCCCTCGAGAATCAACGGGGCCGGCATCACGGGATAACCGGGAAAATGTTCGCGAAAGTGATCTTCCGCAAGTGAGACGTTTTTGATTGCCGTTGCTGATTTCCCAGACTCGAAGGCAGTAAAACGATCGATCCAAATCCAACGCATGGGGTGATGTCCGAAAGTTAAGCAGCAACGCCCAGTTTGCCTTGCAGGTAACGCACGATCAGGTCCACCGTGAACAGATCGCCAATTGCTTCCATCGTGGGGTTTTTCTCAAACTCACTCAGGTCGGCATAGGGCATTTTCTCGCGGAGTTCTGCCAAGCCTTTTTCGGTGACTCGACCGTTTTGAACCAGATTCGGGTCCCCTTGGAAGATCGATTCAGGGAAAAGCTCCTCACGAGGGATTTTCACGTTAAATTCTCGTTCGAGTCGAAACACGATATCGAGAAAGTCAATCGATTCGGCCCCCAAGTCTCCTTGAAGAGTGGCCGAAGGAGTGACCTGATCCTCATCGACGTTCAAGGCATCCACAAGGGTGGCGGCCACTTTTTGGTAAATATCGTCTTTTGTCATTTCCGTTACCTCCTGTAAAGTTCGCAATTAGCCTGCGGACGCGCCCAGGCTAAGGCCGCCATCCACTGTGATTACTTGTCCGGTGATGTAGCCTGCCTCGGGACTGGCCAGAAACACCACAACGCCGGCAATATCTTCTGGTGTACCGATTCTACGAAGGGGAATCATCTTCTTGATAATATCCCCAGCCTTGTTGCGGATCGCCTCACTCATATCGGTTTCGATAAAGCCCGGCGCCACCGCATTCACGGTGACGTTTCGACTCCCCAGTTCCACCGCAAGGGCAC